>DIAZ01000084.1:2648-5470 GCA_002415925.1 Dietzia sp. UBA5065 | reverse complement strand
CACCTACGACCGGCTTGGCATCCCCGAGGCCGAGAAGCAGCGCCTGGTGGCCGGTGTGGCCGCGCAGTACGAGTCCGAGGTGGTCTATCACCAGATCCGCGAGGACCTGGAGAGCCAGGGCGTCATCTTCATGGACACCGACACCGCGCTCAAGGAGCACCCGGAGTACTTCGAGGAGTACTTCGGCTCGGTGATCCCGGCGGGTGACAACAAATTCTCCGCGCTCAACACCGCCGTGTGGTCGGGAGGCTCGTTCATCTACGTCCCGCCGGGCGTCCAGGTGGACATCCCGCTGCAGGCCTACTTCCGCATCAACACGGAGAACATGGGCCAGTTCGAGCGGACGCTCATCATCGTCGACGAGGGCGCCTACGTGCACTACGTCGAGGGCTGCACCGCGCCGATCTACAAGTCGGACTCGCTGCACTCGGCCGTGGTCGAGATCGTGGTGAAGAAGGGCGGCCGCTGCCGCTACACGACCATCCAGAACTGGTCGAACAACGTCTACAACCTCGTCACCAAGCGCGCCCGCGCCGAGGAGGGCGCCACCATGGAGTGGATCGACGGCAACATCGGGTCCAAGGTGACGATGAAGTACCCCGCCGTGTGGCTCACCGGCGAGTACGCCAAGGGCGAGGTGCTCTCCGTGGCGTTCGCCGGCGAGGGCCAGCACCAGGACACCGGCTCCAAGATGCTGCACCTGGCGCCCAACACGTCCTCGAACATCGTCTCCAAGTCGGTGGCACGAGGGGGAGGGCGGTCCGCGTACCGCGGGCTGGTCCAGATCAACGCCGGCGCCAAGGGCTCCAAGTCCAACGTCGAGTGCGACGCGCTCCTCGTGGACAACATCAGCCGCTCCGACACCTACCCCTACATCGACATCCGCGAGGACGACGTGACCCTGGGGCACGAGGCCACGGTCTCCAAGGTGAGCCAGGACCAGCTGTTCTACCTCATGAGCCGCGGGCTGGCCCAGGACGAGGCCATGGCGATGATCGTCCGAGGATTCGTCGAGCCGATCGCCAAGGAGCTCCCCATGGAGTACGCCCTCGAGCTCAACCGACTGATCGAACTCCAGATGGAAGGATCGGTGGGCTGACCGCCATGACCGACACCACGACACCCGCCACAGGATCCGGCCCGACGCCGGTGACGGACCGCTACGGCATCCCCGTGGACGCCACCAAGGGCGACCAGTTCTCGTCGTTCGACGTGAACGCCTTCGAGGTCCCCAGCCACAAGGACGAGATCTGGCGCTTCACCCCGCTCAAGCGGCTGCGGGGGGTCCACGACGGATCCAACGTCACCGCCACCGGGAGGCTGCTGGTCTCCGTGGCCGACCGCGACGGGCTGACGATCGAGACCGTCACCACCGCCGACCCGCGGGTCGGGGAGGCCGGCGCCCCGCGCGACCGGGCCGCCGCCCAGGCCTACACCTCCGTCGAGGAGGTCACGGTCCTCACCGTGGCCAAGGAGACCGTCCTCGGCGAGCCGGTCTACGTCACGGTCGACGGGCCGGGGGAGGGACGGCTCGCCTACGGCCACTCGCAGATCCGCCTGGAGCCGTTCGCCGACGCCACGGTCGTGGTGGACCAGCGCGGCGGCGGGACGATCTCGGAGAACGTCGAGCTGATCGTCGGCGACTCCGCCCACCTCGAGGTGATCCTCATCCAGGACTGGGACGACGACGCCCTCCACCTGGCCAACCACCACCTGCAGGTCGGCCGGGACGCGACCCTCACCTACACCGCCGTGACGTTCGGCGGAGAGGTGGTGCGGATCGCGCCATTCGCGGGCTTCACTGCACCAGGCGGAACGGTCACGATCAACGGCCTGTACTACGCGGACGACGGCCAGCACATCGAGCACCGGCTCCTGGTGGACCACTCGGTGCCGCATTGCACGTCCCGGATCCTCTACAAGGGCGCGCTGCAGGGCGACGCCACCTCCGCCCTGCCGGACGCCCACACCGTGTGGGTCGGCGACGTCCTCATCCGGGCGGCCGCCGAGGGCACCGACACCTACGAGATGAACCGGAACCTCGTCCTCACCGACGGCGCGCGCGCGGACTCCGTGCCGAACCTGGAGATCGAGACCGGGGAGATCGCCGGCGCCGGGCACGCCAGCGCCGTCGGCCGCTTTGACGAGGAGCACCTGTTCTACCTCATGTCCCGCGGCATCCCCGAGGACGTCGCCCGGCGCCTGGTGGTCCGTGGGTTCTTCGGCGAGGTGATCAACCGCATCGGCGTGCCCGAGGTCCGCGAGCGGATCACCGAGGCCGTCGAGCTCGAGCTGCAGTCCTCCGGCATCTGACCGCGGCCCTCACCCAGAGACCACCCCAGAAGACTTCAGAAGGAATGCGAGCACAACAATGACCATCCTCGAGATCAAGGGCCTCACCGCCCGCGTCGCCGCGACCGACGCCTCCGCCGAGACCGTCGACATCCTCAAGGGCGTCGACCTGACCATCGAGTCGGGCCAGACCCACGCCATCATGGGCCCCAACGGCTCGGGCAAGTCGACCCTCGCCTACGTGATCGCCGGCCACCCCAAGTACGAGGTCACCGGCGGCACCGTCACCCTCGACGGCGAGGACGTCCTGTCCATGGAGGTCGACGAGCGGGCCCGCGCCGGCCTGTTCCTGGCCATGCAGTACCCCACCGAGATCCCCGGTGTCTCCACCGCCAACTTCCTGCGCACCGCGGCCACCGCCGTGCGGGGCGAGGCGCCCAAGCTGCGGCACTGGGTCAAGGAGGTCAAGGAGGCCATGGCCGACCTCGACTTCGACCCGGCCTTCTCCGAGCGCAGCGTCAACGAGGGCT
>DIAZ01000084.1:0-2547 GCA_002415925.1 Dietzia sp. UBA5065 | reverse complement strand
GAGCGCAGCGTCAACGAGGGCTTCTCCGGCGGCGAGAAGAAGCGCCACGAGATCCTCCAGCTGGACCTGCTCAAGCCCAGGATCGCCGTGCTGGACGAGACGGACTCCGGCCTGGACGTGGACGCGCTCCGCGTGGTGTCGGAGGGCGTCAACCGCTACAAGGCCGAGGAGAACGGCGGGATCCTGCTCATCACGCACTACACGCGGATCCTGCGGTACATCACGCCCGACCGGGTCCACGTCTTTGTGGACGGCCGGATCGCCGCGTCCGGCGGCGCCGAGCTGGCCGACGAGCTCGAGGCCCACGGGTACGAGAAGTACCTCGAGCACACGAACGCCTGATCAGACGGCTGGGAGAACATGACCTCGACCCTCGACCTCACCGCCATCCGCTCGGATTTCCCGATCCTGCAGCGGACGGTCCGTGACGGCAAGCCCCTGGTCTACCTGGACTCGGGGGCCACCTCGCAACGGCCGCTGCCGGTACTCGACGCGGAGCGCGACTTCCTGCTGCACTCCAACGCCGCCGTCCACCGGGGGGCGCACCAGCTCGCCGAGGAGGCGACGGACGCCTACGAGGGCGCACGGGCGGACATCGCGCGGTTCGTGGGGGCCGGGGTCGACGAGCTGGTCTTCACCAAGAACGCCACCGAGGCCCTCAACCTGGTCGCCTTCGCGCTCGGCGACGAGCGCTTCGGCGAGTACGCCGTCGGGCCCGGGGACGAGGTCGTGATCAGCGAGCTCGAGCACCACGCCAACCTGGTGCCGTGGCAGGAGCTGTGCCGGCGCACCGGGGCCACCCTGCGCTGGTACGGGATCACCGACGAGGGCCGCATCGACCTCGACTCGCTCGAGCTCACCGACGCGGTCAAGGTCATCGCGCTGACCCACCAGTCCAACGTCACCGGCGCGGTGACGGACGTGGCGCGGGTGGTGGACGCCGCCCGCGCGGTGGGCGCGCTGGTCGTGCTGGACGCCTGCCAGTCGGTCCCGCACCTGGCGGTGGACTTCCGCGGGCTGGGCGTCGACTTTGCCGCGTTCTCGGGCCACAAGATGCTCGGCCCCACGGGGATCGGCGTCCTCTACGGGCGTCGTGACCTCCTGCTCGCCATGCCCCCGGTGCTCACCGGGGGGTCCATGATCGCGACCGTGACCATGGAGGCGTCCACCTACGCGGATCCCCCGCAGCGGTTCGAGGCCGGCGTGCCGATGGTGTCCCAGGCCGTGGGGCTGGCCGCCGCGGTCCGCTACCTCGAGGCCGTGGGCATGGAGACCATCGCCCGGCACGAGCAGGAGCTCACCGCGGCCACGCTGGAGGCGCTGGCCGAGATCCCCGGCATCAGGATCGTCGGCCCCACGGACACGGTCGCGCGGGGCGGCGCCGTCTCCTTTGTGGTGGACGGCATCCACGCGCACGACGTGAGCCAGGTGCTGGACGACGACGGGGTGGCGGTGCGGGTGGGGCACCACTGCGCGTGGCCGCTGCACCGCCGGCTCGGCGTGCAGTCCACGGTGCGGGCCTCGTTCGCGCTGTACAACACGCTCGACGAGGTGGAGGTCCTGGCGCGGTCGCTGCGCCGGGCGCAGGAGTTCTTCGGCATGGGAGGTGGGCGTCCGTGAAGTTGGAGCAGATGTACCAGGAGGTGATCCTGGACCACTACCGGCACCCGCACCACAGCGGGCTCCGCGAGCCCTTCGGGGCCGAGGTGCACCACGTCAACCCGACGTGTGGCGACGAGCTGACCCTCCGGCTGCAGCTCTCGGAGGACAAGTCCACCGTGGCGGACGTCTCCTACGACGCGCAGGGCTGTTCCATCAGCCAGGCCTCGACCTCGATGATGGCCGACCTGATCGTCGGCCGCCCGGTGTCCGAGTCCCTGCGGGCCTACGAGGCGTTCCACGAGATGATCTCCTCCCGCGGGCAGCACGAGGGCGACGAGGAGATCCTCGACGACGCCGTGGCGCTGTCCGGCGTGTCCCGCTACCCGGCGCGCGTCAAATGCGCGCTGCTGGGCTGGATGGCCTACCGGGACGCCCTCGGGCGCCAGACCGAACCCCCTCAGGAGTGATGTGACATGACCGACCAGATGACCCCGCCCAACGATCCCACCGTCGACGACCCGTCGCAGGACCAGACCCCGGCGGGCACCGTGTACAACGGCGAGTTTCGGCCCGACCCCAACCGCCCCGAGCAGTCGGAGGAGGATCTCGCGCTGGTCGCCGACCTCGAGGAGGCCATGCGCGACGTGGTGGACCCCGAGCTGGGGATCAACGTGGTGGACCTCGGGCTGGTCTACGACATCTGGGTGCGCCCGGGGGAGACGGAGGGCTCGACCATCGCCCGCGTCGACATGACCCTCACCTCCGCGGCGTGCCCGCTGACCGACGTGATCGAGGACCAGGCCCGCAGCGCGACGATCGGCGCCGACCTCGTCAACGACCTCGAGCTCAACTGGGTCTGGATGCCCCCGTGGGGCCCGCAGATGATCACCGACGACGGCCGGGAGCAGCTCCGGGCCATCGGGTTCACCGTCTAACCCGCCTCCG
>DIAZ01000178.1 GCA_002415925.1 Dietzia sp. UBA5065 | reverse complement strand
GGCTTCCGCGACCGGATAGTCCACACCCACACCCGGACGACCCACATGATCGAGCAGTACAACCCCAACTACGTGGGAGGAGACATCGTGACCGGCGCCAACACGCCACTGCAACTGGTGTTCCGTCCGCGCGTGGCCCCCGACCCCTACTACGCCGGCGTGCCGGGCGTCTACCTCTGCTCGGCCGCCACACCCCCCGGCGCCGGCGCCCACGGGATGGCCGGCTGGAACGCCGCGAGGTCCGCCCTGTCCTCGCTGGCGAGTCGATGACCTCCACGGAAGGAGCCCACCGGACCACGCGCCGGGGTCGGACGCGGGCCGGACGACGCGCATGCTGAGCACGACCCCGCAGAACCACGAACGGCTGCAGGAGCTGACCCGCCAGATCGGGGTGCGGCTGAGCAGGAGGACAGCCGACGTGAGCGACAGCATGACCTCGGCGATCGAGAACGCCATCGGCGAACTCGACGACGGCACCATGCGGTCGGCACTGCACGCCAGCGTGTCGAACAACGTGGAGGTCATCTTCCACCTCCTGTCGCGCACCGAGGAGGCCCACGATCTCCCCCCGCTCCCCGCTGCGACCCGGTACGCCGTGGAGCTCGCCCGCCGGGACGTGTCGAGCGCGGCGCTGCGCCGCGCCTACCACGTGGGGTCCGACCATCTGCTCGCCCGCGTCTTCGACCAGGTCCAGGAGATCGACTGCGAACCGCACGAGAAGCTGCAGCTCTACCACCATCTGGCGGGGTGGATGTTCCAGTACGTCGACGAGATCACCCGGACCGTCATCGCCGCGCACGACGACGAGGTGCGCTCGTCCCACAACCGGACGGCTCGTTCGATCACGTCATCCGTGCACAGCATCCTGATGGGACAGCGCGTGGATCCGGCCGCGTTCGAGAAGCTCACGGGATACCGCCTGAACCAGGTGCATCTCGGGTGCCGCATCTGGATCGACGACTTCGCCTCCGTACCCGACCAGGAACGGGAGCTCTCCGCACTGGCGGAGGAGCTTGCCCGGCTGCTGGGGGTGGGCCGGGCGCCGCTCGTGGTGATGACGGGTCGGTCCACGGCCGAGGTGTGGTTCGGCTCGGAGAGCCGCCCCTCCCCGCTCGACCCTGCCACCACAGCGGCGATGGCGGCGGCGGCCCCCGGCGCACGGATCGCCTTGGGCGCGCCCCATCCCGGCGTCGACGGTTTCCGCGTCACGCACGGCCAGGCCGAACAGGCGGCCACGGTCGCGCGGGTCTCCACGGCCGCCGACGCGCACGTGGTCTCCTACTCGGACGACGCGATACCGGTGATCTCCCGACTGGCCGATGACGTCGCGGCAACGCGACGGTGGGTTCATGAGGTGTTGGGCGAACTGTCGTACGACACCGCGGACGCCGCCAGGCAGCGCGACACGGCGAGGGTGTTCCTCGAGACCGCGGAGAGCTACACCGAGACGGCCTCGCGACTGCTCCTGCACCGCAACTCGGTCAAGTACCGCCTGACCAAGGCGGAGAACGCGCTGGGCCGACGGCTGGGCGACAGGAGGCTGGACACCCAGCTCGCCCTGGCCACGTGCCACGTGCTGGGGAGTGTGGTCCTGGCCCCGGATCCGTCAGTCCCCTGACCTGACGATCTCCGACCTGCCGTCCCCCGACTTGCCGTTCTCGTTGCCGCGCCGCCGCAGGAGCTGGAAGCCCGGGATGCCCTGAACCGCGTCGAGGCAGTGCTGGGCCACCTCGAGGATCTGATGGACCTCTGGGGCGACCGTGTCCAGGGACGCCAGGACCGGCATGACGTCGTTCTCCAGCGTGTCCCCGAGCGCCGGCAGGTGGTCGATGAACTTCACGACCGCCTTGATCTCCTCGGGCTCGACCGAGGACAGGACCTCGTCCGCGATCGGTTCGACCAGGGCGATCACCCGGTCCGCCCACACCAACACCTCGGTGATGCGCGTCGCGACCATCCTCGCGGTGCCGGGATCGAGCTCGGCGTCGACGAGCTGCGCCTCCACGATTGGCCTCACGGGGGCGAGGGCGGACTCGGCGAAGTCCAGGATCGGTTCGATCCGTCCGATCACCCCGCCGGCCGCGGTGACCAGCCCGTCCGCGGTCTCGACCGTCGAGTCGACCCTGAGCACCACGTCGTCGGCCGCGTCGACGGTCGACCTGACCCGCGCCACCACCCCGTCCGCGGAGTCCACGGTGGAGGCGACGCGGCCGACGATGCCGTCCGCGGCCGACACCGTGCCCGCGACGTCGTCCACGACGAGGTTCGCCCGCGCCACCGTGCCGCGCACGCCGTCGACGGTCTCTCCCGCGGCGGAGACGATCGAGTTGATCGAGCCGACCGTGCGGTCGACCTCCTCGAGCAGACGCCGGACCCGGCGCACGATGTCGTCGACGTCGTCCAGGAGCGCGAGCACCCGCGCCGGCACGAGCAGGATCTCCCGGGCCACCGATAGTTCCCACTCCACCACGCGCAAAGCCGCTTTGGCCACGGATGCCGGAGTGGGGACCCGGAGCTGCATGTCTGCCATGAATCGATTCTGCCCGAACATCCCACCGGAGGCCGCCCGATCTGCGCACCATGGGGGCATCGACGGTCCCGGCCGATCGGACCGATCACCCGGAGGGTTACACAATGAACACTGAGTGGGTCACCAACTTCGACGAGCTGCGACTCGAGGACGCGCCCGAGTACGGCGGGAAGTCAGCCAACCTCGGGGAGATGACGGGCGCGGGATTCCCCGTCCCGCCCGGGTTCTCCGTCGGGCAGTCCGCGTACCTGGACGCGATGGACACCGGCGGCGTCCGTGCCCGGCTCTACGCCGAGAGGGTGCCGGAGGAGGGACTCACCGAGGCCGAGCTCATGGCCAGGTCGGAGGATCTCACGCGGACGGTCGCCGAGGTGGAGATGCCGCCCCGGCTGCGCGAGGCGATCCTCGAGCACTACCGGGGGCTGGGCGCGGACGTGCCCGTCGCGGTCCGCAGCTCCGCGCCGGCGGAGGACGCCGGGGACACCTCGTTCGCGGGGATCCACGAGTCCTACACCGACGTGATCGGCAGCGACGCCCTGATCGACGCGGTCCGGAAGTGCTGGTGCTCGCTGTGGTCGCCGCGGGCGATGACCTACCGGGCGGTCTCGGGCTACCACGACGAGCCGTCCATCGCGGTCGTCGTGCAGCGGATGGTCCGCTCCGACACCTCCGGCGTGGCCTTCACCGCGGACCCCCGCACGTCGCAGATCGACCGCGTGGTGATCGAGGCCGCCTACGGCCTGGGCGAGGTGGTCGTGGGCGGCAAGGTCGAGCCCGACACCTACGTGGTCGCCAAGTCCGACCTCGACATCCTCACCGCCCACGTCGGCCGCAAGGTCTCGCGCATCATCGCCGGCAAGACGGAGGACGGGCTCGTGCCGGTCCCCGAGGAGCTGCAGACCGAGCGCGTCCTCGACGACCAGCAGGTCCGCGCCGTGGCCCGGCTGGCGATGGCGTCGGAGGCCCACTACGGCAAGCCCCAGGACACGGAGTTCGCGATCGAGGACGGCGAGCTCTTCATCGTCCAGACCCGACCGATCACCACCCTGACCGCGGACGCGACGGCGGGGGGCGCGGGCGGCGACGGGCCGGGGTCGGACTCCCAGGGCGAGCCGATCGCCGAGGGGCTGGGGGCCGGCCCCGGCATCGCGACCGGACGCGCGCGGGTCCTGCGCGAGCTCGCCGACGGGGCGGACCTCGCGGCCGGCGAGATCCTGGTCGCCACGATGACCGATCCGGACTGGCTGCCGATCCTCAAGCGCGCGGCGGCGATCGTCACCGACGAGGGCGGCGTGACGTGCCACGCGGCGATCGTCGGCCGCGAACTCGGTCGCCCCGTCATCGTCGGCACCCGGACGGCGACCACGGACATCGCCGACGGTCAGATCATCACCGTCGACGGCACGGCCGGCCTGGTCTACCCGGGCGCCGTGCGCCAGGCCGCCGCCGAGCAGGCCCCGGCCGACGCCGGCCGGGCCCCCGAGGTGCGGACCCGGGAGGTCACCGCCACCGCCGTGTACGTCAACCTCGCGACGCCCGACGCCGCCGCCCGGGTGGCCGCGATGGACGTCGACGGCGTGGGCCTGCTGCGCGCGGAGTTCCTCATCACCAGCGCGTTGGACGGCGTCCACCCGCGCAGGCTCATCGCCGAGGGGCGGGAGGAGGAGTACGTCGGCCGGATGGCCTCGGGGATCTCGACGATCGCCGCCGCGTTCGACCCCCGTCCCGTGGTCTACCGCGCCACCGACCTGCGCTCCAACGAGTTCCGCGGTCTGCTCGGCGGGGAGGTCGAGGCGGAGGAGCGCAACCCGATGATCGGCTACCGCGGCTGCTACCGCTACACCCAGGAGCCGGACCTGTTCCGCCTCGAACTGGACGCGCTGGCCCGGGTGCGCCAGAAGCACGGCAACCTGCACCTGATGATCCCGTTCGTCCGCACCAAGTGGGAGCTCCGGGCCTGCCTGGACATCATCGACTCCCATCCGATCGGGCGCGACCCGGGCCTCAAGCGCTGGATCATGGCCGAGGTCCCGTCGGTGGTCCACTGGATCCCCGAGTACGCGGCGATGGGCATCGACGGTGTCTCGATCGGGTCCAACGACCTCACGCAGCTGACGCTGGGCGTGGACCGGGACTCCGAGGTGTGCGCGGAGCTGTTCGATTCGATGGACCCGGCGGTCATGGCGTTCATCGACCAGATCATCGACCGCTGCCAGGAATCGGGGCTCACCGTGTCGCTGTGCGGCCAGGCCGCCTCGACCGACCCGGCGATGGCCGAGCACCTCGTCCGCAAGGGCGTGACGTCGGTGTCGGTGACCCCGGACTACGCGGAGCTCACGCGGCGGACCGTCGCGCGCGCCGAGAAGTCCATCCTGCTCGACGCCGCGCGGTCGGCCGGACGGCGCCCACCTGCGAAATAAGAGCAAATCCTCACCTTGGACTACTCGCCGGGAACGCACTAACATCTGTCTTGTTACCGGCGAGTAGGTTCCGGTGTGCCCGTTGCCACCTACGCCCTCTCCCACCGGCACCACCACTGCCACGACACCTCAGTCCGAACGGAGACCGTGATGGGTCACTACAAGAGCAACGTCCGCGACCTCGAGTTCAACATGTTCGAGGTCCTGCGCATCAACGAGGCACTCGACGCCGGTGAGTTCGGCGACATGGACACCGAGACCGCCAAGGGCATCCTCGGCGAGGTCGCCACCCTCTCCGAGGGCCCGGTCGCGGAGTCTTTCGCCTCCGCCGACCGCAACCCGCCGATCTTCGATCCCGAGACCCACTCGGTCACGCTCCCCGAGGACTTCAAGAAGTCGTTCAAGGCCTGGTACGACGCCGGCTACTGGTCCATGGGCCTGCCGGAGGACCTCGGCGGAATGCCGGCGCCCCGCGCGATGGTGTGGGCCACCGGAGAGATGATGCTCGGCGCCAACCCGCCGGCGTTCATGTACTCGGCCGGACCGTCCTTCGCCGCCGTGCTCTACGAGAACGGCACCGAGGAGCAGAAGAAGTGGGCCGCCACCTGCGCCGAGCGCGGCTGGGGCGCCACCATGGTGCTCACCGAGCCGGACGCCGGCTCCGACGTCGGCGCCGGCCGCACCAAGGCCGTCAAGCAGGACGACGGCACCTGGCACATCGAGGGCGTCAAGCGGTTCATCACCTCGGCCGACGCCGACGACATGTTCGAGAACATCTTCCACCTGGTCCTGGCCCGGCCCGAGGGCGCCGGACCGGGCACCAAGGGCCTGTCGCTGTTCTTCGTCCCCAAGTTCCACTTCGACTTCGAGAAGAACGAGATGGGCGAGCGCAACGGCGTGTTCGTCACCGGCGTCGAGCACAAGATGGGCATCAAGGTCTCCACCACGTGTGAGGTGACCTTCGGCGGCCACGGCGTGCCGGCCAAGGGCTGGATGGTCGGCGGCGACGTCCTCAACCAGGGCATCCGCCAGATGTTCGACGTGATCGAGCACGCCCGCATGATGGTCGGCACCAAGGCCATCTCCACCCTGTCGACCGGGTACCTCAACGCCCTGGAGTACGCCAAGGAGCGCATCCAGGGCGGCGACATGGCCGAGATGGCGGACAAGAACGCCCCCCGCGTGTCCATCACGCACCACCCGGACGTGCGTCGCGCGCTCATCCGGCAGAAGGCGTTCGCCGAGGGCCTGCGCGCGGTGTACATGTACACCGCCGCCCACCAGGACGTCGAGATCGCCCAGCGGGTCTCCGGCGCGGAGGGCGAGCTCGCCCACCGGGTCAACGACCTGCTCCTGCCCATCGTCAAGGGCGTCGGCTCGGAGCGCGCGTACGAGCTGCTCACCGAGTCGCTGCAGACCTTCGGCGGTTCGGGCTTCCTGCAGGACTACCCGATCGAGCAGTACATCCGCGACGCGAAGATCGACTCCCTCTACGAGGGCACCACCGCGATCCAGGCGCAGGACTTCTTCTTCCGCAAGATCGCCCGCGACCGTGGCACCGCCATCGGTCACGTCTCCGCGCAGATCAAGCAGTTCCTCGCCGACGACGCCTCGAACGGCCGGCTGGCCGCCGAGCGTGAGCTCCTCGCGACCGCCCTGGCCGACGTCGAGGCGATGATCGGCACCTGCTTCGATCACCTGCTCGCCTCGCAGGAGGACCCCCGGCGCCTGTACACCGTCGGCCTGGCGTCGGTGCGCCTGCTCATGGCCTTCGGCGACCTCATGATGGGGTGGAGGCTCCTGGTGGGCGCCGAGGTCGCCCTCGGCGCGCTGGACGGCGCGTCCGACGACGACAAGGCCTTCTACACCGGGAAGATCGCGGCCGCCCGGTGGTTCGCGGCGAACGAACTCCCGCTCATCACCGCCACCCGCGGGATCGTCGCGGGCCTCGGCAACGAGCTCATGGAGCTGGACGAGGCCGCGTTCTGACGCACGCCTGACCCCCGCCGAAAATCCGCTACTCCCCCGCACGATTCGCTACCCGCACCCGGATAGCGGACCACGCGGTCGGGTAGCGGATTTTCGGCTTTCGAGACTACTCCGGCGCGGGCGGGGGCCTGGGTGACCCGGCCGGGACCACCCGGCCGGGCATCGCGGCTAGTTGCCCGGGACGCCCGGGATGCGGAACTCCGGCAGACCGGGGATGCGGATGGGGTCGCCCGGCCCGGGCGCCGCCGGCGGGGCGGGGTCGTCGTCGCGCGGCGCGGGGCTCGCCACCCGGCACTCGATCCGGTCCTGCGGCGCGTACGTGGAGGACACGGTGTCGGTGCTGACGGTCGCGTCGCCCCGCTGCACCACGCGGGTCACGCGGGCGGTGAAGCCGTCCTGGCCGGGGTCCGGCGTACAGCCCGCGGTCGTGACGACGCGGGTCTGCGGCCGGCGGACATCGGAGCGGGGCGCGGTGGACACCCGGACGGTGTACTCGCGGGTCCCCCACAGCCGGACGGTCACCGAGCTGCCGCCGCCCGAGGCGTCGATCACCAGACCGGTCGCCTGACCGTTGCGGAACCCCACGTCCGCCGAGGCGGTCGCGTCCCGACCGGCGGGGAAGGCCGGCCCGTCGACGCCCCTGCCCGTCCGGACCAGGTCCTGCGCACCAGCCTCGAAGGCCGCGTTGAACAGGGCGGTGGCCACCGCGTCCGCCGAGGTGTCACCGGACACGGTCCCGGCGACCTCGGCCATCGAGAAGGAGCCCCCGGCGGGGATGAAGTGCCCGGCGAGCGAGGCGATCATCGACTGCGCCCGCCCGTCCGCCCCCACCGCGACGGTGAACTCGCCGACGGGCTCCCGGATCCCGGCCTTCTCCGCCTCCTCGGTGGTGAGCTCGGGATCCCGACCCACATAGCCGACCGGCAGCACGCGAGGCCCCCGGACGTCGGTGAGCTGGCCCGGCAGGGCGCCGAGCAGGGGTCCCCACTCGACGGTGCGGCCCTGGACCGCCGGGACGACCGAGGCCCGGGACCCGCTGAAGGAGAACGTGGCGTCCCGGCCCTCCTGTTCGGTCTCCCCCAGCAGCGGCTCGAGGATCCCTTTGGCCGCGTCGGCGTCGAAGCGCGGCTCGAGCACGGCACCGTCGCGGACGAAGGTCAGGTACTCGCCGATCCGCTCACGGGGGAAGGCGATCGGCGCGGCGTCGGGACCGGCGGGGTCCACGGTCTCGATCTCGCGTTCGGCGGGCACCGCGCGTTCCCGGCCGGGTGGCGGCGGCGGGGCCGGCATGCGGGTGGTGATCGTGGTCAGCGGGGGTTCGGTGCCGTCCCCGCGCATCCGCGACGCCAACAGCGTCACGTCGCGCCCGGCGGCGGGCTCCGCCACGTCGCGGACGAGCGCCCGGACCTCGTCAGCACGAGTCTCCGTGGGGGTGAAGTCCACCACGAGGTCGACCCCGTCGTCGTCGAGCCAATGTTCGAGCACCGCATCCCGCGAGCTCTCGATCCGGAGGCGCTGACCGTCGATCGGGATGGCCGACCTGACCTGGTCACGGTCGAACCAGATGGCGCCCTCGCGCGGCTCGAAGTCGGCCTGCAAGGCGAGCTTCTCCAGGAAGTCCGTCAGCCGCGCGTCGGGGATCACGCTGGCGATGCCCACCTCTCTGGACCAGACCAGGCTGATCAGGCGGGTGACGGGGTTGAGGGGCTGCTCGCCGCCCCTGTCGAGGGTGCCCTGCCAGTCCACGGACAGCCCCACGGCCCGGGGATCGAGCGTGGTGGACACGACCCCGGCGCGCAGATCCACCTCGTCGTGGACCCGCGGTCCGAGTTCGCGGATCAGGAGCTGCTCGGCGTCACCGGTGCGCATCCCGCCCACCTGGATTCCCGCGACCTCGGTCCCGCGCGGGACCCGACCGATGCTGTGGACCAGGTCGAAGCCGTAGAGGACCGACAGGCCCATGAAGACGCCCACACCGGTGTAGATCCAGCGGGAGCGCACCCGGTAACGACGACGATCCGCGGCCGCCGGCTGCGGGCCGTCGCCGTCGATCGAGACGGGCCGAGCCGGGCCGACGCCGCTGGTGGTGGACTCGTCCACGCCTGACTCACGCCCCCCTCCGGAACACCCCATGACCTTGCCCGTCCACTATGGCGTAAGGGCACCGATGCGTGCAGACCCCGCGCCGGGTGCGGGGTCTGCACGGTCACACGAGGTCACCCGTGGTGGGCTCCACCGCAGGGAGCCCTATCGCGTCGAGGCGGCGGTCAGCGCTCGACGATCGCGGTGACGCCCTGCCCGCCGGCGGCACAGATGGAGATGAGCGCGCGGCCCGAGCCCTTCTCCTCCAGCAGCTTGGCCGTGGCGGCCAGGATGCGGCCGCCGGTCGCGGCGAACGGGTGGCCGGCTGCCAGCGACGAGCCGTTGACGTTGAGCTTGGAGCGGTCGATGGCACCCAGCGCCGTGTCCAGACCCAGGCGCTCCGTGCAGTACTCCTCGGACTCCCACGCGGCGAGGGTGGCCAGGACCTGCGAGGCGAACGCCTCGTGGATCTCGTAGTAGTCGAAGTCCTGCAGCGTCAGCCCGTTGCGCTCGAGCAGCCGCGGCACCGCGTAGGTCGGGGCCATGAGCAGCCCGTCCGGGGTGCGACCGTCGTGGCCGTGGACGAAGTCGACCGCGGCGGTCTCGGAGTCCACCAGGTACGCGCGGACCGGGAGCTTGTTCGCCTTCGCCCACTCCTCGCTGGCCAGCAGGACGACGGAGGCGCCGTCGGTGAGCGGCGTGGAGTTGCCGGCCGTCATGGTGGCCTCGGTGCCGTGCGCCTCGGCGTCACGCTTGCCAAAGACCGGCTTGAGCGTGCCCAGCTTCTCCTCGTTGGAGTCGGGCCGCAGGTTGTCGTCCCGCGCCACGCCGAGGAACGGGGTGACCAGGTCGTCCTGGAATCCCGACTCGTAGGAGGCGGCGAGGTTGCGGTGGCTGGTGGCGGCCAGGGCGTCCTGGTCGGCGCGGGTGACGCCGAGCTCGCGGGCGGTGATGGCGGCGTGCTCACCCATCGACAGGCCGGTGCGGGGCTCGGAGTTCTGCGGCTGCTCGGGCACCAGCGCCTGGGGGCGGAGTTCCCCGAGGAGCTTGAGGCGGTCCACGGTGGACTTGGCGGCGGAGACCTTGATGAGGATCTTGCGCAGGTCGTCGTTGACGGCGAGCGGGGCGTCCGAGGTGGTGTCGGCGCCGCCGGCGATGCCGGAGTCGATGCGCCCCAGGGCGATCTGGTCGGCGATCTGGATGGCCGTGGCCAGTCCGGTGCCGCAGGCCTGCTGCACGTCGTACGCCGGGGTCGACGAGTCGAGCACGGAGCCGACGACCGACTCGCGGGTGAGGTTGAAGTCGCGGGAGTGCTTGAGGACCGCACCCGCGGCGACGGCGCCGAGCCGCTTGCCCTGGAGGTGGTAGCGGCTGGCCAGGCCGTCGATCACGGCGGTCAGCATGTCCTGGTTGGAGGCGTCCGCGTACTTGCCGTTCGAGCGGGCGAAGGGGATTCGGTTGCCGCCGACGATGGCGACCTTGCGGGGGCTTGTGGTCACGTGTGTCACTCCCGTTTGTTCTCGGTGTCCGGTGGCCCGCAACGCGGCCCTGGCGAGTATTGTTACTCAGCAGTAAGTTACTTGTCGACCC
>DIAZ01000074.1 GCA_002415925.1 Dietzia sp. UBA5065 | reverse complement strand
GGCCGCGCAGATGCTCGTCGAGCGGATCGTCACCCCGCTCCGCGGAGCCGACAGCTCACTCGAGGAGACCCTGAGGGCCTACCTCGATTCGGGTGGCCACGTCGAGGCGTGCGCGCGCGGGTTGTACGTCCACCCCAATACGGTGCGGTACCGACTCAAACGGGCGAGCCAGATAACCGACTTCGACCCCCTGGACGCCAGGGACGCGTTTGTCCTCCGAATAGCGCTCGTGCTCGGCAAGCTCGCCGAACGCAGTCCTCAGGAGAGCTAGATGGTCACTCTGATCACACCGTGTAACGAATTCCGCTTTGCGACAGATGGACGGTCGGCCAACTCGGCTTTTGTGGGAACCCCACAAGATCCGGCCGCGGTTTCTGGTTACGAGAACATCATCCGAATCGGACCAACCCGTGTTCTCTGATACTCGTGCTTTGTCTCACCGCCCCTGGACAAGGGTCCCAGAAAGCCGGAATGCTCGTGCCGTGGCTCGAGCTACCCGGCGCCTCCGACCGTCTCGACGAGTGGTCCGCCGCGAGCGGACTCGACCTCGAGCGGCTCGGCACCACGGCGACCCTGCAGGAGATCACGGACACCGCGGTCACCCAACCCCTGGTGGTGGCCTCCGCCCTCCTCGGTGCGGCGGAGCTCCGCCGACGGGGCGAGGTGCCGTCCGACTCGATCATCGCCGGCCACTCGATCGGTGAGGTGGCCGCGCTCGCGATCGCGGGCGTCATCTCGGAATCGGATGCACTCCGGCTGGCCTCCGTCCGCGGGGCCGCCATGTCGCGGGCGTGCGCCGACCGTCCCACGGGGATGATCGCCGTCCTCGGTGGGGTCGAGGCCGACGTCCTGCTCGCGCTGGAGAACGCCGGGCTCGAGCCCGCCAACCGCAACGGCGCGGGACAGATCGTGGCCGCCGGGCCGCTCGAGGCGTGTGACGCACTCGAGCAGAACCCTCCGAGCAGGGCACGCCTGCGCCGCCTCGAGGTGGCCGGGGCGTTCCACACCCGCCACATGGCCCCGGCCGTCGACGAGGTCCGGGCGCTCGCGAACACCCTCGAGGTGCGCGACCCCGGGTTGACCCTGGTGTCGAACGCCGACGGAATGGTGGTCGGCTCCGGGCGGGACGCAGTGGACCGCGTGGTCTCGCAGATCACCCACCCCGTCCGCTGGGACCTGTGCACCCAGACCATGGTCAAGCGCGGCGTGGATGCGTTCGTCGAGCTGCCGCCGTCCGGCGCGCTCGTCGGACTGGCCAAGCGGATGATGCGCGACGTCCCGCGGCACGGCGTCACGACCCCCGAGGATCTCGACGCCGCGCTCGAATCCGTCCCCGCGCTCAGCGGCGCCTAGACCACCCCCGCCCACCCCACGGTCGCCGGCCGGATCCGGCGACCTTCCTGCGACCCCGACGACGCGCCCGACCGGGCACGCCGACACCACCCGAGAGGACACCACATGGCACGCACCGAGGCCGAGATCATCGCTGGACTTGCAGAGATCGTCGAGGAGGTCACCGGAATCGAACCCTCGGAGGTGACCCCGGAGAAGTCCTTCGTCGACGATCTCGACATCGATTCGCTCTCCATGGTGGAGATCGCCGTGCAGACCGAAGACCGCTACGGGGTGGAGATCCCGGACGAGGACCTCGCCAAGTTGCGTACCGTGCAGGATGCGGTCGACTACATCCAGAAGATCGACCAGAGCTGACAACTCGTCCCGTCGCCACGGGGCGGGGACGCGATCAGGGCCGAAGGTGCGGTCGGTGCACCACGTCGAGCCCGCGTCCCCACCCCCGCACTCGGGGCATGACACGCATGACCACCCCGCACCCAGCGGGGTGACGGGCGGAAGGTCCGGCCGGGACGGGGGTCCCGGACCGATGACCTGTCGCCCACCAGCCAGTCCGGGGGTCCATCAGAGGCGCACTCTCCCTATCCGGGACGTGCGCCATGGAAAGGACTGCACTCGATGACCATCACCAGCACCATGGACCAGAACACCCAGATCGACCCGCGCGACCCCGTCGTGCGGCTCGAGAATCTCTTCGACCCCGCGTCACTGGAGTTCCTCACCGAACCCGACGCCTCGGGCGCGCTCGCCGCACGCGGGCTGATCGACGGCGTGCCCACCGTCGCGTACGCCACGGACGCCACCGTCATGGGTGGCGCCATGGGCTTGGACGGGTGCCGCCACATCGTCCACGCGATCGACGTGGCGATCGATCAGCACCTGCCGATCGTCGGGGTGTGGCACTCCGGTGGCGCCCGCCTGGCCGAGGGCGTCGAGGCGCTCCACGCCGTCGGCACCGTCTTCGAGGCCATGGTCCGCGCGTCGGGCCACGTCCCGCAGATCTCCGTGGTCCTCGGCCCCGCCGCCGGCGGTGCCGCCTACGGCCCCGCACTCACCGACGTCGTGATCATGGCGCCGGCGGGCAAGATCTTCGTCACCGGACCCGACGTGGTCCGCTCCGTCACCGGTGAGCAGGTGGACATGGAGGGCCTCGGCGGCCAGGACGTGCACCACCGCAAGTCCGGCGTCTGCCACATCGCCGCCAGCGACGAGCGGGACGCCCTGCACCGGGCCCGGCGGCTCGTCACCCTCCTGTCCTCCCAGGGGGAGTTCGACCTGCGTGCGCTCGAGGGAGACCACACGGATCTCGCGGGCCTGCTCCCCGAGTCCCCCAAGCGCGCCTACGACGTGCGCCCGCTCGTCCACGGCATCCTCGACTCGTCCGAGTTGGACGGCAGCACCACCTTCGAGGAGCTGCAGGCTAAGTGGGCCCCGAGCATCGTGGTGGGCTTCGGCCGGATCGCGGGCCGCACGGTCGGCGTGATCGCCAACAACCCGCTCCGGCTGGGCGGGTGCCTCAACTCCGAGTCCGCCGAGAAGGCCTCGCGGTTCGTCCGGCTCTGCAACGCCTTCGGCGTCCCGCTGCTCGTCCTGGTGGACGTCCCCGGTTACCTCCCGGGCGTCTCCCAGGAGTGGGAGGGCGTCGTACGCCGCGGCGCGAAACTGCTGCACGCGTTCGCCGAGGCGTCGGTCGCCCGGGTCACCCTGGTCACGCGCAAGATCTACGGCGGTGCCTACATCGCGATGAACTCCCGGGCGCTCGGCGCCTCCGCCGTGTTCGCGTGGCCGGACGCGGAGGTGGCCGTCATGGGTGCCAAGGCCGCCGTGGGTGTCCTCCACAAGCGCGCCCTGGCCGCCGCGCCGGATGACGAGCGCGAGGCCCTCCACGAGCGTCTGGCGGACGAGCACGCCGCCATCGCCGGTGGGGTGGGTCGCGCGGTCTCCATCGGGGTCGTCGACGAGGTCATCGAGCCCACCGAGACCCGGCGACGACTCGCCGAGGCCCTGAACGAGGCCTCCCACGTCCGCGGGCAGCACAAGAACATCCCGTTGTGACCTGACCGGTCCGCGCACGCGAGAACGCCCGCATCCCCAAAAGGGGGTGCGGGCGTTCTGGTGGAGCCGGGGCCGGGGTCGGGCGGGGTGGGTCAGCCGACGCGGGAGAGCCAGGTGACCTCGGCGGCGGCCGGGTGGCCTCGGAGCGGTTCGAGTGCCAGGTCCCAGGCGGTGCCGAGCTCGGCCTCGACGGCCGTATGGAACGCGGCGGGTCCTGCCGCCATGAGGAGCCGAAGCCGGTTCTCGCCGATCACCACGTCGCCGTTGGCGCCGGTCTGGCCGCGCCACATCCCCAGCTCGGGGGTGTGGGAGAAGCGTTCGCCGTCGACGAGTTCGCTCGGGTCCTCGGTGACCTCGAAGGCCAACATGGACCACTTGGCCAGGGAGTCGGCTAGGCGCGCGCCGGTGCCGACCGGACCGATCCAGTCGACGATCGCCTTCCTGGCGCCGGGCTGGGCCGGCTGGTCCTCCCAGCGCATGGCCGAGTTCGCGTCGAGGGTGCTCGCCAGAGCCCACTCGACGTGAGGGCACAACGCGGTCGGCGCGGCGTGGATGAACACCACGCCGGTCGTCGTATCCGCGAAATGATTTAGGTCAGACATCGCTTCACTCCCGACTCACTGAGGGACGTCTTCCCCAACGACCTCATGAATTCGTGTGAACGATGATGCTTATGTGATTGTTGATCACCACTGTGCCTCACGTGGTGGAATTACACCAGCGAGACTCCTGGACTCTCAGCAAAGTTACAGCACGGTGGTCCCGACGCCGGCAGCACCCGCGGCGTGTCGCGGTCCGCCTGTGTCCCGGCCGGGAATCCGGCGGCGGGGTGATCTCCTCGGACGCCGACGGGCGACTCAGCCGCCGAGCGCGTCCTCGTCCCGGGTCCGCGCGCAGGCCGCGTCGACGACCCGGTCGGACAGGGCGGGCCACAGGGGTTTGGCCCAGTCTCCGAAGTCGCGGTCGGTGAGCACGACCAGGGCCGTCTCGATCTCCGGTTCCACCCAGAGCATCGTGCCGGACTGACCGAAGTGGCCGAACGTCGACGGCGAGTTGTGCTGCCCCGTCCAGTGCGGGAACTTGGCCTCCCGGATCTCGAAGCCCAGCCCCCACGGGCACGGCTTCTGCATCCCGAAGCCGGGGACCACGCCGTCGAGACCGGGGAACTGCTCGGACACCGCCTCCTCGAGCGTCTGGGGGGCGAGCAGACGCGGGGAGACCAGTTCCCGGGCGAAGGCCGCGAGGTCAGCGAGGCTGCCCGAGGCGCCGTGGCCGGCCGACCCCTCCAGCACGGTCGACGTCATCCCGAGCGGCTCGCACACCGCCTCGACCAGGTACTCGGCGAACTCGATTCCCGTCGCCTCCGCGATGTGGTCCGCGAGGACCTCGAACCCGGCCGAGGAGTAGATGCGCCTCTCCCCCGGCGCACACCGCACTCTCCGTCGGTCGGAGAAGTCGAGCCCCGAGGCGTGGGCGAGCAGGTGGCGCACGGTCGACCCCTCGGGCCCCGCGGGGTCATCGAGTGAGATCGCCTCCTCCTCCACGGCGAGAAGCGCCGCCACCGCGACGATCGGCTTGGTCACCGAGGCCAGCCGGTACACCCGCGAACCGTCCCCCCTCGCGGCGATCACCCCGTCCGGGCCGACCACCGCCGCCGACACGTTGTCCACCGGCCACTCGTCGATCGTGGCGAGCGCCTTCTCGAGCAGATCCTGCGACATCGTGTCCTCCCTCGATGGTTCCTCGGCCGATCCCCGTGAGTGTCCCAGGTCCTCGATCACGTCCGCGGCACGTCGCGACGTCGGAACCCGACCAGCCCGGCGGCCACGAGGACCACCGTCAGCACCAGCAGCACCGCAACGCCCGTGGAGTCCACCGGACCCACGGGGGCCATGCCCACCGCGCCGAACGGGGACACGCGCATCTGCGCCTCGGTGAGCCGGAGGGTGGGACCCATGAACGTGACGACGGCGGCCGCGACGAACAGCGCCCAGGCCAGGACCTGCATCCGGGGGACCACGCCGAAGAGCGCCACCGACAGTCCCGCAAACACGAGCACCGCGGGAATCTGCCAGGCGCCGGCCGCGACGATCCTGCCCACCGATCCGGGGTCGTCGAGCGCGATGGCGGTGGTCAGCGCGAACGCGGTGGAGCCGGCGGCAACCACCACCACGGCCCCCACCGCCACTACTACGGTGTGCAGGGCCAGCCACGACCACCTGGACCGCCCGGTCGAGAGCTCGAGCTCGAGCCGCCCGGAGGTCTCCTCCCCGCGCAGCCCGGCGAGGGTCTGCAGCACGAACCCCGCCCCGAGGATCCCCACGAACACCACGAGCATCTGCACGAGCGCGTCGACGAGCGCCGGGGACTCGAGAAGGAACCCCGCGAGCGCGGGGTTCGAGACGATCGCCTCGACCACCACGTCCATCAGGGCGCCGTACATCGACATGAGCGCCACGACTCCGATCGTCCAGCCCACGAGGGAACCGAGGTGCTGGTGGACCGCCACTCCGACCCCGGAGCCCCGCCACCTCGACGCGGTCGCGGGTCCCGTGCGCGCCGGCATCATCCCCGCCCCCACGTCCCGACGCCCGGAGAGCCACAGCGCGACCGCGGCCAGCGCACCCGCCGCCGCCACGGCGACGAGGAGCGGGACGACGGTGGGGTCGCCGAACGGTCGCACCAGGCCGTGCCAGCCCAGCGGCGAGGTCCAGCTGATCCAGTTCTCCTCGGTGTCGCCGATGCCGCGGGTCACCAACGTGAGGCCGGTCAGCGCCAGCCCGGTCGCCCACACGGTGCGATTGTGGGCCAGGATCTGCGCGAGAACGGCCGTGGCGGCCGCGTACACCCAGCCGGTGGCGACGAGCGAGGCGGCGTAGTACGCGGCCCCGGTCCGGTCGACCGGGATGGTGAGGGTCGCCGCCCAGATCCCCGCACCGAGGAGGACGAAGATCCCGGCGACGACGACGAGGGCCGCCGTGACCGGGGCGAGCCGACCGATCCGGGCGGACAGCAGGAGTTCAAGCCTGCCGGTCTCCTCCTCCCGGCGGGTGGACCGGGCCGTCAGGGCGATGGCCATGATCGGAATGGCGAAGCCCACGATGAACGCGAACTCGTTCATCATGACCCCGCCCAGGGTGTCGATCCCCGCCACCCTGCCGTCGAGCATGATCATGGAGTCGCCCAGCGACGCGGCGTACGTGGCGAGCTTCTCCGGGGTGTCGTAGAGGGCGGCGATCGAGAACCCGGTGACCAAGTACATCAGGACCAGGCCGAGGATCCAGGCGGTCGCGGAGCGCCAGCCGGTACGCAGTGCGGTCCAGATCACCAGTCCGGTCCCGGCCAGGGGTGACTTCACCGCGGGCCCGCCGCATCGCCCACCGCATCGCCCGCCGCGGTGGCCTGCCCGGCGCCGGGGCCCACGGCCGAGAAGGCGTTGCGGAACAGGTCGTCGAGGCTGGGCGGCGTGGCGGTGAACGTGTGGATCCCCGCCTCGTGGAGGATGCCCGTCACCTCGCCCAGGCGGTCGGCGGAGACGTGACAACGGACGTCGTACCGCCCGGCGCCGTCGACCGCGACCCGCAACCCCTCGATGCCGTTCACCGTCGCCGGGACGGCGGGGGCCCGCTCGGTCACCGCGTGGACCTCGGTCGTGGTGTGGCGCCGCAGGTCGCTCAGGGTCCCGGAGCTCACGGTCCGCCCCTCGCGAATGATGCTCACCCGGTCCGCCAGTTCCTCGACCTCCCCCATGATGTGGCTGGACAGGAGCACGGTGGAGCCGCCGTCGACCGCCTCGCGTATGCACTCCTGGAACTCCTGCTCCATGAGCGGGTCGAGACCCGACGTGGGTTCGTCCAGGACGAGCAACTCGGCGTCGGACGCCAGCGCCGCGATGAGCGCGACCTTCTGCCGGTTGCCCTTGGAGTAGTCCCGGGTGCGCTTGGTGGGATCCAGTCGGAACCGCCCGATCAGCTCGTCCCGGCGTGCCGCGTCGAGTCCTCCCAGTGCCCGACCGAGGATGTCGATGCACTGCCCCCCGGTCAGGCGCGGCCACAGCGTCACCTCCCCGGGGACGTAGGCCAGGCGGGAATGCAGATCGACCGCATCCCGCCACGGGTCCCGGCCGAACAGCCGGACCCGCCCCGAGTCCGCCCGCATGAGCCCGAGCAGGATCCTGATGGTCGTGGACTTGCCCGAGCCGTTCGGCCCGAGGAACCCGTGGACCTCGCCGCGGCGGACCTCCAGATCCAGACCGTCGAGGGCCCTGGCCCGTCCGAATGTCTTGACCAGCCCCTCCACCCGGACGACGTCGTTCGTTGCTGCGTCCATGACCTGTCCCTTCGTCGGTTCTCCTCGATCATCCTGCCGATGCCCTGCACAATGTGGCAATGCGCTCACCCATGTCCGGACATCGGACCTACCGACCGTCGCTGCAGGACCGGCTCTCCAAGATCGTCATGACGTCGGCCGGGGCGCTCCCCGGCCCGGTGATCCAGCTGGTCGCGGGCGCCCCCGAGGCGATCGACGGGCAGCTGCTCGATCCGCACTTCCAGGCCGGGGTCAAGGCGATGTCCCTGCTTTCCGACGGGGAGTACGAGGACATGACCATCGAGAAGGCGCGCAAGACGGTCGAGAAGTCCGCGTTCACCGTCTCGGGCGACCGGATCGACCTCGCCGTCGTCTCCGACCTCGTCCTCCCGCTCGGCGGTGACGATCCGGCGCGCGCGGACCTTCCCGCCCGCCTCTACTCCCCCTCCCACGGCTCCGAGGCCCTCCCGATGCTCGTCTACTTCCACGGTGGCGGCTGGGTACTGGGGAGCGTCGACTCCCACGACGCGACGTGCCGCTACCTCGCGCGGATGGGCGGACTCAAGGTCCTCAGCGTGGACTACCGGCTCGCCCCCGAGTTCCTCTTCCCCACGGCCGTCGACGACGCGGTGGCCTCGTTCCGCTACGTCCGGGACAACGCCGCCGCGCTCGGCGTGGATCCCGACCGGATCGCGGTGGGCGGGGACAGCGCCGGCGCGAACCTCGCGACGGTCGTGTGCCACCTCACCCGCGACGCCGGGGAACGCACGCCCGACTTCCAGCTGCTGTTCGTCCCCGCCACCGACATGTCCGCGCGGACGAGGTCGTACGAGATGTTCGGCGAGGGGTTCTTCCTCACCGCGAAGAACATGGACTTCTACGAGAGCACCTACCTCCGCTCGGACGACGACCGGCTCGACCCCCGCGCCTCCCCGTTGCTGGCCGAGGACTTCTCGGGGCTCCCGCCCGCGCACGTGGCCACGGCCGGATTCGACCCACTGCGCGACGAGGGCGAGGCCTACGCGCGGAAGATGGCCGATGCCGGCGTCAAGGTGTCGATGCGCCGGCACGCGACCATGGTCCACCCGTTCGTCAACGCCGTCGGCGCCACCCCGCTCGCCAGGGCGGCCCTGTCCGAGGCGGTGGGCGCCCTCCGCATGGGACTTGCGTACTGAACGCCGTGAGGTGGGGCCAGCGGGGCTCGAACCCGCGACCAGCGGATTATGAGTCCGCGGCTCTGACCAACTGAGCTATAGCCCCCCGCACGCGCCGGGAACGTCACCGGCACGCGCGGCGCCATCGTAACAGGGCGTCGGCCGGGACCCGGACGGCTACACCAGGCGGACCTCACCGGCCGTCGTCTCTTATACACATCT
>DIAZ01000058.1:14447-16422 GCA_002415925.1 Dietzia sp. UBA5065 | reverse complement strand
TGCTCAACGCCGAGCTGCCCGGCGGCACCCCGATCGAGATCGGCGGACAGTGGGTCGGCCCCACCCAGCACCGCGTCCTCGCGCTGATCCGCGAGCTGGGCCTGCGGACTTACCCCACCCATGTCGCGGGCCGGCACATCGCCGAGCTCGGCGGTGCCAGGTCGGAGTACACCGGCCGGATCCCGCGGCTCGATCCCGTCACGCTGGCCGACATCGGCCAGACCCAGTGGCGGCTCGACCGCATGGCCGCGGCCATCCCGCTCGGCGAGCCGTGGACCGCGGTCGGCGCCGGCCGGCTCGACCGCCAGACCTTCGACACCTGGCTCGCGCGCACGGCGCGGACCCGCCGCGGCCGGGCCTTCTTCCGCCTGGTCACCGAGGCCGTCTTCTCCGCCGGACCGGAGGACCTCTCCGCGCTGTGGGCCGGGTTCTACATCGGCTCCGCCGGCGGGGTCGACGCCCTGATCGACACCGCCGGCGGGGCGCAGCAGGACCGGGTGGTGGGCGGGGCGCAGGTGATCGCCCTGCAGATGGCGCGCGAGCTCGGCGACAGGGTCGTGCTGGACAGCCCGGTCACCGGGATCGAGTGGGGCGACGCGGGGGCCCGCGTGCGCTCCGACCGCGGGACCGTGAGCGCCCGACGCGTGGTGATCGCGGTGCCGCCGCCCCTGGCGTCGAGGATCCGCTACTCCCCCGGGCTGCCCGGCGACCGCGATCAGCTGGTCCAGCGGATGCCCATGGGCCGGGTGATCAAGGTCAACGTGGTCTACGCGGAGCCGTTCTGGCGCACCGACGGCTGGAGCGGCCAGGCCAACAGCGACTCCCGCCCGCTCGGCACGGTCTTCGACAACACCCCGCACGACGGCGGGCCCGGGGTGCTGGTCGGATTCCTCGAGGGCCGCCACGCGGACCGCGGCGCGCGGATGACCGCCGCCGATCGCCGGGCGCTGGTCCTGGAGGACCTGGCCGGCTACTTCGGCCCCCGCGCGCGTGAGCCGATCGGGTTCATCGAGCGCGACTGGGCCGAGGAGGAGTACAGCCGCGGGTGCTACGGCGCGTTCGCCACCCCGGGGACGCTGACCCGCTTCGGCCCCCACCTCCGCCGCCCCGTGGGCCCCCTGCACTGGGCGGGCACGGAGACCGCCACCCGGTGGGCCGGGTACATGGACGGCGCGGTCGAGTCCGGGCAGCGGGCGGCGCGGGCACCCTGGTCCCCCTAGTCTGCCCGCTCAGCCTCCGTCGACCCCGTAGGGCAGTCGGTCCATCGCCCACGCCCAGTCGATCCGTTCCTGCTCCAGCCTGACCCGCTCACCCAGGCGGTCGGAGACCAGGTCGTCGTAGACGGCGGCCTCCCGCGGCGTGAGCCGGTCCAGCGTCGCGCTGGTGGGGGTGGTCTCCCGGCCCCACCGCTCGCGGTGCGCGGTCAGGGTCTCGGCGTCCATGAGAAAGGACCGGACATGCGGCAGGTGCACCCGCAGCCGGTGGAGGATCGCGAACCCGTGCGTGTCGAGGTCCCCCCAGTAGTGCACCTCCGCCCCGCCGAGCGCCCCCCACCGGCCGAGCCGGGCGACGTCGAACCCCTTCCCCCAGATCAGGACACCGCCGACGGGGACGGGGAGCGTGAGGTAGGTGATCTCGTTCTCCACCACCACGGCGTCCGAGACCGCCCACTCGAGGTCGTCGAGCTCGTCGGCGCGGACCGACAGCTCGGACACCGGCACGGGCGCCGCGGATCGGGACGGCCGCAGCCGCACGTACTCGGGTTTGCCGCGCAGCCCGAGGTCGGTGAGGAACCCGCCCGCCTGCCGGGACACCCCGAGCAGCTCGGCGAGCACCGGCCGGTGGCCCTCGACGAACTTGGTGTCCACCCCGGGGGCGTCGATCTGTCGGAGGTACCGATCCGACCCCCGGGCGGCGTCGAGCCAGCGGTACGCCGCGAGAAGCTGCGACCAGTCACCCGCGTGGGACAGCGCGG
>DIAZ01000058.1:11684-14248 GCA_002415925.1 Dietzia sp. UBA5065 | reverse complement strand
CCCCGAGCAGCCGCCAGGCCTGCTCGAAGCGCTCGACGACCGCGTGCGACGGGATCCGGTTGCGCCCGAACCGCCTGCCCCCGACCTCCTTGTACCGCACGGTGTAGCGCTCGCCGGCGCGGCTGCCGTCCTCGATCGCGGCCGCCCAGTCCTGGACCTCGCCCAGCCGCTCGCCGAGCTCTGCGGTCCGCGGGCCCGCGAGCGGGATCTCGAGCGCCTCGAACGGTTCGCCGCGGCCGAACGCGCCGAGCAGGGTGCCGTCGTCCCACCGCCGCCGCACCTTCGCCCGCACGGTGTCGGGGGTCGCCCACCGGCGTCCGTCGCCGGGCATCAGCCGCCTCCGCGTTGCTCGTGGTACTCCTGTGTGGTCATCATGACGAGCCGGGAGTAGCGGCCCTCGACGTTGTCCACGTAGCCGATGGAGCGGACGTACGGCGCGATCACGTGGACCTTCTGCAGCGGCGTCACGATGAGCAGCTGGATGCCCAGCTTGGCGAACAACTCGAGGGCGTACCTCGTGGACGCGTCGGACCCACGGCCGAAGGCCTCGTCGATCACCGCGAAGCGGAAGTCGCGGGCCTTCTCCGCGCCCCACTCCAGGCCGAACTGGTAGGCCAGCGACGCGGCGAGGATGGTGTAGGCGAGCTTCTCCTTCTGCCCGCCGGACTTGCCGTCGGAGTCGCGGTAGTGCTCCCACTCCTCGTCGGTCTCGCGGTCGCGCTCGGACGCGGAGAAGGTGAACCAGTTGCGCACGTCGGTGACCCGGTCCCGCCACGTGCGGTCCGTGTCGCTGTGCCCCTCGCGGCCCCGAAGCCGCTCGAGGATCACGCGCACGTCCTGATAGCGCTGTTCCGAGTAGCGGTCGTCGCCGCCGATCGCGTCGTCTGTGACGGCCCGCAGGTCCGATCGGAACGCCCGGACCTCCTGGTTGACCGTGTTCTCGCGATCCAGGCGGACGTAGCGGCCGGGGTTGAAGTCGATCGCACCGAGCGCCTCGTTGATCCGCTCCACCTTCTGCTGGATGTCATCGGCCTGGCGCAGGAGCCAACTGTGTAAGCCGGCGAGCTCGCGGATGGCGTTGGTCTTGAGTTGCTTCTCGAACTCCTCCACGAACCGCGGCAGGTCGTCCTGCGCCACCTGCTCGTGGAACCGGACGTACTCCGCGCGGGCGTCGACGGACTGGTCCATCTCGGTGGTCTGCTCCGGCCACCTCCGCCGGATCTCGGCCATCCCCTGCTGCAGGCTCGTGGTGTACCCGTTGAGTTCGCGCTGCGTGCGGTCGACCTCCTTGTCGAGCGCGTCCTGCAGCCGTCGCTCCACCTGGTGGGTCTCGTCCGCCGTCTCCGCGCGGGCGCGGCCCTCGCGGTCGCGCAGCCTCGGGTACACCTCGCGGGCCGCGGCGCGCAGCTCCTCGCCCAGCTCGGTGAGGGTGCGCTCGTCGCCGGCCATCTGCCGGGCCTCGTGGTCCGCCCGGCTCTTGGCCCCGCCCAGCGAATCGGCCAGCGCGCGTTCCGTCGAGGTGAGCTCGCCGGCGTGCGCGTCGACCTGGTCCAGGCGCCGGTTGATCTCCGCCAGCTCACTGCTCCCCTCCAGGAGGCGACGGCGTTCGGCGTCGGCGGCGTCGGCCCGGTCCCGGGCCTCCTCCCAGTCCAGGTCGCGCCACACCGGGTGGTCGCCCAGCCGGGCGAGCGCGGTGTGCCGCTCCCCCATCGCCCGCTGCTCGAGCGTCACCGCCTCGAGCAGCGCGGCGGCCCCGTCCACCTCCCGGGTGAGCTCGGCCCGCCGCTCCTGCAGGGCGGCGACCTTCTGCTCGTTGCGCCACCCCAGGACCCACCCTCGGGGATCGTCGGCCCGCTGCCTGTCGTCCTTGACGTGACGATCGCGCGAGCGGACCTGGCCCTCGCGGGTGACCGCCCGGTCGGCGCGGCGGAACTCCTCCAGCGTGCCGGCGCAGAGGTGGTCCGCCCTTGAGAACAGCTCCTTGTGCAGGTAGCCGCGCAGCGGGGTGTCGGCGACCTCCAGGGTGTCGGCCAGCATCAGGCCGTCGACCTGGGGCCGCTGCAGCGACAGGTGACGCTCGGGGACGCGCTCGTACGTCAGCCGGGCCCCCACCTCGCGTCCACCGGGGCGGCGCGCGGTGAGCCGCCGGGCGTTGACCCACTCGGCCACGTCGGCGTAGTGACGCTGGGGCACCAGGAGGGACACGGCGAAGCCCCGCAGGACGCGTTCGGCGGCCCCCCTCCACTCGGCGTGGTCCTCGGACACGTCGAGCAGCTCGCCCGCGAACGGCAGGTCCGCCTCCGCCACCCCGAGGTCCGCGCAGAGCTCGCCGCGGATCTGCAGCTGATCGGCCGGCAGGTTGCTGCGCCGTCCCACCAGGCTCGCCAGCTCCTCCTCCACCCCGCGGAGCTGGGCCTTGTGCTCGCCGTGGCGCAGGACCAGTCCGGTCTCCCGCTCCTTGAGGTCAGCGGCGTCGGACTCGAGCTCGGCGCGGAGGCCGCTCACGCGGACCTCGAGGGCGGCGAAGCCGGTGGCGTCGCCGACCGGGTCCAGCCCCGCCCGGG
>DIAZ01000058.1:10893-11431 GCA_002415925.1 Dietzia sp. UBA5065 | reverse complement strand
CCCGCCGCAGCTCGATCCGGAGCTCGGCGAAGTAGGGTCGCAGCGCGTCCCGTTCCTCGCGCAGGCCGTCCCGGCGCTCGAGCGCCGCGTCGTACTTCGCGATGGACTCCACCACCGGCCCGAGCGCCTCGAGCTGTGCGCGCGCCCGCTGGACGGCGTCGTAGGACCGGGTGAGGTCATCGAAGTGCCGGATGATCCCCTCGACCCGGTCTCGGGAGTCGGCGGGCTCGAGCATGTGGGTGCGGACGAAGTCGTTGAGGTCACCCACCGCCTTCATGGACACCGTCTGGTGGAACAGCTCCATCGCCTGCTCCGACCGGATGCCCAGCAGCCGCCGCATGGTGCGGCCGTAGGGCGGGAAGTCCTTCTCCACCACCGCGCCGTCACGCCGCAGCCGCTTGAGGAGGTCGTTGATGTCCGAGCCGAAGTCGGTGAAATCCGCCTCGATCGACATCGACCGGTCCGCGGTGACGAACCGGCGCCAGGGCTGCCCGGTGGCGTCCTGCTGCTGGAACACCTGCGCGAGCGTCACCTGCTC
>DIAZ01000058.1:8429-10699 GCA_002415925.1 Dietzia sp. UBA5065 | reverse complement strand
GAGGCGCCGGCCGCCTTGTTGTAGTCGATGCGGTGCGACGGAAGCATGAGGGTGCTCACCGCGTCGACGAGCGTGGACTTGCCGCTGCCGATGTCGCCGGTGAGCAGGAGCGTCTCCCCGCCGGGCTCCAGCCGCCAGACGCGCTGGTCGAACGTGCCCCAGTTGAGCACCTCCAGCCGGGCGAGCCGGAACCCCGGCCGGCCGGGCGCGGCGAGGTCCACCGAGGAGAACAGCGCGTCAGTCATCGTCGTGTCCCCCGTCGGCGTACTCGGCCAACCTGGCCGCGAAATCCGAGAGCGTCTGACCGTCCACGTAGGCCTTGAGGATCCGGCGGACCTCCCACGTGTCGCGGCGGCCCCGGAGCTGTCGCAGGAATCCCATGGCCACCAGCCGGTTGATCGACGTGTCCACCTGCTTGAGCACCCGGGCCTCGTCGGTGCTGCGGGCCAGGAACAGCTGGATCATCTCGGCGATCTCGTCCGACGTGAGCACCAGCTGGCCCTGGTCCCCGGCCGACTCGAACTCCACCATCCGCTTGCGCAGCAGGACCAGCAGCAGACTGTCCGCGTAGGTGAGGGCCCGGCGCCTGATCACGCGGGGTAAGGGGTCCTCGCCGTCGTCGGGTTCTCTCGTGCGCAGGTACGCGTAGCCCTCGTCGGCGTCCACCACCACGTCCAGGCCGATCACGGCGAAGTGGTCCCGCACCGCACCGCGGTGCCGCAGGAGGTCCTCCCACGCGTCGGACTCCTGGTAGACCACCCCCTGCATGAGGCGGATGGCGCTGGTCGCGACGGCGCGCTCCTCCGGCGTCATCGGCGCCGCACCTCCACGCGGGGCATCCGGGCCCGCATCGGTCGGCCGGCCTCGTCGTAGGAGATCACGGTCTGCTCCGTCTCGTCCGCGGTGACCTCGATGTCCTCGCTGTCCAGCGCCAGGTACCCCACCAGTTCGGCGGCGCCGTGTTCGACGGGGTACATGGCGATCACGTCCTCGAGCAGGGCAGTGCCGCGCTCGGGGACGAGCGACCGCAGCCGCGCGGCGAGCCGGGCCGGGTCGACGATCACCTGCTGGGCGAGGACCGAGGTGTCCACCTCCTCCTGCCGGGCGGGCGGGAGGAGGCTGTCCACCTCGGCGGCGGGGCGCACGCTGTGGAGCGGCCGTTCGGTGGGCAGGGCCACGTCCACGCCCGTCTGTTCCAGCTCGAGCCCCACGTCCGGCGGCGGACCCCCGCGGAGCGTGAGCGCGGTGGCCTCGATCTCGCGGACCAGGTCCAGCACCCGCCTGTTCTCCAGCCAGATCTGGTCGTCGGTGAACCGGCGGAGCTGCTCCGAGATCTGCCGGACCGTCATCTGGGTGCGCTCGGCCGCCTCGGCCCAGCCGTGGTGCACGGTGCGGATGCGCCGGTCCGCCCCCAGGTCCTCGATGGACGTAAGCCTGTCGAGCAGCACTGACAGCTCATCCTGGCTCGACGAGGAGAGCAGGAGGTCGTAGAACGCCTGGAAGCTGCGTCCCTGATCGGAGGAGTCGATCCGGCTGCGACCGGTCACCAGCTCCTCCAGCAGCTCGCCCTTGTTCCCCTCCCAGGTGGCGATCCGCTCGCGGGCCGAGCGGTCGAGCGCGCGGAAGTTGTCCTCGACCTCACGGAAGTCGCTGAGCAGGTCGCGGGCGGTGGAGGCGAACTGCTGGTAGCGGTCCCGGACGGCGGTGATGTCCAGCAGGCCCGCCCCCGGATCCTGCTGGATCTGGGCGATCTCGCGCTCGATCTCCTGCTTGCGGCGCCCGAGCTCCTGCAGGCGCACCTCGGGGTCCACCTCCGTGCCCTGGGCGATCTGGCGCAGCAGCTCGATGGCCGTCTGGAGCCGCGACTCCGTGCCGACGAACTGCCGCACCTGCAGGCTCTGCACCCACGCGTACGCCTTCTCCAGCGCCGGGGTGGCGTCGTAGTGGATCTCGTCGGTGCCGAGCGGGTAGAACCGGCGCAGGTAGCCGGCATCCGTCGAGGCCCAGTCCGCGAGGTAGTCGGCGGCCGGGCGCAGGAAGCGGGGAGTGTCCGGTTCCTCGGAGTTGAGCAGGTAGAGCTCGTCGTCCAGCGCGTCGACCAGGGTCCCCTCGGGGCTGGCGCCGCGCCCCTCCTCCACGAAGAAGCGGCCGAGGAAGGACAGCAGCAGCGGCGCGTGGGTGGCGCGGAGCATCCGCCACGCGGGATGCCGCTCGCGCAGCGCGTCGATCGCGGCGAACTCCACGCGCTCTCCTCCGATCGGGGCTGGGGT
>DIAZ01000058.1:3752-8294 GCA_002415925.1 Dietzia sp. UBA5065 | reverse complement strand
CTCCCGACAGTCTAGGAGTGACCCCTGACACCCGTGACCGGAGGCGGTGCTGCGCGCGAAGCACGTGCCGGGGAACGAGACCGGGGACGACGACGAGGGTGATCGATGCGAGGAGGGGGGCGGTCGCCCTGATCGCGGGAGGGCGCGCTCAGGAGCCGAGGCCGAAGCGGGCCGCGAGGTACGGCAGCAGCCCCATGCACCCCGGCGTCAGGGCCAGGCACGTCGCCTCGCCCGGCCCGGGGCCGAACAGGTATCGCAGGGGGTTCTCGATCGAGCCGGGTGGGAACATGACCTCACTCCTCGCAGCCGTGTGACGGTGTTCCCGAGGTATCGCTCCCGCCCGCGGCAGCGTTAGCCGCCCCGGTGTCCGCTCGACCGCTCATCGCCCACCCAGCCTGGCCAGCGGCCCCGCCGCCGACACCGGCTCGAGGCAACTGTCGGGGATGGTGGAGAGCGAGCACCACGCGGCCGGCAGCACGGGCCGGTAGCCGTCGCCGACTCCCCCGGCGGAGATGATCTCCCGATACGCGTCCACGCCCGACGTCGGCCGGCGGGTCAGCGACGGGTCGCCCAGGACGTCCACGCGGTACAGCCCGAAGCGGGCGGAGTAGTCGCCCCACTCGTAGTTGTCCACCAGCGACCAGTGGTTGTAGCCGATCACCGGGTACCCGTCGGCCACCGCCCGCTGCAGCCAGAACACCGTGTCGCGCAGGACGTCGCCGCGGTCGATCCCGTCGGCCCGCCCGCCGTCGCGGGTGGGCATCCCGTTCTCCACGATGTAGATCGGCTTGCCCGGGTACGCCCGCGCGTAGTGCCGGACCGCCTCGTAGATCCCCTCCGGCTGCGGCCGCACGGCGGCGAAGTCGTCCCACGCCGCGTTGATGGCGGTGAGGTTGTTCAGCGCGACGCCGTAGTAGTAGTCGATCCCCACGTAGTCCACCGCGTCCGCGACCCGGTCCCCGATCAGCGTGTCGGTGAACCCGGTGGCCAGGGGCAGGTAGGCCTCGTTCATCGTGACCATCGCGCCCGGATCGGCCCGGTGGGCGGCGGAATAGCCGAGCCGGTGGGCCGCCTCGACGGCGTCGAGGAACCGCGAGAAGTCGGTGACGCCCACGCGGCCGAGGGTCATCTCGTGCTTGAAGAAGACCAGGGGTTCGTTGAAGGTGACCCACATGGCGCCGTCGCCGGCCCAGCGCTCGGTGATGAGGTCGGCGAACCGGCCGAACGACTCCACCGCGGCGCCGCCGAGCATCCCGCCCTCGTCGGCCAGCCAGCCGGGGTACACGTAGTGGACCATGGTGATCATCGGGGTCATGCCGTGGCTGCGGATCGTGTCGATGATCCGGTCGTAGTGTCTGAGGGCCTCGTCGTCGTACCGCCCTTTTTCCGGTTCGATCCGCGCCCACTCCACGCCGAGCCGGAAGGTGTTCACGCCCATGGCGGCGGCGTTGGCGATGTCCTCCGGGTAGCGGTTCCAGAAGTCCACCGCGTCGCCGACCGGGTCCGTCCGCCCCGTGGGCGAGGTCGCGTCGACGTAGCGCTTCCAGTTGGAGTCCGGGTTGGAGCCCTCCACCTGGAAGCCCGAGGTGGCCACGCCCCAGTGGAAGCCGGCGGGGAGGCCGGCGGCCGCCGCCGCGGGCCCCCGGTGCAGCGGCACCACCACCACGGCGAGCGCCACGGCCACCAGCAGCGCCAGCATCCGTGATGCCGCGGCCCCGATCGCCACCGGAGACCACGCCACCCGACCCGCCCTGCTGCCCATGTCAGGAGCGTAGACAGGCGCCCACCGTCGCGGTCGCGAATCCGCCCGCCGCCGGCCCGGGCGGCGGGTGTCGATCGTGACCTGGCCGTCGTTGACCGGCTCCCCCCGCGGTGCTGCAATGAAATGACGGTCCCCCGCCCCCCACGAGGAATCCATCACAGGAAAGGGCGTGCGAGAACCATGACCTACATCAAACCGCCGGCTTTCACCCGGCGGGTCGTCAACCCGATCGTGTCCAAGCTCAACCCTGGCGATATCGCCACCCTCACAGTCACCGGGCGACGATCCGGGCGTGCCCAGCGCGTACCGGTCACCCCTGTCGTGGTGGACGGCGAGCGGTATCTGGTGTCTCCCTACGGCGATTCGCAATGGGTCCGCAACCTGCGCGCCAGCGGGGTGGCCGAACTGAGCCACCGGGGTCAGGCGCCGGTGGTCACGCGTGCCGTCGAGGTGCCGGTCGCGGACCGGGCGCCGGTGATCGCGGCCTACCGCACCTCACTGAACGCAATGGCGAGCCGGTCCGTCGACGGCTTCTTCACCCGCATGCCGGATCCTCGCGATCACCCCGTCTTCCGGCTCACCTCGGCGGATGAACCGCCCGAGGAGAGCGAGGGGCGACGCCCGGCATGAGCAGGATCCGGGGCGGCATCGAGATCGCGAGAGGGCCCGAGGAGGTCTTTGACGTGGTGGCCGACCAGCGCCATGAGGTCCTCTACAACCCGGGGATGGTCGACTCGGTCAAGCTCACCGACGGCCCGATCGGGGTCGGTACGAGGTTCCGGGCCACCATGCGCACCCGGGGCAGACCAGTCCACTTCACCACCGAGTGCACCGCGTTCGACCGCCCGCGCCGGATCGCCACCCGCAGTGTCATGGCCGGCTCCGTGGCCGAGGGTGAGGTGCGCTGCGACCCGATCCCCGGGGGGACTCTGTTTTCCTGGGACTGGGAGGTGACCGTCGGCGGACCGGCCCGGCTCGCCGGCCCGCTGGTCGGCGTGATCGGGCGGCGTCAGGAGCGGCGGATCTGGGCAGGGCTCAAACGCCTGCTCGAGGACGGCTCGGGCGAGTCCGCCGGGATCGAGACCGAGCACGGCGAGCTCCCGTTCTACTGCGCCGAGCCGGCGGGAGACGGCCCGTGGCCGGGTGTCGTGGTGGTCCACGACGCCGTGGGCATGTCCCCGGATCTGCGGCGCCAGGCGGACTGGCTCGCCGGCGAGGGGTTCCTCGCTGTCGCGCCCGACCTGTTCGCGCGCGGAGGACCGGGGAAGATGCGTTGCCTGATCGCGATGATCGGGGAGGTCCGCGCCAAGGCGGGACGATCCTTCGACGACATCGACGCGGCACGCCGTTGGCTGGCCGCGCGGGAGGACTGCACCGGCCGGATCGGGGTGATCGGGTTCTGCATGGGCGGCGGCTACGCGCTCGTGCTCGCGCCCGACGGGGCGTTCGCGGCCTCGGCCGTGAACTACGGCACCGCGAGCAGGAAGGCCTACACGGCGGAGTACCTGCGGGGGGCGTGCCCGGTGGTGGGCAGTTTCGGCGGGGCCGACCGCACCGTGCGCGACGGGGCTGCCCGGCTCGACGCGGCCCTCAGCGAGCTCGGCGTGGACCACGACGTCAAGGAGTACCCCGGGGTCGGGCACGGCTTCCTCAACGACCACCAGCCGGACGAGGTCCCCGCCGTGTTCCGTGTGCTCGGCCGGGGCAGCCCCTACGACGAGACCGCGGCCGGCGACGCCCGGGCTCGGATCATCCGGTTCTTCGGCGAGCACCTGGCGGGGGTTCCCGGGTCGACGGCGCCCTGACGCCACCCCCGGCATCCGGCGAAAGGAGGGTGGCAGTGGATGACCGACCTGCTCGGCCCGATCCCACCGAGGGCGGGGCGGGTCCCGGGCTGCTCATCGAGCGGTACCTGCCCCGGTACGACGTCGCGGTCGTCCACGCCGACGTCGTCCGGGCCCCGCCCGCGCAGTGCTACGCCCGCGTGCTGGCACTGGACCTCCTGCGGGCCCCGCTCATCCGGGTCGCCATGGGTGTCAGACGACTGCCCCGACGCCTGAGCGGTGTCCTGCACGCTCCCGGGAGGACCCCCGGCCCCGATGCGGACGCGCCCACCTTCCGGCTCGCCGACATGGTCGACCTCGGGTGGATCGTGCTCGCCGAGACTCCGGGTGTGGAGATGGTCCTGGGCCAGGTGAGCCGCCCGTGGAAAGCGGACGCGTCGCCCTCCGCCGTACCGATCACCACGCCGACCACCGCCGAGGAGTTCACGGACTTCGCCGCCCCGGGCTTCGCCAAGATCGTGACCGGTCTCCGGGTGGACCGCTACGGGACCGACTCGTCCATCCTCACGCTGGAGACGAGGGTCGCCACCACGGACGCGCTGAGCCGCCGCCGGTTCCGGCGCTACTGGCTCCTCATCGGCCCCTTCAGCTCGGCCGTGCGCCGGACGGCGCTGCGCCTGCTCGCGTCCGAACTCCGCCGGGATCACCAGCGCTCGTGGGAGGATCCGGGCTCGGCGGGCTGAGCACGCTTCCGCTCGGGAAAGGACCGCCACGATGCCGGACTGGCTGGCGGCGGGCGGCGCCGGGCTCCTCGCCGGGTGCGCGCTGCTGGTGGGCAGCGCCATCGCGTGGTTCATCACCGTCCCCGCCGGCCTGGTGGCGGCCGTGATGGCGTTCGGCTCCGGCGTGCTGATCTCCGCGCTGTCGTTCGAACTGGTCCAGGAGGCGATGGACCAGGCCGGCCTGCGGGCCACCGCGCTGGGCTTCCTCGCCGGC
>DIAZ01000058.1:0-3500 GCA_002415925.1 Dietzia sp. UBA5065 | reverse complement strand
ATGAAGAAGTCCGGGCGGTCCCCCGGCTACGTCTTGGGCGTCTGGGGCGGCATCGCCGTGGCCTCCGGCCTGTCGGCCCTGGCCGGCTACCTGCTCCTGGACGGCGCGCCGCCCGGCGTGGTGGCCTTTGCCAACGCACTGGCCGCCGGCGCGATCCTCTCGATGATCACCGACACCATGATCCCCGAGGCCTTCGAGAAGGCCGCCGTCTACTCGGGGCTCATCGCGACCCTGGGGTTCCTCGCCGCGTTCAGCCTGCATTCGCTGGGTTGACGGAGGCGGAATCCGACGACGACGTGGTCAGCGGCGTCCGCTCCGGCTGTCGATGTCGGACCCGCGCGATAGACAGGGGCCATGCAGCCACCAGATGACGAAGAACTCCGAATGATGCGGCCCGTCAGCGAGTACATGGACGACGGCGTTCACGCCGACGAGGTGTGCCGCCGATACGGCCTCGACCGCCGCGAGCTCGCGAAGTGGTGCAATTGGATGGACTTCCGGGTGACCTGGGTCGACCCCGACAGGCGCCCACCCGTCCCCAGCCCCGCCCCGGACTACGCGCCGACCGAGTAGTCGTTCCGGTCCCCACGGCTCCGGCACGCTCTCTTCAGGCGATGCGCGGAGCCCCAGCCCACCCCGGCCCGCGGAGCAGGTGGCCCAGTCGGTCCGACCAGGTCCGCGACCGGAACACGTCGCGGGCGATCGCCACCCACTCGTGCGTGGCGATCCGCGCCGGGTTGAACGTGTCGATGTTCTTCGTCAGCCCGTAGACCACCTGCTCCCCCTCGGGCTCGAAGGTGCCGAACAGGCGGTCCCACAGGATGAGGATGCTGCCGTGGTTGCGGTCGAGGTAGCGCCGGTTGCTGCCGTGGTGCACCCGGTGGTGGGAGGGCGAGTTGAACACCCGCTCCAGCGGCCCGATCGAGCGCACCACCTCGGTGTGGACCCAGAACTGGTAGATGAGGTTGATCGCGCGCGCGTCCTGCACCAGCGCCGGCCGCACGCCCAGCAGCGAGAGCAGCCCGTACGGCACGTAGATCGTCAGCGCCTCCGCGACGGGCTGGCGCAGCGCGGTCGAGAGGTTGTAGCGCTCGCTGGAGTGGTGCACCACGTGCATCGCCCACAGCCAGCGGCTCTCGTGATCGAAGCGGTGGTTCCAGTAGTAGATGAAGTCCCAACCCCCGATCGCCACCGCGTACGCCAACGGCCCCGTCCCCAGGTCCAGCGGAGTCAGGCGGAACAGCTTCTTGCTCGCCGTCTCCGCGCTCCACAGCGTCGAGACCGTCACCACCGCCGAGGCCAGCGCCGTGACCGCCGACCCTCCGGTGATGCGGCGCAGGGCGGGAGGCAAGTCGGCGCCCTCGGCGACGGGCGCGGGGTGGGAGGTGGTGACCTCGTCGTCGTCGTTCGTCGCCGTGGCGCGGGGATGCGACGACGGCACGGTGCCCGCCTCGAGCAGGCCGGTGGACCGGGTGCGCTGCACCACGTCTCCCACGGTGGCGACCGCCGCGGTCGCGAGCGCCAGGCCTATGAAAGCCTTGGCGTACCGGCCGGTCCGCGGGGTGACGGGCGCGAGCAGCCGGTCCGCGACGTACGGGGCGATCAGACTTCCGACGCCCATCGACAGGCTGGCCAGAGTGTCGGCCAGCTCGTAGTCGCCGGCCCGCTCCCCCTGTGCCGGGTGCCGCTTCTGCCACGCGTACTCGCCGACCATCGACCCGATGAACGCGGGGATGGCGAGGACCGTCAGATCAACCTTCATGCCATCCAGGGTATGGCGCAGGCCACTCGGACGCTCGGTCGTGCGCCTACGCGGCTGCGGACTCCGCCGACAGCGACGCCGTCGCCGGCCCCTCGGTCTGGGCGGAGTTGCGGACGAACCACACGCCCACCACGGTGATCAGGGAGATGATCGCGCCCACCAGCAGCGCGTTGTGCACGCCGTTCATCTGCGCGGCCACGTCGCTGGCCCCGGACTCGGCGCCGCCGACGATGCCCAGCGTCATCACGGTGATGAACATGGCGGTGCCGGCGGCCGCGGCGACCTGCTGCAGCGTGTTGAGCAGAGCCGAGCCGTGCGAGTACAGGTGCGGCGGCAGCGAGCCGAGCGCCGAGGTCATGAGCGGCGAGAACAGCAGCGCCAGCCCCACGCTGAGCACCATGTGCCAGACCACCACCAGGCCGAGCGCGGTGTCGGCGCCGAAGGTGGTCATCCCCCACAGCCCGGCGGAGGCGAGGATCGAGCCCGGGATGATCAGGGGCCGCGGGCCGATGCGGTCGAACATCCGGCCCACGAACCAACCGAGGACGCCCATGAGCAGCCCGCCGGGCAGGAGCACCAGACCGGACTCGAGCGTGCTGGTCCCCAGGACCTGCTGCATGTACAGCGGCAGCAGGATCAGGGTGCCGAACAGCGCCATCATGGAGACGAGCATGAGCGACAGGCTCACGGTGAAGGTCGGGAAGACGAACGCGCGCACGTCGAGCAGCGCGAGGTCCTTGAGCGAGAGCTGGCGCCACACGAACACAGTCAGCGCCACGACGCCCACGATCACGGGGATCCACGGCGAGATCACCGCGTTCCCGCTCGCGGCCTCGCCGACGGAGCTGAGCCCGTAGATCAGGCCCGCGAAGCCGATCGCCGAGAGCACGCCCGAGAGGATGTCCAGCGGGATCTGGCGGGTGGCCGTGACGTTGCGGATCAGCGCGCCGCCGGCGACCAGCGCCAGGATGCCGATCGGCAGGACCGCCCAGAACATCCAGCGCCAGCTCAGCACGTCCAGCACCAGGCCGCCGACGGTGGGGCCGACGGCCGGCGCCACGGCGATCACGATGGAGATCACGCCCATCGTGCGCCCGCGACGATCCGCGGGCACCACGTTGAGGACGGTGGTCATGAGCAGCGGGATCATGATCGCGGTGCCCACGGCCTGCACCACCCGGCCGGCGACCAGCACCGGGAACACCGGCGCCAGCGAGGCCAGCAGGGTGCCGAGGGAGAACGTTGTCATGGCGACGACGAAGACCGTCCGCAGCGGCAACCGGACCAGCAGCCACCCGGTGAACGGGATCACCACGGCCATGGTGAGCATGAAGCCGGTGGTGAGCCACTGCGCGGTGGCGGCGGTGACGGAGAACTCCCGCATCAGCTCGGGCAGCGCGACGGACATGATGGTCTCGTTGAGGATCACCACGAACGCGGCGGCGACGAGCAGCGCGATCAGCCGCTTGGTGGCGGCGGGCAGCGGCGGGGAGCCGGCGGCGGGGTCGCGCTGGGCTGCAACTGAGGGGGCGGCGGATGACTCGGTCGTCACGGGGGTCCTTTGGGAAATGCGAGGTGCGGGGGAAGGCGAAAAGCCGGGCGACCCTGGGCCGCACACGGGAACCTTCTGAAGCTACCGGAACCGGCGGCTCCACCCACGCTCGCGTGACCAGCGTTACCTCGCCTGGGCACCGGGCATCTCGCCCACCGGTCCGCGCTGCCCCTCCGACTTGCGCTG
>DIAZ01000049.1:13162-14346 GCA_002415925.1 Dietzia sp. UBA5065 | reverse complement strand
CGACGGGACCATTCGGCCAGCGCAGGTCAGAGAGCCAGCGCATCCCGCGGGGTGCGGCGTCGCGGCCACGGGGGCATCCGGCGATTTCCACAGGCCCCCACCCCTCCACAGGGATGCCCCGGAGGGCCTCGGTCGGAGGCCGAACGACGATGGACGCTCGGCATCATCTCGGGCATGACCCGCACCGGCCCTCAGGTACGTCACCCCGTTCTCGCCCGAGCTCGACTGAGCCGCGAGATCGCCCACATCCCCAGGCGGCGGCGGGAACGCGACTTCGTCAAGATCGCCGACGAACTGTGGCTCCCCGCCAGCACCGAGCTCACCCTCGAGACCCTGTCTGTCGCCTACTTCCGCCTCTACCCCGGCGCGGTGCTCACCGGGTGGTCGGCGGCTGCCCTCCACGGGGTCACCGCACCCGGCGAGGCGATCCCGGAACTGTGCGTCGGCCCTCACGGTCGGGCGCGAGCGGGTCTCCGGATCAGGCGATACACGGTGCCGGACCGATGGGTGACGAGGGTCCGCGGCGTTCGGGTCACGAGCCCTGCGTGGACGGCCTTCGACCTCGCCCGATTCAACGACCACGTGGACGGAGTCCTCGCGCTCGAGGAGTTGTACCGGAGGGGCTTCACCCGGGAACGGATGCAGGAGACCGTCGACTCGCTCGCCGGCACGTGGGGCGTTGCGCGCGCCCGGCGGGTCCTGGCCGACTCGGATCCCCGGTCGGAGTCACCGCGAGAGACCGAGACGAGGCTGTTCCTCCGCGCGGCCGGCTACACGGACTTCATCCCTCAGGTCGCGGTTCGCGAACTCGGATACCGCCTGGACCTCGCGGACCCGGATCGGAAGATCGCGGTCGAATACGACGGGCCCCATCATGACGACCCGGTCCAGCAGTCCAAGGACCGACACCGTCGGAATCGGTTGCAGGCCGCCGGCTGGATCGTGATCGTGGTGGACCGCAGGATCTTCCGTCTCCAGCGCGACGAGATCCTGCGGCAGGTCGAGGCTGCCTACCGCCTCACCGCCGACAGAGGGGCAGCATGAGTCGGCGGCGGCCGGGCCAGCGTCGGCGGCCGCCCGCCCGGTTGCGCTGCGCCCTCGACTCACGCTGCCTCTGTGGTCCCGTCCGCCATCGCAAGCCCGGCCCAGGCGTGCATTCCCCCAGCACAAGCCGAAGGGGCAGC
>DIAZ01000049.1:5405-13043 GCA_002415925.1 Dietzia sp. UBA5065 | reverse complement strand
AGCCGAAGGGGCAGCGTAAGCCGGCGGCGGCGGCGGCGGCGGATCAGACCTGCAGTGCCGGGCGCTCCAGGCACGGCCGGCAGGCGCGGGCCCGCTCGTCCAACCCCAACGTCACCGTCTCCCCCGCCGGCACCAGGACCGGCTGCCCCTGCACGGTGCAGTCGAAGTCCGCGCCGTTGAGGTTGACCAGCGTGATCTCCTCGTGCGTTACGCGGACCCGCACGTGCGTGCCGCGGACGGTCAGCCGGAACGTCAGCGCGTCCCACTCGGCCGGCACCCGCGGGTCGAAGGAGATGTCCCCCCGGTAGTCGCGCATGCCGCCGAACCCGCTGACCAGCGCCGACCAGACACCACCGGCGGAGGCCACGTGGATCCCGTCCGCGGCGTTGCCGTGCACGTCCGCCAGGTCCACCACGAGCGCCTTGGAGAAATGCTCGAACGCCTCCTCGCAGTAGCCGATCTCGGCGGCGATGATCGACTGGACCACGGCCGAGAGCGTGGAGTCGCCGGTGGTGAGCGGGTCGTAGTACTCGAAGTTGGCCCGCTTCTGGTCCTCGGTGAACTCGTCGCCGCGCAGGAACATCGCCAACACCACGTCGGCCTGCTTGAGCACCTGGTGGCGGTAGATCACCAACGGGTGGAAGTGCAGCAGCAGCGGCCGCCGGGGCTCGGCCAGATCCTGGTCCCAGACCTCCTTGGCCAGGAAGTCCTGGTCCTGCGGGTGCACACCCAGCGCCTCGTCGTAGGTGATCACCATGTTCTTGGCGGCGCGTTTCCATTCGGCGATCTCGCTGTTGTCGATCTTCAGGCGCCGGCAGATCCCCTCCCACCGACCGTCGCCCAGCTCGGCGATGCGCTTGCACGCGATCGCCGCGGCCACCAGGTTGAACCGGGCCATGGCGTTGGTGAAGAGGTTGTTGTCCACGACGGTCGTGTACTCGTCGGGGCCGGTCACCCCGTGGATGTGGAACCGGCCGTCGACGGCGAAGAACCCGAGCGAGACCCACATGCGGGCGGTCTCCACCAGCACGTCCACGCCCTCGCGGACCATGAACTCCTGGTCGTCGGTCGCCCAGACGTACTTGACCATGGCGTGCGCGATGTCCGCGTTGATGTGGTACTGAGCGGTGCCGGCCTCGTAGTAGGCCGAGGCCTCCTCGCCGTTGATGGTGCGCCACGGGTAGAGCGCGCCCTTCACGGACAGGAAGCGGGCGCGCTCGCGGGCCTTGTCCAGCATCGAGTAGCGGAACCGCAGGGCGTTGCGCGCGAACTGCGGCAGCGTGTAGGTGAGGAACGGCAGGACGTAGGTCTCGGTGTCCCAGAAGTAGTGGCCGGAGTAGCCGCTGCCGGTGACGCCCTTGGCGGCGATCCCGCACGTCTCCGCCCGCGCCGAGGCCTGCGCCAGCTGGAAGAGGTTGAAGCGGATGGCCTGCTGGGTCTCCGCGGGCCCCTCCACCTCGACGTCGGCGCGGTGCCAGAAGTGGTCGTACCAGTCGCGCTGCGTGCGGTGCAGGTCCTGCACCCCGCGGTCGCGGGCCCGCATGAGGGTCCGCGCGCAGCGTTCCACCAGCTCGTGGGCCGGGACCTGCGCGGACGTGTGGTAGGCCGCCATCTTGGTGAGCCGGAACACGCGACCCGGAGTCACGTGCGCGTGGTAGATCACGCGCGATCCGTCCTCGTCGACGACCGTGTTCATGTCCACGTTGTCTTCCGTCTCGACGCGGTGGTCCACGGCCACGCCGATGGTCATCCCCGAGTTGGCGCAGCGATACCCGTGCACCTGGTAGCCGCGCTGGCCCTCGCAGTGCTGCGACTCGAGCACCCGGTGCTCGAGGCCGTCCGACCGGCGGGGGTCGAAGCCCTCTGCCGTCCCGGCGTCGGCGGAGTGGTACTCGTCCTCGCCGTCCTGCCGGTTGAGCACCTGCGAGGAGATCACCACGGGTGCCGGCTCGTCGGGGAGCTCGATCTCGTAGGTCATCACCGCGAGGTGCTTCTCCACCATCGACACCATGCGGGTGGTGCGGATGACGACCTTCTTGCCGGCGGGCGTCCGCCACACCAGCTCGCGGCGCAGGATGCCGTCGCGGAAGTCGATGCTGCGCTCGTAGCGCTCGAGGTCGGCGGCGGTCACGCGCAGCGGCTCGTCGTCCACGTACACGCGGATCGTCTTGGTGTCGGGGGCGTCGACCATCGTCTGCCCCTCGCGGGCGAGCCCGAACGCGTCCTCGGCGTGCTGGATGGGCCACGTCTCGTGGAACCCGTTAACGTAGGTCCCGTGGGTGCGGGAGTCCCGGCCCTCCTCGGGGTTGCCGCGCATCCCCAGGTAGCCGTTGGCCACGGAGAACTGCGTCTCGGACACCCCGAGCGGGGAGGCCTTGGGGCTGGTCTCGACCCAGCGCCACGGGTCCACGGGGTGCGTGGAGCGGTTGATCTCCGGGACCTCGAGGTGGCTGCGCAGGTTGACGCCGTAGGTCGTGCGGATGTTGCCGGGGACGGACTCGCCGACGGTGTCGTGGACCGGGCCGCGCCCGGGGGTGACGGGGCTCATGACCCCGTCGCCGTCGGTCCGGGGATGAGCTCGGAGAGATCGACGACGACGAGGTCGGCGCCCTCGTCGAGCAGGACCTCGCGCCCGGCCCCGCGGTCCACGCCCACCACCCGGGCGAACCCGCCGGCGGCACCGGCCTGCACGCCGGAGACGGCGTCCTCGATCACCACGCACCGGGCCGCGGGCACCCCGAGCAGCTCGGCGCCCCGCAGGTAGGTGTCGGGCCGGGGCTTGCCGGGGATGCCCTCGGCGGCGGCGACCAGCCCGTCGACCACCACCTCGAAGCGGTCCCGCAGCCCCGCGGCCTCGAGGACCGCGGTGGCGTTCTTGGAGCTGGAGACCACGCAGGAGGCGATGCCGGCGGCGTCGAGGGCGTCGAGGTAGGCCACCGACCCCGGGTAGGCCTCGATCCCCTCGTCGAGCAGCTCACGGAAGATCACGTTCTTGCGCATTCCCAGCCCGTGGATGGTGTCCGCGTCGGCCGGGTCGTCGTCGTCCCCCTCCGGCAGGGCGATCCCGCGCGCGGCGAGCATCGACGCGATGCCCTCCACACGGGGCTTGCCGTCGATGTAGCGGAAGTAGTCCTCGTCCGAGTAGGGGTCGATCCCGCGGTCGGCGAAGTAGGCGGAGAACATCCGGTTCCACGCCTGCATGTGCTTCTCCGCCGTCGGGGTGATCACCCCGTCGAGGTCGAAGAGCACGGCGTCCACACCGTCATGGTCCATGTCGTGTCCTGCTTCCGGGCGCCGGGCCGTTCTCTGTCTTGCCGATGACGCACCAAGGCTAGACTCACCCACCGCATCTGGCCGCCCCGGACCACCCTCCTATGGGACACCTCACACTCCGCGCGCGCGTACCGGCCACGACCGCGGGACGCCCCGGGGTGGGCGGGATGCGCAGATCCGTGGTGTGCGGTGGCATTATGTTAGGGACCATGACCAGAAGGAGAGAGATGAGACTCCGTACCCGCACCCCCCGCCGTGTGGCCATCGCCGGCCTGGCTCTGGCGACGGCGGCCTCGCTCACCGCCTGTTCGTCGGAATCCGATGACGCCTCCGCTGACCCCGGCCAGACCACGAGCGCGGCCGTCGACGAGTCCACGCCGCAGGCACCGGTGAACGACCTCATCCTGGGCGAGGGCGAGACCCCGGGATCGGGCGTCGTGCGGGTGATCGGGCCGGACGTCCTCCGGGAGCCGATCGACAAGCTGATCGCCGATCAGGGCCGTCAGCTCATGGAGAACCCGGCGTGCGACAAGGTCTCCCGCCTGGAGACCGTCTCCAACTTCGCGCTCACCGAGGGTGTCACCGCGGCGGTGCTGTACAAGCAGTCCGAGACGGACGAGACGCAGCACCAGTTCGGCATCGGGCTGGTCAAGAAGAAGCTGGACGAGTTCCTCGACCGCTCGCTCTACGAGGCCTGCACCACCTCGAAGAGCGCCAGCAACCCCGAGGTGGAGCTGGTCATGACCGTCGCCGACGCCCCGGCCGTCGAGGGCGCCGAGGGTTTCCGGGTGACCAGCGACTTCCTGGTCAACCAGCCCGACGGCAGCAGGACCATCAGCCGGGCGATCGTCATCCACGGGTTCGCCCGCGGCGTCACCTCCAGCATCGAGTACATGGCCACCGGCAACGATGCGGCGGCCGACCCCGTCCTGCCCGCCGCGAACGCCGCTCTCGACAAGATCTACGAGGCGCAGATGAACAAGATCATCGCCGCGAAGTAACCCGCTCGAGACCACGCGAGAACGCCCCCGGAGCCGGCTCCGGGGGCGTTCTGGCGTCGGGGCCCCGGAGGGCGATCCCGCTAGAGGTTGATCATGTGGCCGCCGACGCCCTCGAGGGCCTCCTTCATCGCCTCGGACAGGGTCGGGTGCGTGTGCACGTTGCGGGCCACGTCCTCCGCGGTGAGGTCCCACATCTGCGCGAGGGTCAGCTCGGGCAGCAGCTCGGACACGTCCGGGCCGATGAGGTGCGCCCCCAGCAGTTCGCCGTGCGTACCGTCCGCCACGACCTTGACGAACCCGACGGCGTGCCCCAGCCCCTGGGCCTTCCCGTTGGCCGAGAACGGGAACTTGCCCACCTTGACGTCGTAACCCTCGTCGCGGGCCTGGGCCTCGGTCAGCCCGAACGACGCCACCTGGGGCTGGCAGAAGGTGGCACGCGGCATCATCCGGTAGTCGCCCAGCGTCTGGGTCTCGGCACCCGCCATGGTCTCGGCGGCCACCACGCCCTGGGCCTCGGCCACGTGGGCCAGCTGCAGCTTGGCGGTGACGTCGCCGAGCGCGTAGATCCCCGGGACGTTGGTCCGCATGGTGTCGTCGATCGCGATGGCGCCGCGATCGGTGAGCTCGACGCCCGTGTTCTCCAGCCCGAAGCCCTCGACGCGGGGGGCGAATCCCACGGCCATGAGCACCTTGTCCACGGTGAGGGTCTGCGTGGACCCCTCGTCACCGTTCTTCTCCACCCGGACCTCCACGGAGTCACCCTTGTCGGTGATCGCGGTGGTCTTGTGGCCGGTGAGGAGCTTCACCCCGAGCTTCTTGTAGTGCTTGGCGATCTCCTTGGAGACCTCCTCGTCCTCGTTCGGCAGGAGACGGTCCATGTACTCGACGATCGTGACCTCGACGCCGTAGTTGGCCATGACGTACGCGAACTCCATGCCGATCGCGCCGGCCCCCACGATCACGACCGAGTCCGGCAGCTCGCGGGAGAGGATCTGCTCCTCGTAGCTCACCACGTTCTCGCTCAACTCGATCCCGGGCAGCGACTTGACCACGGATCCGGTCGCGATGATGCAGTTGTCGAACGTGTACGCCGTGCCGCCCACCTCGATCGTCTTGGCGTCGGTGAAGGTGCCGAACCCGTCGATCTCCGTGATCTTGTTCTTCTTCATGAGGAAGTGGACGCCCTTGACGATCTGGGCCGAGACCTTGCGGCTGCGGTCGTGGGCGACGCCGTAGTCGAAGGAGACGTCGCCGGAGATGCCGAAGGTCTTGGCGTCGCGCAGCACGGTGTTGGCCAACTCGGCGTTGCGCAGCAGGGCCTTGGAGGGGATGCACCCCACGTTGAGGCAGACTCCGCCCCAGTACTTCTCCTCGACGACGGCCACCTTGAGGCCGAGCTGCGAGGCGCGGATGGCGGCGACGTAGCCACCGGGGCCCGCGCCGAGGACGATGAGGTCGTAATGAGAGTCAGCCACGACACACAGGGTATGCGCAACGGGCGGCTCCGGCACGGGATGCACCCGGGAATCGCACCCGAAATGAGCATCGCCGCCCCCTTCCGCGTGGAGGGGGCGGCGACGTCGACCGCGTCAGTGGCGGATCAGGACAGGTTGCCCAGGACCGACTTGAGGGCGGTGGTCACGAGACCACCGATCGCCTCGGCGATCTGATCCGTGATGGTGGTGGTGGAACTGCCGCCGCTGAGGGAGCTGGACTCGCTGGAACCGCCGGCGAGGATCTCTTCGAGAGAAGCCATGTGTATCTCCGTTTATCGAGTGCATCCCCGACCTAGTCGAGAATGGCCGGGTCAACCGACCCGGACGCCCGGTTGATGATACTGACCACGCGGTCCGGTAACAAGACCCTGAGCGTGAGAGGTGCCGCTGCGGACGTGTCGCGTCGATCACGGCATCATCGAGGGCATGACAGCCCCCGCCGACGTCGACCCCCACCTCCACCTGGAGTCCGTGGACTCCCCCGAGGCCCTCTCATGGGTCCGCGAGCGCAGCGACCGGACGGTGGCGGACCTCGCGTCCGGGCCGGCCGCCGACGCCGCGACCGCCCGCGCCCTGGAGATCCTCGACGCCACGGACCGCATCGCCTGGCCCGTCCTGCGGGGCCGCCACGCCTACACCCTGTGGCGGGACGCCGAGCATCCCCGCGGGCTGTGGCGCCGGGTGCCGTGGTCGGTGCTCGCACAGGGCGCCCCCGCCGTGGACCACCCGGCCTGGGAGACGCTCCTGGACGTGGACGCCCTCGCCGCCGAGGAGGACGTGAACTGGGTCTACTCGGGCACCGTTGTCCGGCGCCCGTCGGACGACCGCGTGCTGATCCGGCTGTCCCGTGGGGGCGCGGACGCCGTGGAGATCCGCGAGTTCGACCTGGCCTCCCGGCGCTTCGTCCCCCGGGCCGAGGGGGGATTCCGGTTGGCGGAGGCCAAGTGCTCGGTGTCCTGGGTCGACCGCGACACGGTCCTGCTGGCCGCCCCCCTGGATCCCGACGGCTCCGACGCGACCGAGTCCGGGTACGCCCGCGTGGTCCGCCTGTGGCGCCGGGGCACCGATCCGGTGGACGCCCCCGAGCTCTTCTCCGGCCGGACGGACGACGTCGCCGTGGGCGCCTCCCACGACCCTGTCACCGGGCGCGTCACCGCCAGCCGGGCGCCCGACTTCCACACCTCCGAGGAGTGGTCCTGGCCCCTCGGCGCCGACCCCACGGTCGACGCCCCGTTCAGGCTGCCCGTTCCCGAGGACTGCCGGGTGGACTCCTGCGGCGACTGGCTGCTGCTGCGCCCCCGGACCGACCTCGGCGCCGCGGGGCGGACCTACCCGGGCGGCTCGGTGCTCGTGGTCCCGTGGGCCGCGGTCGACGCCGACGCCGGCCGGCTCCCCGAGCCGGCGGTCCTGTTCGCGCCCACCCCGTCCACCACCGTCGAGGACGTGACATGGGGTCGGGGCCGGCTCCTGCTGACGATCCTCGACGACACGGAGTCGCGCCTCGAGGCGTTCGCGATCCCCGACACCGCCGACGGTCCGTGGGAGCCGCTGCCCGTGAGGGGCCTGCCCGAGCACGTCTCGGTGGACGTGCTGTCCTGCGATCGACTCGCGTGGGCGGGCGTCGCCGGTGCGGGCCCGGCCGCCGAGCGCCCCCACCCCGACGATGCCGTGCTCGCCGTCTCCGGCCCGGTCGTCCCGCCCTCCCTGGTCCTGCTCCGCGCCGACGGCTCCAACCAGACCCTCGGCTCGACCCCGCACCGCTTCGACGCCACCGGGATCGAGGTCACCCGGCACACGGCGGTCAGCGACGACGGCACCGAGGTGCCGTACACCGTGATGCGCGGACCCGGCGGGCCGGGCCCGCGGCC
>DIAZ01000049.1:3549-5157 GCA_002415925.1 Dietzia sp. UBA5065 | reverse complement strand
CTGTGGCTCGAGGACGGCGGCGTGTACGTGGTGGCCGGCATCCGCGGCGGCGGCGAGTACGGGCCCGGCTGGCACCGGGCGGCGGTCCGCGAGAACCGGCCCCGCGCCTTCGAGGACTTCGCGGCCGTCGCCCGCGCGCTCGTCGACACCGGGGTCACCACGCGGGACCAGCTGGGCGCCACGGGCGGATCCAACGGCGGGCTGCTCATGGGCGTCATGCTCACCCGCTACCCGGAGCTCTTCGGGGCGCTGGCGATCGCGGTGCCGCTGCTGGACATGAAGCGGTACCACCTGCTGCTGGCGGGAGCGTCGTGGATGGCCGAGTACGGCGACCCGGACTCGGCGGACTGGGAGGACTTCCTGGGGCACTACTCGCCCTACCAGCACGTCCGCCCGGCCACGGAGGTCCGCTATCCGCCGGTCCTCATGACCACCTCCACCCGGGACGACCGCGTGCACCCGGGCCACGCCCGCAAGATGACGGCCGCCCTGGAGGCCGCCGGCCACGAGGTGGCGTACTACGAGAACACGGAGGGTGGCCACGCCGGCGCGGCCGACAACTCGCAGGAGGCCCGGAAGGCGGTCCTCACCTACGAGTTCTTCCGGCGTCGTCTCCCTCGTCGTCGTCCCGGGACGGACTGACGGGCACCTCGCGGTCCATCCACGCGAGCACCCGGGCGACCACCGCGGCGGGCGTGCGCGCCCACGTGTTGTGGCCGAGCGGCACCGGCTCCACCTCCAGGCTCGTCCTGGCACCGGGGAGCATGGCCAGCAGTCCGCGCGCGGCGCTCTCGGGCGCCAGTGGGTCGTGCGCGATCACCACCGACAGCACGGGGACCTCGACGCGGGTCAGGCCTGCCAGGTAGTCCAGGTCCGCGCGCGCCGGTTGCATGACGCCGGTGGCCGCGAGCCGGGACCAGTCGCGCACCCGGTCGGCCGGGAGCCGGCCCTCGGCGCCGAAGAACCCACCCGGGACGTGACCGGCCAGCCGTCCCACGACAGGCAGCACCACCGAGCCGAACCGCAGCTTGCGACCCACCGGCCGCGGGAAACCGCGGTGGAACGGCGACTGGGCTGCCACCGCGACCAGCCCTGCGACGCGCGGGTCGCGGCGCGCCAGGTGGTAGACGCCGATCTGGGCGCCCATGCTGTGGCCGAGCAGGATCACGCGCCGGTCGCCGAGGGCCCGGCGCATGGCGTCCAGGGCCAACGGGACGTCCTCGGCGGCGCTCTCGTGGTACCCGGCGACCCCGCCGCGGCCGATCCGGTGGGTGCTCTCGCCCTGGCCGCGCAGCTCGGTGATCGCCACGTCCACGCCCTCCGCGGCGAGCGCGCGGGCCAGGGGGAGGTAGTAGCGGGCGCCGACGGCGATGCCGGGCAGGACCAGGATCGCGGGCCGGCGCTCGTCCCGCCGGTCGGACTCCACGAGCAGCAGCGGGCTCGTGCTGCCGTCGGCGTGGCGGAGTTCGATCCGGCGCGGATCATCGGTCTTGGTCATGCGTACAGGATGCCGGACGCCCCTCCCCGCTCGGCGGAGGCCCCCACCGGACCGTCGCCCGACGGCGACGGACCCCGCCCCACGCAGGTGGTGGGACGGGGTCCGTCGGT
>DIAZ01000049.1:0-3421 GCA_002415925.1 Dietzia sp. UBA5065 | reverse complement strand
GTGGTGGGACGGGGTCCGTCGGTGCCGGTCGGCCTCAGCGCTCGGTGGCGCCCATCGCGGCGGCCATCATCGGCCAGGACTGCTTGAGGTCGTCCTGCCAGTAGCCCCACGAGTGCGTGCCGTTGGGCGCGAAGTCGAACTGGGCCGGGATCTGCAGCTCGCCGAAGCGGCGGGCGAGGTTGGCCGTGCAGTACTGGGTGGCGGCCTCGATGATGCCACCGACGATCGCCTGGTTGGCCAGCGCCGGGATGCTGTTGCGCAGGCGCCAGTTCTCCAGGGACTCGTACGGTCCGGGCAGACCGTTGCCGGTGGAGATGAACATGGCCGGCAGGGTGCCGTTCCTCTTCTGCTCCTCGAAGCGCCAGGCGCCCCAGACCGGGTCGTTGTCGAACCAGCCGTTCACCGTCTCGGGCGTACCCGGGAACGGGCCCCACATGTTGTCGAGGTTGGCTCCGCCCCGCATCCCGGTGACGATGTTGATGAACTGGTAGCCGATCGGCGTCGAGGTCTCGGCGCAACCCGAGTAGGAGCCGATGGCCTGGAAGCGGCCCGGGTGCTTCTGGGCGATGGTCAGCACCGACGTGGCGGTCATGGAGATGGCCGCGAGCGAACGCTTGCGGTCGCCTCCGGTGTTGCCGCCGTAGGCCGACTCGAACAGGTCGGGGAGCTCGTTGGCGAGGTAGGACTCGAACGCCATCGGGCGGGTGGTCTCGCGGGCGAAGCGGGTCTGGACGTTGGGGTCGTGCCGCTGCCAGTCGGTGTAGTACGAGAAGGCGCCTCCGATGGGCGTGACGGTCCAGGCGTTCTTGTTGGCCATGAAGTTCTTCACGTCCGACTGCGCCTGCCAGGTGGCGGAGTCCTCGCCACCACCCGCGCCGTTGATCAGGTAGAGCACCGGGGCCTTGGCGTTGCCGTCAGCCGGGCGCTGCACGATGTTCGGGACCTCCATCTGCATCTTGTCCGACCACACCGAGACGATCATGCGACCGTCGGTGAGAGTGGTCTCGCGGACCTTCTGCGAGGCGTTGGCCTTGTTGTACTGGATGGTGCCGCCGCCCTGGGCCTGGGCCGTGCCCGTGGCGACGACGGGGACCATGGCCGCAGCAACGGCCGCGACGGCGACCTTCGTGCCGAACCGCTTCACTGAACGCATATTTCGACGCCTTACATTCTCGTTGTTCACAGACGGACCCGGGCATTCTTGTGGGAACGCTAACCCGATTCCCAGTAGTCACACAAGTCCCACTAGACACAGTAGTACCACTTGCGTCCGCAGGTCGTGCGTATTGTATCCGCGGGGCACGCTCCGAGGCTCCCACAGTCAGGTGTACCGAGGGAAACCGCGGAGCCGGCCGGTGCGGCTCACGTCAACATTATCGACGGTGACCGGGCCCGCGTTACGACTATGAGCATTTTCCCACCCGCGAAACGTCTGCGAGACCGGCCGCGTCGTCGCAGCCGTCTCGACGTCCGCACACGCATCGAGGGCGCCGGAGTCACTCCGACGCCCTCGACGACCGCGCTTTCCGCGTGGCTACTTACTTCATGAAGCCGGTGGCCATGTCGGCAGCGAAGCCGCCGCCGATGAAGTAGGCGGCAGCCTTCGCGCCGGCCGCCAGCGCGCCGACGAAGTCGCCGCCGAGCTTGCTCAGGCCAGCAATCGCGCCCAGTTCAGTCGAACCCATGATGATCTCCTTTGTGAATGTTCCGCCGCGCGGGAACTCGCGCATTGACCTTGACGAGGGGGCGTCCGCCGACCAGTTGCGGCAGACTGCGTGCGGGGACCCGCACAGCCGACGAGCGATGCGCACTTGACAGGCGCTCGCCGCAGGGGACTATCAGGCAGCCTCTCCGGCGGACCCGCTGAAGAGGGTCTCGAAGAGCGCGGCCGGCCCCGTCTCGGGCTTGTTGAAGCCCGACAGCGACCCGGTGGTCCCGGCGACGAAGTCGAAGATGCTCTTCACGTTGCCGAGAAGTCCGGCAATCGCTCCAAAGTCAGGCATGTGTTTCTCCCTTTGCTGTGATGTCGCCCCGACTCGTGGGGCCCTCGGTAAGGTTAACCTAAGTCGCGCTGATGTCAATCGTGACGCGCGTCTCAGGTTCGCCTCTTGACGCTGGCCAGGCACCTACTCTGGGCCCGTGTCCTGGGTCACTGTAACCCACCAAGGCTTAAGAAGACTCATTAATCGGGCGGCTTTCAGAGAAATTCCTTCATACGTCACCCGGAGGACGTATGCCGCTGGTGAGCACCGTTCCGACGTCACCCCCTGTTCACCCTCGGGGATCACCGTGGGCGCTGGTTTCACCCCGGCGCGCACCCCTCCGGAGACGACGAAGCGGCCCGCGCGAGGGAGATTCGCGCGGGCCGCATTCGGAACCGTCAGGGGCAGTCGCCTACCCGGACGGGGCTCGTGTCACTGCAGGAAGCCTCCTGTCAGCGCCTCCTGGAAGTCACCTCCGGTGAAGTACGCCAGGCCGGAGAACATGTCTCCGAACGCGCCGAGGAAGTCGTTGAGAAAGCCCAGTGCGCCACTGACGCCGGCAAGGGATCCGAACTCGGGGAAAGTCATCGTCTGCTCCTAGAGGTGTTCTGGTGTGTGGTGGGTGGGTCGTGACCGCTAGTCGGCGCTGATGCTCGTGATCGCGCCGATGAAGTCATTGACCCCGCCCTCGCCACCCAGGGACCCGGTGAAGAAGACGACGGCGCCGAGGATGTCGGTGATTCCGCCGAAGAGGTCGGACAGTTGACCGAAGTTGGGCATGGGGGTCTCCGTTCTCAGTGTGTTCCGGCGCCCTCCGGGGCGCCTGACACAGACACTAGGGCGGCCGTTCAGCAGCCACCAGAGACGAAACCGTTCCTTAACCGCAGGTCACAGACGTTTTACGCGGGACGACGCACGTGACGATCGTGTTACGCGACCCGATGCCCCAGGAGAGCCCGACAAAGGCCGTGGCCCGCACCGGATCTCCGGTGCGGGCCACGGCCGCGTGCTGGGGTGGGCTACATCAGAAGCCCATGCCACCCATCTCGTCGCCACCCGGCATCGCCGGTCCGGCGGGCTCGGGCTTGTCGGCCACGACGGCCTCGGTGGTGAGGAACAGCGCGGCGATCGACGCGGCGTTCTGCAGCGCCGACCGGGTCACCTTGACCGGGTCGTTGATCCCGGCCACCAGGAGATCCTCGTATTCGCCGGTGGCGGCGTTGAGGCCCTCGGCACCCGGGAGGTTGCGGACCTTCTCCGCCACGACGCCCGGCTCGAGGCCGGCGTTGTGGGCGATCTGCTTGAGCGGGGCGCTCAGCGCGAACTTCACGATCTTCGCGCCGGTGGCCTCCTCGCCCTCGAGGGAGAGGGCGTCGATGGCGGCCTCGGACTTGACCAGGGCGACACCGCCGCCCGCGACGATGCCCTCCTCGACGGCG
>DIAZ01000186.1:70867-71761 GCA_002415925.1 Dietzia sp. UBA5065 | reverse complement strand
CCGGTCCCCGGGACGTAGACGGCGACCGCCTCGGTGCGCGGACCGAGCTCGCCCACCACCTCGATCATCCGCCCGCCCCGGTGGGCGGAGAACGCCACGAACGAGCGGCGCCGGCGACCGTCCCGCCGGGCCATGGTCTCCAGGCGGCCGATCCGCGGGCTCCACGGGGTCCCGGCCAGCTGCTCTCGGTGCAGCGCCCGCCGCACCGACACCGCGGTGGCGCGGGCCCGCACCGCCCACGGCACGCCGTAGGTCCCGCCGACCGCCTCCGGCTCGGCCAGCGCGAGCAGGCGCCGGTCGGCCCTGCTCAGGTGCTCGACGCTCGAGTACACCTCGTCGGGCGTGGCGTCCGCCCAGGCCGCGACGGCGGCGCGGGTGTCGAGGCCGGCGCCGCCCTCGGGGCCCCGGGACAGCCCGGCCAGGCGCGCGAGGTCGGCCAACGCGTTGTCCGCGGCGCGGTCGAGCGAGGCCCGGAGGCGCGACCGGGCGGGTTCGGGGAGCGGGTCCGGGCCGTCGAGGTCGTCCCACGAGTCCTCGGCGAGCTCGACCAGCCGGTACACGCCCGCGAGGAGCTCGGCCAGCCCGCGGGCCTCGCCGTCGAGGGCGTCGGCGAGCGCGGTCAGGGCGGGGGAGCGGGTGGGCGACGAGGCCAGCGCGTCCCGGGCGGTGGTGATCGCGTCCCGGGCCGCCACGAGCCGGGCCGCCCACCCGAGCAGCCGGAGCACCCGGTCGGGGGGCGGGTTCTCCGGGACCGCCCCGGTCATCGGGGCCGCCGCGCCGGCTGGGTGGCCGCGATCGCCCGCGCGGCCTCACCCGCGGACTCCTCCGGCAGCGTGCCGTCCGCCAGCGACCGGGCCAGCGAGACCAGTCGGGTCACCCGATCGATCGCGGGGT
>DIAZ01000186.1:67954-70713 GCA_002415925.1 Dietzia sp. UBA5065 | reverse complement strand
GCCGCGCGAGCCGGGCCGCCTCATCGCGCACCGCCTCACCGCGCACCGCCTCGGGCGCGCCCCCGGTCGCGGGATCCCCGGTCACCGCCGGAGCGGGTCGTCGTCGTCCGGGGCGGGCCCCATCGCGCGGTCGTCGGCCTCGTCCTCCGGCCGCAGGGCGTGCTGCAGCGCGATCGTCCGGGCCAGGCGCGCGTAGCGCAGCTCCTGCTCGCGGAACCGCACGTAGGTCGAGACGGTGACAAAGGCGAAGCCCATCACCAGCGCGTACAGCACCAGGTCGGTGCCGCGCTGGACGCCGAGCGAGTTGGCCACCACGGTGAGGTCGTCGGGGCGGATCACGGCGTAGACCATGAACACCACGAACAGCACGAACCCGATCTTCACGCCGGCCTTGGCGCGGGCCTTGCGGCGGTTGGCCAGGAAGAACGCCACCAGCGCGGCGCCGGCGAGCAGCAGGAGCGCCTTGATCATCGCGGCAACCTCTTTCCCACGAATCCGTCGGAGAGGATGTTGATCCCGTTGAGCAGCGACTGCCCCTTGGACATGGAGTACTCGGTGTAGAGGATGTCGACCGGCTGTTCGGCGACCCGCCAGCCGTGGGTGTCCATGAGTTCGACGAACTCGCTGGCGTGGCTCATGCCGTTCATCCGCAGGTTGAGCTCGTCGGCCACGCGGCGGTTGAACACCCGCAGGCCGTTGTGGGCGTCGGTCAGGCCGAGCCGCCGCGTGCGCGGGCTGAGCAGGACCACGGTCCGCAGCACGATCCGCTTGATCAGCGGGACCTGGTCGCCAGCCTCGCGCGGGCGGCCGAAGCGGGTCCCCACCACGATGTCCACGGGCTCGCTGCGCACCCGCGCGAGCATGGCTAGCACGTCCTTGACCTGGTGCTGCCCGTCCGCGTCGAAGGTGACGAAGTAGCGGGCGCCGGGCTGCGCCCGGGCGTACTCGACGCCGGTCTGGATCGCGGCACCCTGCCCCAGGTTGACGGGGTGGCGCACCAGGTGCGCGCCCGAGCGGTGGATCGCGGCGGCGGAACCGTCGGCCGATCCGTCGTCCACGGCCACGATGTGGGGGAACGTCCCGCGGGCCGCGGAGAGGACCTCCTCGATCACGGTGCCCTCGTTGTAGCAGGGGACGATCAGCCAGACGTCGCGATTGCGGACGGGGTCGTCCCCGCCCGCTCCGCCCAGCCCCGTGTCGCGCTCACTGTCACCGTTCATCGAGGGTCGATACTATGCGATGAGACGGACAACCCGGTGACGAGAAGGACGGCGGTTCCCTGATGGCCATCGATGTGATGCTCCCCTACTACGGGGATGTCGGCCACTTCAAGAAGGCCGTGGACAGTGTCCTCGGGCAGAGCTACGGGGACTTCCGGCTCATCGTGGTGGACGACGGCTACCCGGATCCGGAGCCCGCCCGCTACATGGCCGAGATCGTGGCGCGCGACCCGCGTGTGTCGTACGAGAAGAACGAGACCAACCTCGGCGCCAACGGCAACTACCGGAAGTGCGTGGAGATGGTGACCGCGCCGATCGTGGTGATCATGGGCGCCGACGACATCATGCTGTCCAACTACCTCCAGGTGGTGGCCGACGGCTTCGCCGCGGTGCCCGACGCCGCCGTGATGGAGGTGGGCGTCAGCGTGATCGACGAGCACGGCGCCCCGGTGCGGGGGTTGTCGGACTCCGTCAAGTCGTTCACCACGCCTAAGGCGGACGGGCGCACCGTGCTGCACGGCGAGAAGCTCATGACCTCCCTCATGCACGGTAACTGGACCTACTTCCCGTCGCTGGCGTGGAACTCCGAGTGGATCCGCCGCATCGGGTTCCGCGAGGGCCTGGACGTGGTGCAGGATCTGGCGCTGCTGGTCGACGTGATCACCGGTGGCGGGCACATGGTCTACGACCCCACCCTGGCGTTCCTCTACCGCCGTCACTCGGCGTCCGACTCCTCGGTCCGGGCGCTGGACGGGCGCCGCTTCGACGAGGAGGCCCGGTTCTTCGCCGGCGAGGCCGACGCCTTTGCCGCCCGCGGGTGGAAGAGCGCCGAGCGGGCCGCGCGCCTGCACCTCACCTCGCGCCTCAACGCGCTGTCGCTGCTGCCGACCGCCGCCAGGGCCGGGAAGCTGGCCGAGGGCGGGAAGAAGCTGCTCGGGCACACGTTCCGCACGCGCTGACGGCCCGCCTACCGCCGCACGATCACGACCGTGGAGCCCACCTCGCGGACGTCGAACAGCGCCGGATCGGCGAACTGCCGGGGGCGGAAGACGATCTCCTCCCGGGTGTTGTTCCGCTCGAGCGGCATCACGTTGACGGTGGCGGGGAAGACCCACCGCCTCGATCCCTTCCGTTGGAGCACCAGCACGTCGGGCCCGCGGAAGGGACCCGAGTCCAGCGCGTCCGCCAGGTCCGCCGGCGAGTCGGCGTCGGCCCACGCGCGGATCTCGTCGAGCCTGGCCTCGTAGCGTCCGGCCGGGGTGGCGTAGGCCTGGGCGGGCGCCTGGAAGGTGAAGAACGGCCGGTAGGCGTACAGGGTCGGGTCCGACGTGAGCAGCACCAGGTCGGACGGCCGGCGGCCGCCGGTCATCTGGTCGATCGCCTCGAGCACGTCCGCCTGGGGCGCCGGGGCCTCGCGGGCGACTGCGGCGAAGTGCGAGTCCTCCTCCGAGACGTGCTGGACCATCTGGATCGCGGCCAGCCCGGCCAGCACCACCGCCACCGCCGCGACGCGGCCCCGCGCGTGCGGGGGCGAGGTGG
>DIAZ01000186.1:63656-67782 GCA_002415925.1 Dietzia sp. UBA5065 | reverse complement strand
GCGTACCAGCCGAGCACCGCCACGACCATCAGCGTCAGCGCCTGTGCCAGCACGAGCGCGCGGGCGGGCGCCGGTAGCGGCCAGCCCGGGGTGGAGGGGGTGGCCTCGTCGTCGTCGTTTGTTGGGGGTGGGATGGAGACGTCGCCGGTTCCGCCCCTCACCTCGCCGGTTCCGATCCGGGTGGTCACCGCCGCCGCGCCGCGGTCGGCGAGCCGGCCGGCGCCGCCCGGCCAGACCGTCACCACCACCCACCCCACGCCGATCAGGGCGAGGAGCCCGGCGGCGGACACCTCGAACACCGGCATGGGCCAGCGCGAGCCGATCTCGGGGGCGAAGTGGTTGGCCACGGAACGCTCGGTCTCCGCGCCGCCGAGCACCGCCAGCAGGTAGCGGTGCCAGAACACCAGCGCGAACGCCGCGGAGAGGCCGGCCATGCCGGCCAGGCGGGACAGCAGCGCCGCGACCACCCCGCGGTCGGCGCGGGCGAGCCAGGCGTGGCCGACGACGACGAGGCCCACGAGCACCGCCGCGAACCCCGCGATGAGCGTGTAGTCCAGGGCCGCCCACCCCAGGTAGGCGCCGATCGTCACGACCAGCGGCCACGTGGGCCCGCCGTCCGGCCGGCCCCGCGCGTGCGCGGCGGCGCGGGCGCAGAGCAGGAACGTCGCCACGACGACCTGCGGCAGCAGGCAGATGAGGATCCACGAGTACGGCTCGTAGGCGTTGGTGTGCCCGCCCACCACGGCGGTGACCACACCGAACAGCACGGCCAGGCGCGCGGGGACCAGCCAGCGCCAGGCCACGAACGCGATCGCGCCCGCGATGGCCATGGTGACGATGGCGTACGGCTTGTAGAACTCCCAGGACTCCACGCCGGTCAGCGCTGCCAGCCGGCCGCCCACCCAGAACCACTGCGGCGGGTAGAAGGGGGCGGCGTCGGCGTAGAAGGGGTCGTGGAGCGCGGGCGAGTCGGCGAAGCGCGTGACGTACGCGACGCGGTTGAGCTGATCGCCCGCGAGCCCGAACAGGTAGTGCGGCGTGCCGTGCAGGAGCAGCCCGAGGTGCGAGGAGGCCAGGAACGCGGGCCCCGCGGTCCCGAGCAGCCACAGTGCGCGGTCGCCGGTCGCCCGCCGCAGGAGCAGCCACCCCGCGAGGACCACGAACCCGGCGGCGAGGGTGGCGCCGAAGGTCTCGGGCAGCCAGCTGGGATCGGCGAACGGCAGGGCGCTCACGGCGGCCAGGGTCAGCGAACCGACGAGAGCGGCCACGACGAGTCCGGCCAGGAGTTCGGCGGCGCGCCGCGCGGTGAGGCGGGCGTCGGTCATGTGGCGGGATCCGCGGCGCGGGCGGTGGCGAGCCCGACCAGGTGCAGGGCCACGCCGACACCGGGCCCGGCGAGCAGCGCGATGGCCGAGCGCACGTCGAGCGGGCCGGGAACGGTGACGAGCAGGATCGCGGCGGCGGCCACGGCCACCCACCAGCCGGCGTTGTAGAGCAGGTGCCGGTCGAAGGCCAGGGCGGCGTTGCCCGTGACCATCAGCGCGGCGGTGCCGACGGACGCGGCGGTGAGGGCGGCCAGGACCGCCCCGGGAAGCTCGAACTCGGCGCCGAACAGCACCCGGATGAGCCACGGCCCCACCAGCCACGCGGCCCCCGCGCCCACGATGCCGACCGCCGCGACCAGGCCGAGCGGGGCGGCGAGGGCGCGCGCCCCGCCGGCCCGGCGCTGCACGAAGTAGACGATGATCGCGCTCTGGAAGCTGGTCAGCGGCACCAGGAGCGGGGCCCGGGTGAGGGTGATGGCCAGGATCACCGCGCCGACGAGGGGCGCCGGGTCGGACTCGCGCACGGTCGCGGTGACGAAGACGGGGAAGCCCACCACGAGCGCCGAGGTCCCGGCCGAGGCCAGCATCGCGGAACCGGTGTTGCGCCAGAACCTGCCGCGCGCCACGTCGAGCGCGGACCGCAGCGATTCCCGGGTCGCGGGGGAGAGCGCGACGAGCAGGATCCAGGTGAGCGTGCCCGCCACGGTGGCCACGGCGAACCCCAGCGCGGCGTCGCCGAGCGTCCACGCCACGGCCGCCGTCGCCAGGCGCAGCGCGGCGTCCACGGTGAGCAGCACCGCGTAGCCTCCCCAGCGTTCGGTGCCCGAGAGCGCTCCGGCGGTGGCGGCCTGGAGGCTGAAGCCGAGGATCCCGACGGCCATGACCGCCACGCCGACCCCGGAGAAGGTGGGCATCCCCAGGGCGGGCCAGGCCGGCGCGCTCGCCACCACGACGGCGGCCAACGCCAGCCCGAGCAGCAGCCCGGCGAGGAGCAGGCGCACGCGCGGCCCCGACGCCCGGGCGGAATCGGTCCCGGCGCCCTCCCGGGCCGAGCGGACCGCGCGGGTGGTCTCCTGCATGAGACCGTTCGCCACGCCGCCGAGCGCGAAGAACGCGCCCCAGTAGGTGGCGAAGAGCGGGAAGTCCGCCGGTCCCAGGGCGCGACCGGCGATGAGCATCACCAGGTAGCCGGAGGCGGCGGCGAACAGGGTTGCCAGGGTCAGCGCCCGCATCCCGCCCGAGGGGCCCCGCCCGGCGGTGGGCGTGGGGTCAGCCGCGGCCGGGGTCGACATCGGGCATGCCGAGGGTCGGCGGCAGCGGCTCGGAGAACAACCAGGCGTTCCACAGCGGGCGCAGGTCGAGGGTGGAGTGGTCGGCGGCCAGGTGGAGGAAGTCGTCGGTGGTCACGGTCCTGCCCGAGTACTTGGCCACCCACGCGCGGAGCAGGTCGAAGAACCTCTCGTCTCCGATCGTCAGCCGGAGCACGTGGAGGGTGAGCGCGCCCCGCTTGTAGACGCGGTCGTCGAACATGTCCTTGGGCCCGGGATCGGCCAGCAGGATGTCCTGGGGGGAGTTCTGCAGCTTGGAGTAGTAGCGCAGCGCGTGGCTCCCGGCGTCCGCGCCGCCGGAGAACTCCGTCCACAGCCACTCGGCGTAGCAGGCGAAGCCCTCGTGCAGCCAGATGTGCTTCCACTCGGCGGCGGTGACGGCGTTGCCGAACCACTGGTGGGCCAGCTCGTGGGCGATCAGGCGTTCGTCCGCGGTCCCGGACACGGCCGTGTTGCGGCCGAACGTGGACATGCCCATCGCCTCGAGGGGGATCTCCAGCTCGTCGTCGGTCACCACCACCTTGTAGCTGTCGAACGGGTACGGGCCGAACAGGTCGGTGAAGACGTCGAGCATCTCGAGCTGGCGGGCGAACGCCACGCGGAAGTCCCGCTTGAGGTCGGCGGGCAGGAACGCGTGGAACGGCACCGTCCCGCCGGCCGCCTCGAGGTGCTCGTACTGGCCGAGGTTGACCGTGACCAGGTAGGTGGAGGTCGGCTGGGGGAGGTCGAACTCCCAGGTGGTCATGCTGCCGCTGCGCTTCGTGCCCACGAGCGAGCCGGTCACCACGGCGCGGTACGGCGAATCCGTGGTGAGCCGGATGTGGAACGGCGCCTTGGAGGACGGGTGGTCGTCGCACGGGAACCAGCTGGCGGCGCCGTTGGGCTGGTTGGCCACCAGGACGCCGTCGGTGAGCTCCTCCCAGCCGACCTCGCCCCAGGCGCCCCGGATGGGCCGGGGGTTGCCGGAGTAGCGGATGGTGAGGGTGAACGCCGACCCCACGGCGAGCGGCTCGGTCGGGGTGACCGAGAGCTTGCCCCTCGGGCGCGTGTACTTGGCCACGCGCCCGCCGTTGAGCAGGACCTTGGACACCTCGAGGTGGGGGGACAGGTCCAGGTGGACGGCCTCGAGCGGCTCGGTGGCGGTGGCGGTGATCACGGCCTCGCCACGCAGGTTGTTGGAGCTCATCTTGTAGGTGAGGTCCAGCTCGTAACGGGTGACGCGGTACCCGTGGTTGCCGGCGCTGGGCAGGTAGGGGTCGACCGGATCGGTGCGGGAAGGGTTGCGGGGCGCCGTGATCTTGGCGACGAGGTCTCTCTTGACTGCCTTTAATTCCATGACCAGCGCGAGTGTAGTGGACCCGCGCCGGGGGGCCCGTGACGCGCTCCCTCGTCCCACCGGCGGGTGCGCTGCGTGTCTGCCCGGATTCCGGCCGCTCGCGCTGCGTGTCGGGTCCAGACACGCAGCGCACCCGG
>DIAZ01000186.1:60225-63419 GCA_002415925.1 Dietzia sp. UBA5065 | reverse complement strand
TTGCCGATCGAGGACGCGGGCAGCGTGACGCAATGGCAGCCCAGGGTGGCGCCGTCCTCGAGGTCCACGCGGTCGATCTGCATGATGCGGTCGTGGAACAGGTGCGTCTGCACCACGCAGCCGCGGTTGACGGTGGCGCCGTCACCGAGCGAGATGAGGTCGGCCTCGGGGAGCCAGTACGACTCGCACCACACGCCCCGCCCGATCCGCGAGCCCAGCAGCCGCAGCATCGCGTTGAGGATCGGCGTGCCGGTGGCGGGGCGGGCCATCCACGGGGCGGCCAGGAGTTCGACGAACGAGTCGGCGACCTCGTTGCGCCACACGAACGACGACCACAGCGGCTGCTCCCCGGCGCGGATCCTGCCCACGAACACCCATTTGGCCAGCACGGAGACGACCAGCGCCACGAGTCCGGCGTACGCGAGCGCGAGCCCGGAGGTCAGCGCGGCGGCGAGGAAGCCCCACTCCCGGTGGATCCCCTGCATCAGCACCAGGACGCTGACGAGCAGGAGGAACGAGAGCCAGACCGGGACCAGTCGCAGGGTCTCCCACGCCCCGCGGGCGGCCTTGAGACGGCGCGGGGGCTGGTAGGTGCGCCCGTCGTCGTCGCCGTCGGAGACCGTCCGGGGCAGCTTCTGCGGGGGCGAGCCCAGCCACGAGGTCCCCTTCTTGGCCTTCTGCGGAGCGGAGGAGAGCACGGCCACCAACCCGCGCGCGGGCACCTTCCGGCCCGCCGACGCGATCCCCGAGTTGCCGAGGAAGGCGCGCTTGCCGATCTGGGCCTGCTCGAGACGCATCCAGCCGGACCCCAGCTCGTAGGGCGCGACCATGGTGTCGTCGGCGAGGAAGGCCCCGTCGCGGACCGTGGTGAGCGAGGGGATGAGCAGGACGGTGGAGGCCTCGACGTCCTTGCCGATCGTCGCGCCCAGGGCGCGGAGCCAGACCGGGGTGAGCATCGAGGCGTAGAGCGGGTAGAGCCAGTTCCGGGAGGCGTCCATGATGCGCTCACTGCACCAGGCCTGCCAGGCGGTGCGGGAGTGGACCGGGTGGAAGCCCTCCGCCAGGCCCACCGAGAGCGCACGGATGGACACGAGGGTCATCGCGGCGAAGAGCACCAGCGCGAGCAGCGCACCGGGGACCGACCACAGGGCCGCGCGCAGCACCAGCTCGCCGGAGGTCCCGGCGTCCCGGGCGCCCCACGCCACCAGCGCGAGCCCGGCGGCCAGCGCGACCAGCGGCATCGCGCCCAACACCACGGCGGAGACCTGGTAGACCAGGCTCCACACCCGGTTGTGCGGGGCCGGCTCGGCAGGCCAGCTGGACCCGCGCTTGCCGCGCTTCAGCGCGGGCGAGCCCGCGTACCGCTTCCCGGCCTTCACCGAACCGACCACGGCGGAGCCGATCTCCACGTGGGCGCCGCGCCCCACCACCGCCCCCGGCATCAGCGTGGACCGGGCGCCCACCACCGCGTTCTCGCCGATCTCGACGGCGCCCACGTGCACCACGTCGCCGTCGACCCAGTACCCGGCCAGGTCCACCTCCGGCTCGATCGAGGCCCCGTCGCCCACGGTCAGCAGTCCGGTGACGGGCGGCAGGGTGTGCATGTCCACCCCGTGGCCGATCGTCGCGCCCAACAGGCGGGCGAGGGGCGTGAGCCAGCCGGCGCCCTCCAGATTGGCGGCCCCGGAGGACTCCACCAACCGCTCCGCGGCCCAGATCCGCAGGTGGACCGACCCCGCGCGCGGGTAGGTCCCCGGGGTGATCCCCGCCGTGAGGACGCGGCACAGCAGACCCGTGACCACCATCCGACCGGCGGGCAGCAGGAGCAGCACGGCCAGGATCCCCAGCGCCCACCACGACACCGGGCGGGCCCACGGGATGCCCGCGTGGGCGGCGAGGTTGTTGGCGATCCCCAGCCAGGTGAGCCACTGCAGCCCGGTGAGGGTGAGGAGCGGGACCGTGGCGAGTACCTGCAGGATCTGCGCGCCGCGGCCGACGGGCCGGACGTGCCGCGGCTCGACCTCGGCCTCGGGCTCGAGCTCGTCGAGGTAGGCCGCGAAGTCGCCGAGCCTGGACCGGTCGTAGATGTCGCCGACCGTGACGGCGGGGAAGCGCTCGCGGACCGCCACCACCACGTGCGCGGCGGCCAGCGAGCCGCCGCCGAGGGCGAAGAAGTCCTCGTCGACCCCGGAGACGTCGGCACCGAGGGCGGAGGACCACAGTTCGGCGACCCACGCGTCGGTGCCGTCGAGCTCGGTCTCGCCCGCGGAGGTCTGGGCCAGCGGCCACGGCAGCGCGGCGCGGTCCACCTTGCCGGAGGTCCGGGTGGGCAGGTCGTCGACCAGCGCCAGGCGGGGGACCACCCCGGCGGGCAGGTGCTCGCGCAGGATCCCCGCGGCGTCGGCCAGGTCGAAGGTCTCCGGCGTCTCGGCCACCAGGTAGGCCACCAGGACGGACTGGCCGGCGTCGGTCTTCTTCACCGCCGCGGCCCCCGCGCTCACGCCGGGGAGGGCGGACACCGCCGTGTCCACCTCGCCCAGCTCGAGCCGGCGGCCGCCGATCTTCACCTGGTCGTCGATGCGCCCGTTGAAGTACAGGCCGTCGGCCTCGAGGCGGACCACGTCGCCGGAGCGGTAGGCGCGCTCCCAGCCGAGGGTCTCCAGGGGGCCGTACTTCTCGGCGTCCTTCTCGGGGTCGAGGTAGCGGGCCAGCCCGACGCCGCCGATCACCAGTTCCCCGGTCTCGCCGTAGCCGACCGGCCGTCCCGCGGCGTCCACCACGGCCAGGTCCCAGCCGTCGAGCGGCAGCCCGATAGACACCTCGCCGCGGCCGTCCAGCAGGGCCGCGCAGGCCACGACCGTGGCCTCGGTGGGGCCGTAGGTGTTCCACACCTCGCGACCGTCGCCGGCGAGCCGGGCGGCGAGTTCGGGCGGGCACGCCTCGCCGCCGAGGATCACCAAGCGGATGTCGCGGAGCATCGAGTTCGGCCACATCGACGCCAGCGTCGGGACGGTGGAGATCACCGTGAGTCCGCGGTCCCGCAGCCACGGGCCCAGGTCGATCCCGGACTTGACGATCGACCGCGGCGCCGGCACGAGGCAGGCCCCGTACGCCCAGGCCAGCCACATCTCCTCGCAGGAGGCGTCGAACGCCACGGACAACCCGGCCAGCACCCGGTCGCCCGGGCCGAGCGG
>DIAZ01000186.1:49154-59989 GCA_002415925.1 Dietzia sp. UBA5065 | reverse complement strand
GGGGCCCCGGTGGCGGGCGGGATCGGCGGGGCGGTCGGGGTCGGTGACCCGCATGCCGTCGGCGGTGTACACGGCGGCCACCTGCGCCTGGCCGAACACCAGGTCGGCGCGCTCGGCCGGGTCGTCCACGTCCACGGGGACGTACGCGGCGCCGGCGGCGAGGGTGGCCAGGATCGCCAGGTAGAGGTCCACGGTGCCCGAGGGCATGAGGATGCCCACCCGGTCGCCCGCGCCGACCCCCTGTGCGTGCATCCACCGCGCGGAGACGTGGATCTGGTCCCAGACCTGGCCGTAGCTCAGCACCCGCTCGCCGTCGTCCAGGCAGGGTGCATCCGGGTGGCGCTCGGCCGCGGCGCCGAGGACGTCGATCAACGTCCGCGGGCTGGGGGCGTGTGAGCTGCGAAGATACTGCTCAGGGATGGTGTGCACGTGCGGATGGTATCCCGGCGAGGTGAACTCACCGCGGCGGGCGCCACCGAGCTGGTTGGATGGGACGCATGACAGGGCTGCTCCGGGACCGGACCATCGTGATCGTCGGGGCGGGGCCCGGTTTCGGGCGCACCCTCGCACTGCGGGCGGCGGAGGAGGGGGCGACCGTCGTCGTCGCCGCCCGGACCTCCTCCCGGCTCGACGGGATCGTCGACGAGGTCCGGGAGGCGGGCGGGTCGGCCATCGCCGCGGCGGTCGACGCCACGGACCCGGAATCCGTACGCGCCCTTCGTGACACGGTCGCCGGCCACACCGACGCCGTCCACGGCCTGGTCTACAGCGCGTTCTCGGTGCCCAGCATGCGGCCGCTCGCGGAGACCGACCACGACCAGATCGCCCGCGGGATTGACCTGTCCGTTCTCGGCGCGCTGCGCGCGACCCAGGAGTTCACCCCGCTGCTCGAGGCGGGCGCGGGGGAGGGGAGCCCGAGTTCGGTGGTGATGATGGCCTCGGCGGTCATCCACCACTCCCGTGAGCGGTACGCCGGGTACAAGATCGCCAAGACCGCCCTGGTCGCGCTGGGCCACTCCCTGGCCACCGAGCTCGGGCCGCGCGGCATCCGCGTCAACACGGTGGCGCCCGGGTACATCCACGGTGACACCCTCACGGCGTACTTCGAGCACCTGGCCGCCAAGTACGGCGGCACGGTCGACGACGTCTACGCCCACACCGCCGCCAAGATGGACCTGCGTCGCCTGCCCACCGAGCGGGAGATCGTCGACCCGGTGCTGTTCCTGCTCTCGGACGCCGCGTCGGCCGTGACCGGTCAGACCCTCACCGTGGACTGCGGCGAGTTCCACACCTGACCGCGTCTCGGGGTCGGATGCCGGGGCTTTCCCCGATGTGGTGCGGGGCTCGGCGGAGGAGGATGGGGGTCGTCGGGGAGGAGGTTCCCGACCGTGTGACGACGACGACGAGGAGAGCGTCATGACCAACGACCCGGGAATCGGGACCAGGCGACTGGAACGGTCCTCCGACCGCTGGATCGGCGGGGTGTGCGGCGGGCTGGCCGGGTACTTCGGCGTGGACCCGGTGGTGGTCCGCATCCTGTTCGTGGCATCGCTGCTGCTGCCGGGCCCGCAGGTGCTGCTGTACGTGATCATGTGGATCGTCATGCCTGACGCCCGCGCCTGAGCGGGCTTTGGCATGCTTGGCGCATGACCAACCCCAGCACCGCCGCCGCGCCCGGCGAGTACGCCTCCGTCCGCATCGACAGGGGTGCCCGCCACCCGCACGTCGCGCAGGTGACGCTGATCGGGCCCGGCCCGAACAACGGCATGGGCCCGGACTTCTGGGCGGAGATGCCCCGCGTCATGGCCGAACTCGACGCCGACCCGGACGTCCGGGCCGCGGTGATCGCCGGGCAGGGCCGCAACTTCACGTACGGCCTGGACCTCATGGCGATGATGCCGCAGTTCATGGAGTTCCTGCCCGCGGACTCGACGCCGGACGCCTCCCGCAACGAGCGGATCCTGGACTTCGTGGAGACGATGCGACAGGCGGTGGACGCGGTCGCCTCGGCCCGGACCCCCACCGTGGCCGCCGTGCAGGGCCGCTGCATCGGCGGAGGCATGGACCTCATCTCGGCCTGCGACGTCCGCCACGGCTCGGCCGACTCGACGTACTCGGTCCGCGAGGTCAAGGTGGGCATCGTCGCCGACATGGGCTCGCTCGGGCGCCTGCCGTACATCATCGGCTCGGGCCTGACCCGCGAGCTGGCGCTGACCGGTCGCGACATCGACGCCGAGACGGCGCTGCGGTACGGGCTGGTCACCCACGTGGCCGAGGACGCCGCCGGGGTGCTCGACTCCGCCCACGCCACGGCCGCGGAGATCGCGGACAACCCGCCGCTGGTCGTGCGCGGCACGCGCGAGGTGCTGGGCCGGGCGATCGACGGGCCGATCTACGAGTCCAACCGGTACGTCGCCACGTGGAACGCGGGCTTCCTGGCGTCGGCGGACATGATGGAGGCGATCGGGTCGACGCTGGAGAAGCGCGAGGCCAGGTACACCGGCCGCTGACCCGACCAGGCTCCGCCCGGCCCGACCCGGCCCGGGCCCGCCGTGGCGGCGGTCAGCGGGCGGGGGCCGGCTCCCGCCCGGCGGCCGGGTCGGCCTCGCCCGCCGGGGCCTGCGCCGCGAGCTTCTCGCCCTCGATGTCGACCCTGGGCAGGAGGCGGTCCAGCCACCGCGGCAGCCACCACGCCCTGTCGCCGATGAGGTACATCAGCGACGGCATGATCACCATCCGCACGACAAAGGCGTCGAAGAACACCGCCGCCGCGAGCGCGAAGCCCATGGTCTTGATGAACGCCAAGTCCATGAGGATGAAGCCGCCGAACACGCTGATCATGATCACCGCGGCGGCGCTGACCACGCGGGCGCCGTACTTGTAGCCGTGGACCACGGCGTCGCTCGCGGACTCGCCGTGGGAGTAGGCCTCTCGCATCCGGGAGACCAGGAACACCTGGTAGTCCATGGCGAGGCCGAACACCAGGCCGATGAGGATGATCGGCAGGAAGCTGATGATCGGGTTGCCCTCGATCATCCCGAACCACCCCCACTGGAAGATCGCCACGGTGGCGCCGAGGGTCGCCAGGACCGAGAGCAGGAAGCCCAGCGCGGCGGTGAGCGGGACGACGATCGAGCGGAACACCAGCATGAGCAGCAGGAACGCCAGCCCGACGACGATCGCCAGGTACGGCACGAGGGCGTCGGAGAGCCGCTCGGACACGTCCGACTGGATGGCGGTCAGCCCGGTGATGCCGTAGTCCGCGCCGGTCTCGGCGGTGTACGCCCCGGCGTGGTCCCGCATCGTGTGCAGGAGGTCCTCGGTGGCCGCGTCGGTCGGGCCGGTGGAGGGGTAGACGAGGATCTGGGCGGTGTCGGCGGTGAGCGGATCCGCCGGGTCGCCGTTGGTGAGGACGACCTGGGCGTTGGCCACGCCGTCCATCGCCCGGAAGTCGCCCGCGGCGGTCTGGAAGGCGTCCGCGCGGTCCGCGGCGGGTATCCCGGTGGCGTCGACGATCGCGAGCAGGGGGGCGTTGGCGCCCGGGCCGAATCCGCGTTCGAGCAGGTCGGAGGCGTCGCGGGCCGGGGTGCCCCGGTCCATGGTGGTGTCCGAGGGGAGCGCGAGGCGCATCGAGCCCACCGGGACGGCGAGGAGGGCCAGGACGACGATGCCGCCGGCCAGGCCGATCCACGGCTTGGCCCGCATGGCCTTGGCAAAGCGCTCGCCGGCGGTGTGGACGCCCTCGTCCTCCGGGTCCGGGGCGGTCACCCCGGGCACCTTCCCCGAGAACGCCCGGCCCTTGAGCGCGCCGAACAGGGCGGGCAGCAGGGTGAGCGCGATGAGCACGGAGACCACGACCGCGCCCGCGGCCGCCAGCGCCATGACGGACAGGAACGGGATCCCGACGACGGTCAGGGCGACCAGGGCGATGAACACGGTGAGCCCGGCAAAGACGACGGCGGAGCCGGCGGTGCCGACCGCCCGCCCGGCGGCGTGTGACCTGTCGTCGGTGAGCCTGATCTCGTGCTTGTACCGGCTCGCGATGAACAGGGAGTAGTCGATCGCCACGGCCAGGCCGAGCATCGTGGCGAGGATCGGGGTCGTGTCGTTGACCTCGATGGTGCCCGAGAGCGCGTGCACGGACAGCACGGCGATCCCCACACCGACGATCGCGGTGACGATGGGCAGGCCGGCCGCGGCGATCGAGCCGAAGGTGATGGCCAGGACGATCAGGGCCACGACGATGCCGATGATCTCCGAGGTGAAGCCGATGCCGCCCATGTCCTGGGCCGCGGGGCCGTTGTAGGCCACCTCGAGTCCCAGGTCCTCACCGGTGGCGGCGACCGCCCGCAGCGCCTCGCGCTGCTCGTCGGTCACGTCGACCGCGGACGGGGTGCCCGCGGTGTCGAAGCCCGCCCGGACCGAGTACACGGACTCGTCGGGGGAGAGCGGGGAGACCGTCGCCGCGTCCTTCTCCGCCTGCGCGCGGTCGCCTCCGGCGGCGGTCGTCTGGTCGATCAGCCCGTCGGACTGGGCCCTCACCGCGGTGACCCACGGCCGGTCGCCGGGGTCCCCGCCGTCGAGGGCCTCCGCGGGAAGCCCGAGGGTGCCGACGGCGGTGGGGGCGGCGAGCCCCGGGATGTCCCGGATCGCGTCGAGGACGCGGGCCACCTTCTCCTGGTTCTCCGCGGAGGTGAGGGGGGTCGAGTCCGCCGTCGCGATGACCACGGTGAAGGTGGGCGCCGTCTGGGGGTCCCCGCCGGACTCGGACGGGAACCGCTCGGTGAGCAGGGTCTGCGCCCGCTCGGACGGGATGCCGGGGATGGAGAACGTGCTGGAGGCGGGCGCGGAGAACGCCGCCGCGAGTCCGCCGACCACGGCGAGGACGGCCAGCCACGCGCCGATCACGAGCGGCCAGCGCCGGAACGACCCGCGTCCGACGCGGTAGAGGAAGGAAGCCATGTGGTGCTCCTAGGTGGGGGAGTCGGTCGGTGGTGCGGCGACGAGCAGCGGCAGCGCGGAGAACGCCTCGTCGAGCAGGCGGTCCTGGGTGCGATCGGGGAAGTCCGGCGAGGCGTGGAGCCGGATGACCGTCACCGCGATCGTGAAGGTGATCTGCGTGACGACGTGCGGGATCGCGGAGGTGGCCGGGTCCAGCCCGAGCCGGCGGGCGGCCTCCACGACGCCCTCGACGCCGACCTCGGGGTGGTTGTCCTCGAGGTAGCGGCGCAGGTCGGGGTTGGATTCGATCGCGTCGATGAGCGCGTTGAGCCCCGCCACGTTCCCGCGGTGCCGGTCGAGCATGGTGCGCCACGCGTCCCGCAGGGCGTCCGCGCAGCTCGCCGAGTCGGGCTGCGCGCGGAGCTCGGCGTTGTACTCGGCGATGAGGTCGGCCGCGAGATGCGTGAGTGCGGCGGCCTTGCCGGGGAAGTAGTTGTGGAACGTCCGGACCGAGACCCCCGCGGCGTGGGCTATCGCGTCGACGGTGGTGGCCTCGTAGCCGCGCTCGCTCACCAGCGCCATGGTGGCGTCGGAGAGCGCGGCGCGGGTCTGTTCCTTCTTGGCCTCGCGCAGCCCGCGGGGTTTGAGGAAGTCGGGGGTCACCCGATCCACCGTACGGATTCTGCATGGCCGTGCAAAGTTGCAGAGGGCTGAAATGACCGTGATCGTGGTCACGTCACCTTGCGGCCCCGGCCGTGCCACGGACGCGACACGGCCCCGGCACGATGGTCGCGCCGGGGCCGTGTCGGGGCGCCCGGTGGTGGGGGCCGAGCGCCGAGGGCGGGTCAGCCGCGGAAGGGCTCCGCCTTGTCCTCGGGGTTGTTCTTGAAGTTCTCGACGCCCTCCACGACGAGCTTCTCGCCCCAGGCCTTGTCCTTCCATTCGCCCGGGGTGACGTGCTTGCCGGGCTCGAGGTCCTTGTAGTGGAGGAAGAAGTGCTCGATCGCCTTGAGCTCGAACTCGGGCACGTCGCCGACGTCCTGGATGTGGTCCCAGCGCGGGTCGCCGTTGGGGACGCAGAGCAGCTTGTCGTCGCCGCCGGCCTCGTCGGACATCGTGTAGACGCCCACGATGCGCGAGTTGACGATCACGCCCGGGAAGACCGACTCGTCGAGGAGCACCAGCGCATCGCACGGGTCGCCGTCGTCGGCGAGGGTCTGGTCGATGTAGCCGTAGTCGGCGGGGTAGCCCATCGAGGTGTAGAGGAAGCGGTCGAGATAGATCTTCCCGGTCTCGTGGTGGATCTCGTACTTATTGCGCGAGCCCTTGGGGATCTCGATGGTCACTTCGACGGACACTGGCGTACCTCGCTGATCGTCATTTTCCGGGCCCCGGACGCTCTCCCGGGCGATTCGGACCGATTCTAATGGGCCGTCCCGTGCCGGGGGTGTCCGGCGTCACGGCGGCGGCTAGCGTGGGGGCGGACGACGCGCGATCCGGGGCCTTCCGGGGCGGGCCGAAACGAGGAGGGTGGGGGTCCGTGACCGAGCGGGGCGTGTGGCGCGGGCGGGGCCCGACCTGGCGGATCGGGGTGGTGCTCGTCCTGGTCGCCCTCCTGGTGGCCGGCCTCGTCGCGGCGGCGCTCATCACGGTCGTCGACGGCGGACCCCGCGGGGAGCCGACCGACCCGGCGCCCGCGGCCCCGCCTCCCTCCCCCGGGCTCATCGCCGCGGACGCCGCCGCTCCCGCCCCGGACCCCGCCGCCCTCGAGCAGATCCTCGGCCCCCTCGCGTCGACGCCCGCCGTCGGCGACCTCGCCGCCAGCGTCGTGGACGACGCGACCGGTCGGGTGCTGTGGGAGCGGCGTCCCCGGGACGCGCGGGTCCCGGCCTCGACGGTCAAGCTCCTCACGGCCGTCGCGGCGCTGAGCCGACTGCCCGGGGACGCGCGCGTGGACACGGTGTTCGAGCGCGGCGCGGAGCCCGACACCCTGGTCGTGGTCCCCGGCGGCGACCCCACCATGTCCGGCGGCGGGGAGCCCGGCCCGCTCTTCCCGGGGGCCACCACCGTCACGCGGGCCGCCGAGGTGATCCGCGGGGCGGGCGTCGCGCCCGCGCGCATCGTCGTGGCCCCGGGCCCCTACACCGGGCCGGGGCTGGGCCCCGGGTGGTCGCCGGCCGACGTCGCGGCGGGCAACATCGCGCCGGTCGAGGCCTGGATGCTCGACTCCGGCCGCCTCGACCCGGCCGACGAGTACTCGCCCCGCACCGCCGAGCCCGCCCTGGCGGCCGGGCGCGCCCTGGCCCGCGAACTGGGCGTGGACCCGGCCCTCGTCCGGGTTTCGGCCGAACCCGTGGAGACCACCGGTGAGATCGGCCGAGTCTCGTCGGCGCCGCTGACCGACCGCCTGCGGTCCATGCTGGTCTACTCCGACAACGTCCTGGCCGAGTCGATCTGCCGCGAGGTGGCGCTCGCCCGCCACCCGGACGTCCCGGTCGACTTCACGGCCGGGACGACCGCGGTCGTCGAGACCCTGGCCGAGCGCGGGATCGACATGTCCGGGGTCCGGCTGGACGACTGCTCGGGCATGAGCCCCGGCGACCGGCTCTCCGCGGCCGTCCTCACCGACGTCCTGCGCACCGCCGCCGCGCCGGACGCCACCCGGGAGATGCGCGACCTGCTCGACACGCTGCCGGTGGCCGCCGGCTCGGGGACGCTCTCCGACCGCTTCGACGGCCCCGCCGCCCCCGGCGCGGGCTGGGTGCGCGCCAAGACCGGGACGCTCGCCGGGACCAGCGCCCTCGCCGGGACCGTCACCAGCGCCGACGGGCGCTCCATGAGCTTCGCGCTGCTGTCCTCCGGCACCGACCCCGCCGCCGCCCGGCCCGTCCTGGACCGGATCGCCGCCTCGCTGAGAACCTGTGGCTGCCGCTAGCGGCGCCGACTGGACCGGGCCCGCCTGGCGGGTCCGCGCGGCCGTGCGGGCGTTCCGCCGGGCGTACCCGGGGGTCGGCGACGAGGTCTGCGTGGCGCTGTCGGGGGGCGCTGACTCGCTGGCCCTCACCGCGGCTGCGGCCGCCGAGTTCGCCGAGGTGACGGCGCTCGTCGTGGACCACGGCCTGCAGCCGGGCTCGGGCGAGGTGGCCCGGGATGCGGCCGCCGCGGCGCGCGGGCTCGGCGTGGGGGCGCGGGTCCTCGTCGTCGTGGTCACCCCCGACGGCACCGGCCCCGAGGCCGCCGCCCGCAGCGCGCGGTACGCCGCGCTCGACGCCGCGCGCGACGGCCGGCCCGTCCTGCTCGCCCACACCCTCGACGACCAGGCCGAGACCGTCCTGCTGGGCCTGGGCCGCGGCTCCGGCGCGCGCTCGTTGCGCGGGATGGCGGCCTGGGACGCGCCGTGGGGCCGCCCGCTGCTCGGGGTCCGCACCGCCGACACCCGCGAGGCCTGCCGCGCGCTCGGCCTGGACTGGTGGGAGGACCCGCACAACGTCGACCCCGCCTTCACGCGCGTCCGGCTCCGCCGCGAGGTGCTCCCGCTGCTCGAGGACGTCCTCGGCGGCGGCGTCGCCGAGGGGTTGGCCCGGACCGCGGAACTGCTCCGGGGCGACGACGACGAGCTGGACCGACTCGCCGCCGCCGTGTCCGTCGCCCCCGACGGCACCCTGGACGTCGCCGTGCTGGAGCCGCTCGCGCGCGCGGTGCTGACCCGGGTCCTGCGCCGCTGGCTCCTGGGGCGGGGGGTGCCCTCGCCCACATACGCGCAGATTACGGCCATCGCCGCGCTCGTCACGGACTGGCGGGGGCAGGGCGGCGTCGCGGTGGGCGGCGGCGGGTCGGCGGGGGCGGGTGTGGCCGAGGGCTCGGGGAGGTTGGTCGCCCGGCGTCGGCATGGAAAGGTGGTCCTCGAGATCGATCGGGCCAGCTGAGCGGGGACGACATGAGCAACGTGGACAAGTACGCCGACGAGATCGAGACGGTGCTGCTCGACGCCGACCGGATCCGGGAGCGGATCGCCGAGATGGGCGCCGCGATCGGGGAGCGGTACGCCGACTCCGAGCACGAGGTCGTCCTGGTGGCCGTTCTCAAGGGCGCCGCGATCTTCGTCTCCGACTTCGCCCGCGCCCTGTCCATCCCGTCCGAGCTGGAGTTCATGGCGGTGAGCTCGTACGGCTCCTCGACCAGCTCCTCGGGTGTCGTGCGGATCCTCAAGGACCTCGACCGGGACATCGCCGACCGCGACGTGATCATCGTCGAGGACATCATCGACTCGGGTCTGACCCTGTCCTGGCTGATGCGCAACCTCCGGACCCGCAACCCGCGCTCGCTGGAGATCGTCACCCTGCTGCGCAAGCCCGACGCGGTCAAGGCGGACCTGGACATCCTCGAGATCGGCTTCGACATCCCCAACGAGTTCGTGGTGGGCTACGGCCTGGACTACGCCGAGCGCTACCGCGACCTGCCGTACATCGGCCGGCTGCACCCGCGCATGTACTCCTGAGTTCCCGCCCCGGCCGGCCCTCCGGCCGCCCCTCCGGCTTGCGCTGGCTCTTTGGTCCACGGCCCCAGCGCGGACCCGGTGATCGCGTACGTTCAGCCAGCGCACGCCGGAGTGTGTTGGACACGTGTCTGCCAATCAGGTGATCCAGGTCACGTCGGGGGGTTAGCCTGGCGGCATGTTCCCAGGTACCTTCGCCGCCAGCACTCCCGACAAGCCCGCCGTGATCCGTCCCGCGACCGGCGAGCAGATCACGTACGCCCAGCTCGAGACCCGCTCCGCTCAACTCGCCCACCTGCTCACCGACGAGTGGGGCTTCAAGCCCGGCGACACGATCGCCGTGGTCTCGGACAACACCCTCGAGATGGTCGAGATCTACTGGGGGGCGCTGCGATCCGGCCTCTACATCGCGGCGATCAACCACCATCTGACCGCGGAGGAGTCGTCCTACATCATCGGCGACTGCGGGGCACGCGCCCTGTTCGTGTCCGCTGCGGTGGCCGATCATGTGGACCTCACGCCCGAAGCGCATCCGGCAGTGGAGCACCGGGTGGCGTTCGGCGGCGCCCTCGACGGGTTGGAGGACTACCGCGGCCTGCTGGAGGGTCAGCCCACTGAGGCTCCCGCCGACCAGCCCCGCGGCCACGACTTCCTCTACTCGTCGGGCACCACCGGCCGCCCCAAGGGCGTACGGGTGGACCTGCCGGAGGGGCAGATCGACGAGGTGCCGGATCTCTACACGCCCGTGTTCAGCTTCCTCTACGCCTTCGACGCCGACAGCGTGTACCTGTGCCCGGCACCGCTGTACCACGCGGCCCCGCTGCGGTTCTGCGGCGTCGTCAACTCGGTGGGTGGGACGGTCATCCTCATGGACCGCTTCGACCCGGAGGAGGCCCTGCGGCTGATCGAGGAGTACCACGTCACGCATTCGCAGTGGGTGCCCACGATGTTCGTGCGGATGCTCAAGCTGCCCGACGCCACGCGCGAGCGCTACGACGTGTCCAGCATGACCCACGCCATCCACGCCGCCGCGCCGTGTCCGCCGGAGGTCAAGCGGCGGATGATCGAGTGGTGGGGCCCGGTGATCCACGAGTACTACTCGGCCACCGAGGGCATGGGTATCACGTTCATCAACTCCCAGGAGGCGCTCGAGCGCCCGGGGTCGGTGGGCCGCGACGGACTCAAGGGCATCGCGCACATCTGCGACGAGGAGGGCAACGAGCTCCCCACCGGCCAGATCGGCACCATCTACTGGCAGCAGGACGAGGGCACCTTCTCCTACCACGGTGACCCGGAGAAGACGGCGTCGGTCTTCCATCCCCAGCACCCCAACTGGTCCACGTTCGGCGACGTGGGCTACCTGGACGAGGACCGCTTCCTCTACCTCACCGACCGCAAG
>DIAZ01000186.1:47390-49053 GCA_002415925.1 Dietzia sp. UBA5065 | reverse complement strand
GAGAGGGTCCACGCCGTGGTGGTGCCCGCCGCCGACCGGGCCGACGACCCCGGGTTGGCCGAGGAGATCCTCGGCTCGCTGCGGGGGCACGTCTCGGACTTCAAGATCCCCCGCGGCGTGGACTTTGTCGACGAACTGCCCCGGACGCCCACCGGCAAGCTGGTCAAGCGCCGGATCGCGGACAAGTACAAGGCGCAGGCGGCCGGCTAGGTGTACTGATCCGGGAGGTCAGGCCCCGCCCCGCTCGACGGCGGCCGCGAGCGCGAGCAGCGTGGCCTCCGAGCCCGGCCTGCCCACCAGCTGGACGGAGGTGGGCAGGACCCGCCCGAGCGGGGTATGGGTGCGGCCGCACGGGACGGTCATCGCCGGCCAGCCGAGCACGTTGGCCAGGGGGGTGAACGGGGAGAACCGCATCGAGGCCCAGAGCGAGCGTCCCCACGACCGCCGGTGCCATTCGGTGGCCTCGGGGGGCACGTCGGCCAGGGCGGGGGTGAGCCACACGTCCACGCCGGCGGTGGCCATCGCCCGCTCGACGTCGGTCCGCAGCGCCTCGACCCCCCGGTTCCACCGGGTGTCCCCGTCCCCGGCGCCGCCCCTGCGGAACACCGTGCGCCCCAGCAGGGCGTGGTGCCGGGTGCGCCGCTCCATCGCCGAGAGCGGGAGGTTCTCCTCCTCGGCGGCGCGGGCCACGGCGGACGTCCAGCGCGCCAGGTAGAGGACCGGGTCGCGCGGGGAGGGCAGCGTGGTGTCGACGACGACGAGGTCGTCCGCCCGCAGCAGGTCCGCGGCCTCCCGGGCCGCCCGCCGCCAGGGCTCCCGGACGGGCACCAGATCGACGCCGAGCCGGATCGGGCTGGTCGTGGACAGGCCGACCCGGCTCCCGCGGGGCACGCGCCCGACCGCCGCGAGTTCCGGCCTCCCGGACATCACGGACAGCGCCAGGGCCGCGTCCCCGACCGTCCGCGCGAGCGGGCCCGACTCGGCGAGCCGGCCCCAGTTGTCGCCGGACAGCCGGGTGGGCACGACCCCCGGCCCGGGCTTGATGGTGACGATCCCGCAGGCCGCGGCGGGGATGCGCAGGGACCCCATGCCGTCGTCGCCCACCGCGAGCGGCACCATCCCGGAGGCCACCGCCGCCGCGGACCCGCCGGAGGAGCCGCCGGCGGACAGGGACAGGTCGCGCGGGTTGCGGGTGATCCCGTGCTCCTCGGAGTCCGTCATCCCCCACGTGCACAGCTGGGGCGCGGCGGTGACGCCCACGGGGACGGCGCCGGCCGCCAGCAGGGGCGCGACCACGGGATTGTCCAACGTGACGGTGCTCTTGATCGCGAACGGCACCCCCGCCAGCGGGAGCGCCGAGCGAGCGGCCGGTGCCAGGGCGTCCACCGCGGCGCCGGCGGCCCGGCCGTCGGCGCGCAGAAGTGTGGTGAAGGCGTGGAGCGCCGGGTCGAGGTCGGCGACCCGGTCGAGGGCGGCGTCGAGGGACTCCAGCGCGCCACCGGCGCCGGAGTGCACGGCCGCGGCGGTGCCGGCTGCGGTGAGCGGGGAAGTGGTCACGGTCTCGATGGTACGACGGCGGCGGGTGTGCGCCCGTGGCGATCATCGCGGTCGCGTGTCGGACGGCGCAGGTAGCCTGGGGCGATACCGACGCAGTCAGTCGAAC
>DIAZ01000186.1:46237-47252 GCA_002415925.1 Dietzia sp. UBA5065 | reverse complement strand
CGAACACACAGGTCCGCCGACCGGCCGGGCCGTCCTTCGCACACGAGGACCGAATGGACCGCAAGAGCAACACCGTTTTCCGCAACGTGGCGATCGCGGGTGTCATCATCCTGGCGATCGTCGGGTTCTCGTTCTTCGCGAACGACCAGCGGGGCTTCGCCGAGGTCGACACCTCGGTGGCGCTCGCCCAGGTCGACGCCAAGAACGTCAAGGAGGCGACCATCGAGGACCGCGAGCAGCAGCTCCGGCTCACCCTCAAGTCGCCCATCGCCCCGGAGGAGGGGGCCGAGGAGACGGACAAGCTCATCGCCAAGTACCCCGAGCGGGCGGCGGACCAGATCTTCGACCGGGTCGCCGCCGCGGAGCCGGAGAAGTACGACACCACCGTCACGCAGCAGGGCTTCCTCATGCAGATGGCGTCGTTCCTGCTGCCCATGCTCATCCTCTTCGGGCTCCTGTTCTTCTTCATGTCCCGCATGCAGGGTGGCAAGGGCGGCCTGTTCGGCGTCGGCAAGTCGCGGGCGGTCGAGTTCACCAAGGACATGCCGCAGACCACGTTCGCGGACGTGGCGGGCGAGGACGAGGCGGTGGAGGAGCTCAACGAGATCAAGGACTTCCTCCAGAATCCGGCGCGCTACGAGCGGCTGGGCGCCAAGATCCCCCGCGGCGTCCTGCTCTACGGACCGCCCGGAACGGGCAAGACGCTGCTGGCGCGCGCCGTGGCAGGGGAGGCCGGGGTGCCGTTCTACTCGATCTCCGGCTCCGACTTCGTGGAGATGTTCGTGGGCGTGGGCGCCTCGCGCGTGCGCGACCTCTTCGAGAAGGCCAAGCAGAACGCGCCGTGCATCGTGTTCGTCGACGAGATCGACGCCGTCGGTCGGCATCGCGGGTCCGGCACGGGCGGCGGCCACGACGAGCGGGAGCAGACGCTCAACCAGCTGCTCGTGGAGATGGACGGGTTCGACGACCGCTCGACCGTCATCCTCATCGCGGCCACCAACCGTCCCGACGTGCT
>DIAZ01000186.1:44239-46141 GCA_002415925.1 Dietzia sp. UBA5065 | reverse complement strand
CGTCCCGACGTGCTCGACCCGGCGTTGCTCCGTCCCGGGCGCTTCGACCGCCAGGTCCCGGTGACCAACCCGGACCTGCGCGGCCGGGAGGCCATCCTCGCCGTGCACGCGGTGGGCAAGCCGCTGGCCGCGGACGTCGACATGACGGCGCTCGCCCGCCGCACGATCGGCATGTCGGGCGCCGACCTGGCCAACGTGCTCAACGAGGGTGCGCTACTCGCGGCCCGCATCGGTCGGGACGAGATCTCGATCGACATCCTCGAGGAGGCCACGGACCGCGTGGTGGGCGGCCCGCGCCGCAAGCACCGCGTGATCAGCGAGCACGAGAAGAAGGTCACCGCGTACCACGAGTCCGGGCACGCCCTGGCCGCGTGGGCGATGGAGGACCTCGAGCGGGTGCACAAGGTCACCATCCTGGCCCGGGGCCGCACCGGCGGGCACGCGCTCGTCGTCCCGGAGGACGACAAGTCGCTGATGACCCGCGCGGACATGATCGCCCGGATCGTCATGGCCATGGGCGGGCGTGCAGCCGAGGAGTACATCTTCGGCGAGCCGACGTCCGGCGCGAGCTCGGACATCGAGCAGGCCACCCGCATCGCCCGGGCGATGGTCGCCGAGTACGGGATGAGCGCCAAGCTCGGGGCGGTCAAGTACGGCAACGAGGGCGGGGACCCGTTCCTCGGTCGGGGAGGCGGGGCGGGCGCGGACTACTCCCCCGAGATCGCCAAGACCATCGACGACGAGGTGCGCCGCATCATCGACGCCGCGCACACCGAGGCGTGGCGGGTCCTCGAGGCCAACCGCGAGATCCTCGACGCGGTCGCCGGTGAGCTGCTGGAGAAGGAGACCCTCCGGCAGGACGACCTCGCGCGGCTCTTCGCGGACGTCGTCAAGCGGCCGAGGCTCACCGAGTTCGACGACTTCGGCGGGCGTGTCCCGTCCACGGAACCGCCCATCAAGACCCCCGGTGAGCTGGCCAAGGAGCGCGGGGAGCCCTGGCCGCCGCCGGTGACCGACCCGTTCGCCATGCCGGTCCTGCCGTCGGGCCGCGAGCCCGGCGGCGTCGACGCGGGGGATGTGAACGGAACCGATCCCGCCCCGGGCGGGATGACCGGGACCGGCAGGGGGGCGCAGCGCGGACAAGTCCCTGCGGGGTCGCTGCCGACCGGGATCCCGGCCTACGGCACCCCGCCGCCCCCGGGCTGGTCGGCGCCGGGCTGGCCCCCGCGCGGCACGGCGCCCGTCGGGGGCGGGGTCCCGGACGGCGGCCCGGCCCCGGACGGCGGGAACGGGCCGACTGGCGCCGAGACCACCAGGCTCCCGGCCGCCCCCGGGCCCCGGGAATCCCCCGGCGGGGCGCCCGGCGAGGGGTCCGGCGAGGACGACCCCCGGTCCGATCCGCCGGTCGGGTCCGCCGGGTCCACGCGGGCGTGGTCGGCGGTGGACGGGAACGGCCGCCGGAGTGGCTCCCGTCGCCGGGAGGACAAGGACCCCGGCTGGCGTGCCCCGTGGGAACGCGAAGACTGACCCCTCGGTCGGTTCCGTGCGAGAAGAGGACTGATGACGACTCCTGATCACATACCCGCCGCCGACGCCGTGTCGGTCACCACGGGCCGCGTCTTCGACGCCGACCGCGCCGAGGCCGCGGTGCGCGAGTTGCTGATGGCCGTGGGCGAGGACCCGGACCGTGAGGGGTTGCGGGACACCCCGGCGCGCGTCACCCGGGCCTACCGCGAGGTCTTCGCGGGCCTGTACACCGATCCCGCGGCGGTGCTGTCGAAGACCTTCAACGAGGATCACCGTGAGCTGGTGCTGGTGCGGGACATCCCCATCTACTCGACCTGCGAGCACCACCTGGTCCCGTTCCACGGGGTCGCGCACATCGGGTACATCCCGGGTCGG
>DIAZ01000186.1:40632-44177 GCA_002415925.1 Dietzia sp. UBA5065 | reverse complement strand
AAGACCTTCAACGAGGATCACCGCGAGCTGGTGCTGGTGCGCGACATCCCCATCTACTCGACCTGCGAGCACCACCTGGTGCCGTTCCACGGGGTCGCCCACATCGGGTACATCCCGGGTCGGTCGGGGGCGGTCACCGGGCTGAGCAAACTGGCCCGCCTCGTGGACCTCTTCGCCAAACGGCCGCAGGTCCAGGAGCGACTCACCAGTCAGGTCGCGGACGCCCTGGTGGACAAACTCGATCCGGCCGGCGTGCTCGTGGTGATCGAGGCCGAGCACCTGTGCATGGCCATGCGGGGCATCCGCAAGCCGGGTTCGGTCACCACGACCTCCGCCGTCCGCGGGAGCATGCGGACCAACGCGGCGACCAGGGCGGAGGCGCTCGGCCTCCTGCGCGGTACGTGAACGGTCCGGTCGGCCTGCCGCGCCCGGGCCGCTGCGCGGTCATGGGCATCGTCAACGTCACGGAGGACTCCTTCTCCGACGGCGGGCGACACCTCGCGCCCGAGGCCGCCCTCGCCCACGCGGGGCGGCTGGTCGCCCAGGGCGCGGACCTCCTCGACGTGGGCGGGGAGTCCACCCGCCCCGGCGCCGTCCGGGTCGACCGCGGCGACGAGGCGGGGCGCGTGATCCCGTTGGTCCGCGAGCTCGCGGGCGAGGGCGTGACCGTCTCCGTCGACACCATGCGCTCCTCCGTCGCCGCGGGCGCCCTCGAGGCCGGGGCCGCGATCATCAACGACGTCTCCGGCGGCCTCGCGGACGCCGACCTCCTCCGGGTCGTGGCCGAGCACGGATGCCCGGTGATCCTCATGCACTGGGTGTCACCGGACGACTACCGGGCGGGAGCGGGGGGCAGGGCCGACTACGGCGGGGACGTCGTGGCCTCGGTGCGTGATCACCTCGCGCGCAGGGTCGATGCCGCGCTCGCCGCGGGCGTCGGCTCCGGCTCGATCGTGCTGGACCCGGGTCTGGGGTTCGCCAAGGACTCCCGCGACAACTGGGCGCTCCTCCACGGGCTCGACGCCCTCACCGATCTCGGGTTCCCCGTCCTCGTCGCGGCCTCCCGCAAGCGTTTCCTCGGGTCGCTCCTGTCCGACGACCGAGGCGAGCCGCGTGCGGTGTCCGGGCGGGATCCGGCGACCGCGGCGATCACGGCGCTGGCCGCCGCCGCCGGGGCCTGGGCGGTGCGGGTCCACGACGTGGCGCCCAGCGTCGACGCGGTCCGTGTGGCCGCGGCCTGGGCGGCCGGACGAGAGGAGCGGGGCTGATGGCGGACCGGATAGAGCTCAGGGGGCTGCGGGTCCGCGGCAACCACGGGGTCTTCGAACACGAGAAGCGCGACGGCCAGGACTTCCTCGTGGACCTGGTCCTGTGGACCGACTTCACCGCCGCCGCGGCCTCCGACGACCTCGCGGACACGGTGGACTACGGCGCCCTCGCCCTGTTCGCGCGCGACGTGGTGGCGGGACCGGCCTGCGACCTCATCGAGACCGTGGCGTCGCGGATCGCCGACGGGATCATGGAGCTCGCGCCCGATGCCCACGCGGTGGAGGTGACGCTGCACAAGCCACAGGCGCCGATCCCGGCGGAGTTCGCCGACGTCGCGGTGGTGGCCAGGCGTTCACGCCAGGGCGGGCGCGGCCGGGCGGGCGGGCCGCGGTGACCTGTCGGGCGGTGCTGTCGATCGGCGGCAACCAGGGTGACGCCCTCGGCCTGCTCCGGCGCGTGGTGGCCGACGCGGTGGAGGACGGGATCCTCGTCGCGGCCTCGTCGGTGTACGCCACCCCCCCGTGGGGCGGGGTGGAGCAGGACGACTTCCTCAACGCGGTCCTCGTCGTCGTCCATCCGGGTACCCCGCTCGACGTGCTCGAATGGGGATTCGCCAGGGAACGCGCGGCCGGCCGGACCCGTGACCTCCGCTGGGGCCCGCGGACCCTCGACGTGGACGTGGTCTCCGCGGAGGTGGACGGGGTCACGGTGGGCTCCGCCGACGAGGTCCTGACCCTGCCCCACCCCCGCGCGTCCGAGCGCGCGTTCGTCCTGGTCCCGTGGCTGGAGGTCGAGCCGGACGCCCGACTCGGCGGGGTGGCGGTGGCCGACCATCTTGCGGCCCTGTCTCCCGGCGACGTGGCCGCGGTGCGCAGGACCGATGCGCGGCTCGCGCCCGACGGGTGGACCGCCTGACATGACACGGATCGCCGTCTCCACCCTCGTCCTGGTCGCGCTCGTCGCCGGCGTGGGCGCCTACGTCCTCACCGGGAGCTTCCTGGGTTCCATGACGCCGATCGGGTGGGGATGGGTCACGCTGCTGGTCGTGGCGCTGATCGACCTCCTGCTGGCGCTGCGGATCCGATCGGCGATCGACGACGGCGGGGTGGGCCAGGACCGCAGTCAGATGCATCCGCTCACCATCGCCCGGAGTGCGGCCCTCGGTCAGGCCTCGGCGGTCCTCGGGTCGGCGGCCGTCGGGTTGGGCGCGGGTTTCTCGCTGTACTTCCTGCCCAGGCTCGGGGAGTTGGCCGTCGCCGGCGACGAGCTGCCGGCCTCGGTGGCGGTCCTGGTGTCCGGCGCGTTGCTGGTGGGGGCCGGGTTGTTCCTCGAATCGGCGTGTGAGACCCCGCCCTCGGACGAGGACGCGGGCGGGTTGGCGCAGCCGACCTGACCGCATCGCGTGGCCGGGGCGTCGCGCTCGTTCGGGCCGGACACGCGCAGGTTACTCGTGTGACCCGTGGTTCTCTGCGTATCATGCGGGACATGAGCTCCGACGGTGCGATGGACAAGCCCCGGTCTGCGCGCCCCGCGCGCGGCGACGACCGTGGACTGGCGGGCATCGCTCTGGTGGTGCTGCTGGTGCTGGCGCTGGTCGCGACCGTGGTGATGGTCTTCTCCGACAATCCCGTGTGGACCCGGATCGGCACCCTCGCCGCGCTGTGGGCCGCGTTCATCGGGGCGTTCCTGGTGGCCCGGTACCGGCGACAGGCGGCCACCGAGGCGGCCCGGGTGCGTGACCTGCACACCGTCTACGAGCTCCAGCTCGAGCGGGAGATCTCCGCGCGGCGCGAGCACGAGCTGGTCGTGGAGAAGGAACTCCGGGACTCCGTCCGATCGGATACCTCGGACTCCATCCAGGCCCTGCGCCAGGAGATCGCCGCGCTCCGGGAGCAGCTGGGACAGCTGGGGGTGACGCTCCCCGAGGACCGCTTCGCGGTCGGTGGTCACGCCCCGGCGGGACAGCTCGGCGCCGGCCCCACGTTGCCGTCCGTGCCGTCCGAACGTGTCGAGCCCCGCCGCCGCGCGCCCGAGACCAGCGGCGTCGGGTCGGCGACCGCCGACGCGACCGCTTCCGGGGTCGGCCGGGACGCCACCCCGAGCACCGAGCGCACAGAGAAGCTCTCCCCGGTCGACGCCGGCGGGGCCGGTCCCGCGGAGCGGCGTCGAGACCAGGCGCGTCGGCCGGCCGTCCGGCCCGCGGCACGGGCGCAGGCCGAGGCCCGCACGCCCGAGCCGGAGCAGAAGCCCGCGCCCGAGGCGGAGCAGAAGCCCGA
>DIAZ01000186.1:33676-40457 GCA_002415925.1 Dietzia sp. UBA5065 | reverse complement strand
GAGCCGGAGCAGAAGCCCGAGCCGACGGAGCGGCCCGCGGCGGCCCCCGCCGCCGCCGAGGCCGCGCCGGCCAGCCGCCACGGCGAGGGCGGTGGACTCTCGGTGGCCGAGCTCATGGCGCGCCTGGGGGACGACGCCCCCTCGGGTGGTCGCCGCCGCCGCCACGCGGCGGAGTGATCGGCCCCGCAGTCGGAGCGGCCTGACCGTCTGACCGCGCCTGACGATCATGTGAAGTGCGCCACTCGGTGCCGACCTTCGCGCTGGACCGTACTACGCTCACTCCCGAGATGTCTGGGACCCGCCACGCGAGCGGGCCTGGAACGGATCGAGCACTGGAGCGCCTCATGATGTCCGAGTTCGGCGTCACCGGAACACCCCCTGCCCGCCTGTCCGTCGGCCTCGTGTCCGCGGGACGGGTCGGGACCGCCATCGGCGCAGCGCTGGAACTCCGCGGCCACGTGGTGTCCGCGGTCGTCGCGCGCTCCGAGCGTTCCCGCGATCTCGCCGCGCGCCGTCTTCCCGAGGCCCGGATCGCGGACCCCGTCGCCGTTGCCGCGGCCAGCGAACTACTCATCCTCGCCGTGCCCGACTCCGCCCTGCCCGGTGTGGTGGCCGAGCTCGCCGCGGCCGACGCCTTCCGCCCCGGACACATCGTGGTCCACGTCGCCGGCGCGGTCGGGGCGGAGGTGCTGACGCCCGCGGCGGACGCCGGGGCTGTGGTCGTGGCGGCCCACCCGGCCATGACGTTCACCGGCGGCGAGTCCGACATCGACCGCATGGAGGGCTGCTCGTGGGCGCTGACCTCACCGGACGAGGTCGGTCTGGTCGTGGGTCAGATGCTGGTGATGGAGACCGGCGGCCTCCCCGTGACCGTCGCCGAGTCCCACCGCGCCCTGTACCACGCGGCCCTGGCGCACGGCGCCAACCACCTCGTCACCCTGGTCAACGACGCGGCGGAGGCGCTCGCCGCGTCGTTCGCCGTCCTGCCCGGTGGCGGGGTCGAGGGTGACCCGGACGGCATGCTCGGCTCCGACGCCGAGGCGCTCGCCCGGCGCACCCTGGGCCCGCTCCTGCGCGCGGCCCTCGACAACGTCCTGGCCTCCGGTGACGCTGCGCTCACCGGTCCCGTCATGCGCGGCGACGCGGTGACGGTCTCCCGCCATCTCGACGCTCTCGAGGACGTGGACGCCGGCATCGCCGCCGGGTACCGCGCGCTCGCGCTCCGGACGGCGGATCGCTGTGGCGCCGGCCGCGACGTCACCGACCTCCTCGCCCCCGACCTCTCGGAGCAACTGCGATGACCACCTCCGTCTTCCCCGTCCGCACCGCGGTCCCGACCCGCCCCGGATCGGGCTACACCCGCGGCGAGCTGACGATCCACCACGAGCCCTCCGCGCTGCACGCCGTGACCGAGTCGCTGCGCAAGGTCGGCAAGCAGGTCGTCTTTGTCCCCACCATGGGTGCGCTGCACGAGGGGCACCTGGCGCTGGTGGAGGCCGCGCGGCGGACCCCGGGCTCGGTGGTCGTCGTGTCGATCTTCGTCAACCCGTTGCAGTTCGGGCCCGGCGAGGACCTCGACGCCTACCCGCGCACCCTCGACCAGGACGTGGCCAGGCTCGCCTCGGCAGGGGTCGAGCTCGTCTTTGCCCCCTCGGCCGCCGCCATGTACCCCGACGGGCCCCGGACCACGGTCCAGCCCGGCCCGACGGGCGACATCCTCGACGGCGCCGCCCGCCCGGGCCACTTCGCGGGGATGCTCACCGTGGTGGCCAAGCTGTTCAACATCGTCTCGCCGCACCAGGCGTTCTTCGGGGAGAAGGACTATCAGCAGCTCGTCCTGATCCGGCAGATGGTGGCCGACCTGGACATGGACGTGCGGGTGGTGGGCGTGCCGACCGTCCGGGAGTCCGACGGGCTGGCCATGAGCTCGCGGAACCGCTACCTCTCCGAGGAGGACCGGGAGTTGGCCACGACCCTCAACGCGGCCCTCGTCGCCGGGACGTTCGCGGCCAAGGGCGGAAGGCGGGCGGTCCTCGACGCGGCCCGCTCGGTCCTCGCCGAGCGTCCGCAGATCTCGATCGACTACCTCGACCTCCGCGCCGGCGATCTGGGCGAGCCGCCGGAGGAGGGGCCCGGGCGGCTGCTCGTGGCCGCCCGCATCGGGTCCACCCGCCTCATCGACAACGTCGGGGTGGCCATCGGCACCGGGTTCCTCGCCGCAGCCGAGGCGACCGTCGCCGCCCAGCAGGCCGAGATGGCCGCAGACTCCCAGGAAGGCCTCTAGATGCAGCGCACCATGCTCCACTCCAAGATCCACCGGGCGACCGTCACCCAGGCGGACCTGCACTACGTGGGTTCCTGCACCATCGACGCGGACCTGATGGACGCCGCCGACCTGCTCGAGGGGCAGCAGATCGACATCGTCGACATCAACAACGGCTCGCGGCTGACCACCTACGCCATCACGGGCGAGCGCGGCTCGGGCGTGATCAGCATCAACGGCGCCGCCGCGCACCTCGTGCACCCGGGCGATCTGGTGATCATCATCGCCTACGCCGTGATGGAGGACGCCGAGGCGCGGGCCTACAAGCCCCGCGTGGTCTTTGTCGACGACGACAACCGGATGCTCACCGAGGGCACCGACCCGGCGAACGTCCCCGAGGGGTCGGGCCTGAAGAACCCGCGCGTCCCCGAGTCCGCCGCGGTCTAGGGGTCGGGGCAGAGCGATGCTTCTCACCGTCGACGTCGGCAACACCCACATCCGGCTCGGCGTCTTCCCCACCGACGGGGGTCCGCTCGAGCGCACGTGGAGCATGCGGACCTCGCCCGCGGTGACCTCCGACGAGCTGGCCCTGACCATCCGGGGGCTCCTGGGCGGCTGCGCGGAGCGGCTCTCCGGCATCTCCGCGATGTCGGTCGTGCCGTCGGTGACGGGGGAGCTCCGCCGGATGGCGGCGGACTACTGGCCGGACCTGCCGGCCGTCGTCGTCGCGCCCGGGGTGAAGACCGGGGTGCCGCTCCTGGTGGACAACCCGCGGGAGGTGGGCTCGGACCGGGTGGTCAACGCGCTGGCCGCGCACTCCCTGTTCGACGGCGCCGTCGTGGTCGTCGACGTCGACACCGCCACCACCGTCGACGCCGTCTCCGCGCGCGGCGAGTTGCTCGGCGGCGCGATCGCGCCCGGGATCGACATCTCCGTGGACGCCCTGGCCGAGCGCGCGGCGGCGCTGCGCAGGATCGAGGTGGTCCGGCCGCGCAGCGCGCTGGGCAAGAACACCGTCGCCGCGCTGCAGGCCGGGATCGTGATCGGATTCGCCGGGCAGATCGACGCCCTGGTGGACCGGTTGCGGTCGGACGTGGCGGAGCTCGCCGACGCGTCCGTGGTCCTCACCGGCCTGCGGGCGGACCTGGTGGCGGAGGAGTCCCGGACGATCACCGACGTCGAGCCGGAGCTGGCGCTCGAGGGCCTCCGGTTGGTGTTCGAGCGCAACTCCTGACCCGCCCCGCCGGGTGGGCGCTCAGGCCGCCGAGCGATAACTGGTCATGGAGACCGAACCCCAGGCGTACCCCTTGCTGAAGGCGTCCAGCCTCTCGCCGGACCCCGCCGCCATGCCGGCCGTGTAGAGCAGGGGGAGGAAGTGGTCGGCGCTGGGCACGGCGAGCCGGGCGTCGGGGTGCTCGACCAGGGAGAGCGCGTCCTCGGGGCGCTCGGTGAGCAGCTCCTGGGTGTGGTCGTCGAAGCGGTGGGCCCAGTCGGTCCCCGAGTTGCCGCGGGAGGGGTCCACCGCGGCGAGGTTGTGCACCACGTTGCCGCTGGCCAGCACCAGCACCCCGGAATCCCGGAGCGCGGAGAGCTTGGTGCCGAGGTCGAAGTGGTAGCTCGCCGGTTTGGAGGCGTCCACCGACAGCTGCGCCACGGGGACGTCGGCGTCGGGGAAGACGTGGGTGAGGACGGACCACGTGCCGTGGTCGAGGCCCCAGGAGTCGCGGTCGACGCCGACCCAGGTGGGCTTGACGACCTCGGCGACCTCGGCCGCGAGTTCGGGGGCGCCGGAGGCGGGGTACTCGAACTCGTTCAGTTCCCGGGGGAAGCCGTAGAAGTCGTGGATCGTGCGGGGGTTGGACATGGCGGTGACGGCGGTGGCGTTGATGTACCAGTGCGCGGACACCGCCAGGACGGCCCGTGGCCGCTCGGGGAGGGACTCGCCGAGGGCGGCCCATTCCCGGGTCCACTCGTTGACCTCGAGCGCGTTGAGGGGGACGCCGTGTCCGATGAAGACGGCGGGCTGGCGCTTGTGCGTGGTGGGCATGAGGACTCCTTCGTGTGATCTATATGATGCATCAACTACCTCGCCGGCGCAAGCCTGTCGGCCGGCGACCCCTTGAAATAGATAGACCGGTCTGTCTATTATCAGGGGCGTGAACGCACGACGAATGCCCCCGGCCGGTTCGGTGGCACCCCCCGCGCGCGCGGCGCCGGTGTCCCTGACCGGCAGCGAACCCCTCTACGCACGCCGCACACACCGCACCGGGAGCTCACCATGACCACCGCGTTCACCACCACCTTCACCACCCTCGAGGTCGCCGACTACCGCGCCGCGGTCGAGGCGGGGGCCCTCGTCGTGGACATCCGCTCCCGGGCCCAGCGCGAGCGGCAGGGCGTCCTGGCCGGCGCGGTCGCGGTGGAGGCCCGACCGCTGGTCGAGCTGCTCGATCCGCGATCGTCCGCACCGCTCGCCGCGGCCACCGGGGGCCGCGAGGTCCTCCTGGTCAGCGACGACGGCCTCGACGCCGAGCTGTTCGCCCTCGAACTGCACTCCCGTGGCGTCCTCGGGGTCCGTGCGGTGGACGGTGGGCACGACGCGCTGCGGGCCGCCCGGGCCCTCGGCCTGCTCGCGGACGCCGAGCACCTGCTCCGCGAGAGGTCGGCGATCTCGGCCCACTGAGGTCCGGGCCCGCCCCACCGACCGGGGGCGCGGCCACGCCCGCGGCGGTACGGTCGCCCCATGACCGACGGCATCTCGGCAGACCTCCTCCAGGACATCCTCGACGAGGTCCGCGAGGACTCGTCCGGGGAGCTGGTGCCCCACCTCGCCGACTACGTCCACCCCAACCCCGACGCCCTCGCGCTGGCGGTCTGCGATCTCGACGGCCACGTGGTGTCGGCGGGAGACGACCAGATCCGCTTCGACCTCCAGTCCGCGTCCAAACCGTTCGTCTACGCCCTGGCGCTGGACCAGAAGGGCGTCGACGAGGTGGCCAAGCGGATCGGGGTCGAGCCGTCCGGTGATCCCTTCAACGAGATCTCCCTCGAGGCCGGGACCGGGCGCGCGCCCAACGCGCTCGTCAACGCCGGGGCCCTGGCGGCCCACGCGCTGGTGGGGGACCAGAGTGACGACGAGGACTCCCGCTTCGAGCAGATCCGGGCGCTGTTCGCCCGGCTCGTGGGTCGGGAGGTCGAGGTGGACCAGGAGGTCATCGACATCGAGGCCCGTAACGCCCACCGCAACCAGGCCCTCGCCCACCTGCTGGCGGAGGAGGGGAACCTGGCGGACGACCCCCACCGGGTGGTGGCCGGATACGGACGCCAGTGCGCGATCCGCGTGGACACCCGGGAGCTGGCCCGCATGGCCGCGACGCTCGCCGCCGGTGGGAGGCTGCCGGGAGGTGACGACCGGCTGCTCGGGCGCAAGGCGGTGCGCTACGCCACCAGCGTGATGTTCACGTGCGGCATGTACGACGCCGCCGGGGACTGGGTCTACCAGGTGGGCCTGCCCGCCAAGAGCGGCGTCTCGGGATGCCTGTTCGCGGTCGTGCCCGGCCGGTTCGGCGTGGCCGCATACTCCCCGCGACTGGACGACCACGGCAACAGCGTCCGTGCCGCGGCCGCCATCGAGGCGCTCTCGGACCGGCTGGACCTCCACGTGCTGGACACGGCGTCACACCACGGGTTCGGTCCCGCCACATAGGGGCGACTATCCTCGACATCCGTGACCGACTCGACTCCCGCCGCGCCCGGGGCCGCAACCAACGAGCCCGCCGACGACACCCCCGAGCAGCTGCGCATCCGCCGCGACAAGCGGCAGCGCCTCCTCGACTCCGGGGTGCAGGCGTACCCGGTCGAGGTCCCGCGCACCCACGGGCTCGCGGAGATCGCCTCGGACCCCCGCTTCGCCGCGCTGGAGCCGGGGGAGGAGACCGACGTCGAGGTCTCGGTGGCCGGCCGGGTGCTGTTCGTCCGCAACACGGGCAAGCTCTGCTTTGTCCGGCTCCAGGACGGCGTGCACCCGGGAGCCGACCTGTCGACCCCCGCGGCCGACGGCGGGCCCGACGCGTTCGCCCCGCAGCTGCAGGCCATGCTCTCGCTCGCCAACGTCGGCGAGGAGCGGCTTGAGGCGTGGAAGCAGGACGTCGACCTCGGCGACCACGTCTCGGTGACCGGCCGCGTGGTGCGGTCCAAGCGCGGCGAGCTGTCCGTCATGGCCGACGCGTGGGTGCTCGCGGCCAAGTCGCTCCGCCCGCTGCCGGTGGCCCACAAGGACCTGAGCGAGGACACCAGGGTCCGCCAGCGCTACACCGACCTCATCATGCGGGACACCGCCCGACGGAACGCCGTGACGCGGATCCGGGTGGTCCGCGCGCTGCGCACCGCCCTCGAGGCCCGGGGGTTCCTCGAGGTGGAGACCCCCATGCTCCAGACCCTGCACGGTGGTGCGGCGGCCCGTCCGTTCGTCACCCATTCCAACGCGCTCGACCTGGACCTCTACCTGCGCATCGCGCC
>DIAZ01000186.1:22566-33496 GCA_002415925.1 Dietzia sp. UBA5065 | reverse complement strand
CGCAACTTCCGCAACGAGGGCGTGGACTCCTCGCACAGCCCCGAGTTCGCCATGCTCGAGACCTACCAGGCCTACGGCGACTACGACACCTCGGCCACGATGATCCGCGAGGTCATCCAGGAGGTCGCCCGCGAGGTCTACGGCTCCACCACGGTGACCCTCGCCGACGGCACCGACTTCGACCTCGGCGGGCGGTGGCCCGAGCTCCGCATGTACCCCTCGCTCAACGAGGCGCTGCGCGCCAAGCACCCGCACCTCACCGCGGAGGTGACGGTGGACTCCACCGTCGAGGAGCTCCTCGCGCTGGCGGGCGGGGTCGGGCTCGAGGTGCCCTCCGGGAAGGGCTGGCTGCACGGGAAGCTGGTCGAGGAACTGTGGGAGCACCTGTGCGGTGACCAGCTCGAGGGCCCGGTCTTCGTCCGTGACTTCCCCGTCGAGACCTCCCCGCTCACCCGCGACCATCGCACCGAGCGCGGGGTCACCGAGAAGTGGGACCTCTACGTGCGTGGCTTCGAGCTGGCGACCGGCTACTCCGAGCTCGTCGACCCCGTCATCCAGCGTCGGCGGTTCGAGGACCAGGCCAGGCTCGCCGCGGCCGGCGACGACGAGGCGATGGTGCTCGACGAGGACTTCCTCGCCGCGATGGAGCAGGGCATGCCGCCCACCACGGGGCTGGGCATGGGCATCGACCGTCTGCTCATGGCGCTGACCGGCCTGGGGATCCGCGAGACCATCCTGTTCCCCATGGTCAAGCCCCTGCCGCGCGACTGACGGGGGCGAGGCGTCAGAACGCCACGACCTCGTCCCCGACCCGCAGGGTCTCGAAGAAGTGCGCGGCCGCGTGGTGCCCCAGATGGATGCAGCCGTGCGAGGGCTCGTCCAGGCGTCCCTCGTGGAACGCCATGCCGCTGGTGGTGAAGTACGTCGAGTAGGGCATCGGCGAGTCGAAGATCCGGCTGTGGTCGTGGCGGACGTGACGCAGGACCCGGTGTGAGCCGCGGGCGGTCTCGTATCCGGGCATGCCGGTCGTGATCGGCACCGGACCGTAGGTGACATGCCCCTCCGAGACGACCCAGGCGCGCTTGGCGTCGACGTCGATGCAGGCCCGGGCGGTGGGCGGGCACCGGGGTGGAGCGGTGGCGGTGAGAACGGCCGGGCCGCCCGGACCGAAGCCCAGGAGCGTCTGCCTCGTGACGTGCTCGACCTCGCCGGGAGAGAGCGGCCCCAGCGCCGTCACATCGCGCGCGATCAGGTCGACGTCGGTGAGGTGCGCGGGCTGGTCCTGCTCCAGCAGGACCCTTCGCGCCACCGACCGGATCAGCTGCGCGTCCACCGTCACCGGCCGCGGCGGCACCTCCGCCACCGCCGGGGTGCCCTCGTGGGCGGGGTCCGCGTGGGCGGGGTCCGCGTGGGCGGCGAACCCGGGGGAGGCGCCGATCGTCGCCGCCGCCGCGAGCGCCCCCGCGAGGGCGGCCGCGGAGAGGACTCCGAGGTGGGGTCGGCCGAGCCGACGTGTGACAGGCACCATGGGGTCACCCTATCCACACGTGCGGAGATCGCGTTGTCAGCGGGGGTCGTCGTACCCGTGTGCCCACGCGGCCGCCACGAGGTCGCGCAGAACCTGACCGTCGACCCGGGCCAGAGTCGACACGTAAAGGCATCCCTTGCCGGTCTTGTGTGGTCCCAGCGTCTCAAGCAGGCCGACGGACGCCGGCGCCCCGAGGAGACCGTAGAGGGTCAGAGCCGAGGCCCTCGGGCTGAAACCGACCCGCAGCGTGTCTCCCTCGCGACCGCTGTCGTAGACGTAGTGGTGGTGGCCGTATCCGACGATCGACGGGCCCCACATGACGGGCTCCGCGCCGGTGACGTCATTGAACATCTCCAGCAGCCGCAGTCCGTCGTCGACCCGGCGTGCGGTCGGCAGCCCCTCGATCCATTCTCTCGGCGATCCCGGCGCCGCGACGAACGCGGTGTTGTCATTGCGGCCGGTGGCTCGGGGCCGGGGGACCGGGTCGGTGAGGGACAGGCCCGCCGCGGTCACGGCGTCGCGCAGGACCGCGAGCTGGGCGGGGCCTACGCCGCGCAGGGCCAGAATGTCCTTCTCGGCCAGGCCGTCGAGTTGGCGCAGGTCGGTGATGCCTGCGGCGCTCAGGGCGCGGGCCGCGGTGGCGGAGAGCGGGGGCAGGGGCAGCGGGCCGTCACTCATCATCCAGACGCTAGTCCCATGGGTGCGATGGCCGCGGTGTCCGAGACCGGAACGTTGCGCCGGGACGGATGTCCGGAGGGACCGGCCAGGACATAATCGAGGAATGACAAAGAGATCGTCACGGGTGTTGGTCGGCGCGGTCGCGGCGTTGCTCCTCGGGGGCGTCGCGCCCCCCGTGGCGTCGGCGCAGCTGCCGTTCCCCGTCCCGACCGAGGTCCAGCAGGTGATCGACCAGGCGCAGGCGGGATCGGCGCAGGCGGACCTCGACCTGCGCACCGCCGCGGGCGGGGCGTTGGAGCGGGCGGGGATCACCCCGCCGCCCGGATTGGTGCCGCCGCCGCCCGCGCCACCCGCGCCCCCGCCGCCGCCGGACCCGACCCCGCAGAGCCCGTGCCCGCGGACCGCGGCGGCGTGCGTCGACCTCTCCGGGAACCGCACCTGGCTGCAGTCGGGGGAGCGACTGAGCTACGGCCCGGTGCGGATGTCGCACGGCATGCCCGGGTGGGAGACCCCGCGCGGGACCTACCAGGTCACGCGCAAGGTCCGGCACGAGGTCAGCCGACTGTTCAACAACGCGCCGATGCCCTACTCGGTGTACTTCGTGGGCGGGATCGCGTTCCACGAGGGCGACCCCGCCTACGCCTCGCACGGCTGCATCCGGTTGGATCAGCCCGCCGCGGCCACCTACTTCGACCGACTGCAGGTGGGCGACACGGTGGTGGTGTTCTGAGTCGGTGGCGCGGGGGTCACGGCGACGGGTGCGGCCGCCCCGACGCCAGGTCGGGGAACGCGTACTCGGCGGCGCGGGCGGCCCACGCCGATCCCGCCGCCACCAGGACGAACCCGAGCGCGGCCACGTAGGGCCCGAACGTCACGCTCGCGTCCGAGGGCAGGCCGGAGAGCGTCGGGTCGGCAGCCCCGGTGGAGGCGACGAGCGTCCACACAAAGGCGAGGTGCGCGGCCAGCACCCCGATCGCGACCACGGCCGCCGCCGCCGCGAACGCCCCCAGCCGGCTGATCGCGGTCACGGCCACGAGGACGGACAGGACCACCAGTCCGAGGAACAGCAACGGGGCGACACTGCGGACGTCGATGATCCCGGTGATCCCCAGGGCGGTGATCCCCCCACTGCTGGAGGCGAGCCACGGGAGGTAGAGGCTCAGCAGCGCCAGCCCCAGTCCCACGAGGGCGGTGATCGCGCCGATCCGGTTCCTGACGTGGGGGATCACCCTGGTCAGCTCCTCCGTCCTCGCGGGGAAGGGGACCCGGTGCGGGGCGGGGGGTGTGTACGCGGTCATGACGATCACCCTTTCGGCGGAGCGGACTCTCACCAATGGTCTTGGTCACATCGTAGGCCCGAAATCCGGGAAATGCTGTGATCTGGCCGTCCGTTATGGTATTGGAACCGTCAGCGACGCCGATTGGTCCGCCGGGTCGGCTCGGCGCTCATCGGATCCTCCGGCCACGGGTGGCGCGGGTAGCGTCCACGCATCTCCGCGCGCACGCCGGGGTAGGCCTCGCGCCAGAAGAACTCCAGGTCGCGGGTCACGGCGAGCGGTCGACCCGCGGGCGAGAGCAGGTGGACCGTCACCGGGACCCGGCCGCCGCAGATCCGCGGCGAGGCCGTCCAGCCGAAGCACTCCTGGAGTTTGACCGCGAGGACCGGGGCGTCATGGGAGCCCGGTTCCGGGTAGTCCACGCGGTACGACGACGAGCTGGGCACCTCCAGCCGGTCCGGCACGAGCTCGTCGAACCGACTCGCCTCGGGCCAGGGGAGCAGCCGCTTCATCGCGGTTCCGAGGCCGCGTCCCGCCAGCCTGCCGCCGCGGACCAGCCCGTCGATCTCGGGGCCGAGCCACTCGTCGAGCCTGTCCGCCAGCGCGTCACCGGACACGTCCGGCCAGGGGTCGCCGAGTTCGCGGTGCGCCAGGGCGAGTCGCCGCCACAGGCGTAGAGCGTCGTCGTCGGCGCCGAGTGCGGACGGCCCGCCGGCGCGGACGGCCGCCGCCACGGCCGCCACGGTGACTGCCGGACCCGGACGCACCGGGGTGGAGGAGAGCTCGATCGCCCCGAGCCGCCGGATGCGGCGGCCCGTCACCGCGCCGCCCGTGAAGGTGGCCGTCTCGTCGTCGTCGAGCAGCCCCGACGCCGCACGCTCGGCGCTCTCGCGGTCCAGCGCGGCCGCCGACCTGATCACCGCCCCCGCCTCGCCCGCCGCCCGGCCGGACGCGCGTCCCACCTCGGCCACGGCCAGCCAGTCGTGGCCCGCCAGAGCCGACCCGGGCGGGAGGACCGCCCCGGTTCCGGACGCGAACGTGTACTGCTCGCCCCGCCGGCGCGCCACCCGGTCGGGGTGGGCGAGCGCCACGATCAGCCCCACGGCCTCGTCGACCGGGACCGGGGCGCCGGGTGGGCGGCCGTCGCGCGGCCCGGACCGGGCGAGCCGCTCGAGCCGACCGACCTCGCGCTGCCACGTCGCGGAGTCGGGGGCCCGCCCCCCGCGGAGGGCGCGGAGGTCGGCCACGAGGTCGCCGGAGGGGGAGCGCCGGCCCGAGGCCAGCAGCGCCACGACCTCCGCGGCCACCCGCGGACCCACCACCGGGGCGCCGTCGAGCAGGGCGCGGGCGTGGCGCGGATCCGCGGGCACGCGCGCGAGGCCCCGCCCGCGGTCGGTGGGCCGGCCCGACGGATCGACGGCGCCGAGCCCCTCGAGGACGGCCTGGGCGCGGAGGATCTCCCCGGCCGGTGGCGGGTCGGGCAGCGCCAACCCCTCCCCGCGCGGGGCGCCCCAGCAGGCCACGTCCAACGCGAAGGTCGTCAGGTCCGAGGTGGCGATCGCGGGCGTGCGGTGCGCGGGCAGTCGCGCGTACTCCTGCTCGGTCAGGCAGCGGACCGCGATCCCGGGTCCCAGGCGGGCGGCGCGGCCCGCGCGCTGGACGCAGGAGTCCCTCGAGGCGGACACCGTCACCAGGCCGGTCATGTCGCGGGCGGCGTCGCGTCGGGGCTCGCGGCTCAGGCACGCGTCCACCACGACCCGCACCCCCGGCACCGTGAGCGAGGACTCGGCGAGGTCGGTCGAGACCACGACCCGGGGCCGGGCGCCGCCCCCTCCCGCCGCCCGGTCTCCGCGCCGGCGGCCCGCGCCCGAGACCGCCCGGTCCTGGGCGGCCGCGTCGAGCCCGCCGTGCAGCGGAAGGACCTCGGCGCCGCCACCCAGGCGTGCGGTGAGCTCCCGCACCACGCGGTCGACCTCGCGGACCCCGGGGAGGAAGACCAGGGTGTCGTGGCCGCCGGAGGTGACCGCCTCCGCCGTCACCGCGGCCACGTGCTCGAGGAAGCCGTCGGTGACCCCGCGGGCGTCGAGGCGCGCCACCGGCGGCGGGAGGTAGCGGATCTCCAACGGGTGGAGAACGGCCGGCACGTCGACGACGGGCGCCGCACCGGCCCCGCCCTCCCCGCCGAGCAGTCGCGCGAACCGGTCGGACTCGACCGTCGCGGACATCGCCACGACCGGCAGGTCCTCGCGGAGCCCGCGCAGCTCGCAGAGGAAGGCAAAAGCGAGGTCGGACTCGACGTCGCGCTCGTGGACCTCGTCGAGCACGATCGCGCCGACCCCGGGCAGGTCCGGGTCGGCGATCAGCCGCCGCACGAGCACCCCGGGGGTGACGAACTCCACGAGGGTGTCCCGGCGGACGCGGGAGTCGCCCCGCACGGTGTAGCCGACCACCGTACCGAGGTCGGTCCCGGTGAGCGCGGCCAGGCGCCGCGCCGCCGACCGGGCCGCCACGCGCCGGGGCTGGGTGACCACGACCCGGCCCGCGACCCCGGCCGCCGAGGCGACAGCGGGCGGGACCAGGGTGGTCTTGCCGGTGCCGGGCGGGGCCTGGACCACCGCGGTCCCCGCCGCGGCCAGGGCCTCCCGGAGGTCCGGCAGGGCCGCGGCGAAGGGCAGGTCGCGGCCGATCCGGGCCAGGTCGAACGGGCTCACCGCGCGCTCCCGCCGGTCGCCTGGGTCATGACAACGACCCTAGACGGCGGGTGGCCGGTGGTCCCGCGGCGGCGTTCGCTGACGGCGTACACGGATCGGCAATGGATCCCCGACCTGCCGCGTTGACCCATGGTGACGGGCCGACTGCCACTCCTGTGGCTCCGGACGTCAGACCGGGCCACTACAGTGGTGAAAACCCGAGGAATGTGAGGTAGCACGATGTTCGAACGGTTTACCGACCGCGCACGTCGCGTCGTCGTCCTGGCCCAGGAAGAGGCCCGGATGCTCAACCACAACTACATCGGCACCGAGCACATCCTGCTGGGTCTCATCCACGAGGGTGAGGGAGTGGCCGCCAAGGCCCTCGAGTCCCTCGGGATCTCGCTGGAAGCGGTGCGGAGCCAGGTCGAGGAGATCATCGGCCAGGGTCAGCAGGCGCCGAGCGGGCACATCCCGTTCACGCCGCGGGCCAAAAAGGTCTTGGAGCTGAGTCTGCGCGAGGCGTTGCAGCTCGGCCACAACTACATCGGCACCGAGCACATCCTGCTCGGCCTGATCCGTGAGGGCGAGGGCGTGGCCGCCCAGGTGCTCGTCAAGCTCGGAGCGGACCTCACCCGCGTCCGCCAGCAGGTCATCCAGCTGCTGTCGGGTTATCAGGGCAAGGAGGCCGAGGCCACGGGCGCGCCCGCCGGCACCGGTGGCCGCGAGTCCGGCACGCCGTCGTCGTCGACCGTCCTGGACCAGTTCGGGCGCAACCTCACGCAGGCCGCCATGGAGGGCAAGCTCGACCCGGTCGTGGGCCGCGCCAAGGAGGTCGAGCGCATCATGCAGGTGCTCTCGCGGCGCACCAAGAACAACCCGGTCCTCATCGGCGAGCCCGGCGTGGGCAAGACCGCCGTCGTGGAGGGCCTGGCGCAGGCCATCGTCAACAACGAGGTCCCCGAGACCCTGAAGGACAAGCAGGTCTACTCGCTGGACCTCGGTTCGCTCGTCGCCGGGTCCCGCTACCGCGGTGACTTCGAGGAGCGCCTGAAGAAGGTGCTCAAGGAGATCAACCAGCGCGGGGACATCATCCTGTTCATCGACGAGATCCACACGCTCGTCGGCGCGGGTGCCGCCGAGGGCGCGATCGACGCGGCGTCGATTCTCAAGCCCAAGTTGGCGCGCGGTGAGCTGCAGACCATCGGCGCCACCACGATCGAGGAGTACCGCAAGCACATCGAGAAGGACGCGGCGCTCGAGCGTCGTTTCCAGCCGGTGCAGGTCCCCGAGCCGAGCGTCGAGCTGTCGATCGAGATCCTCAAGGGTCTCCGCGACCGCTATGAGGCGCACCACCGCGTCACCATCACGGACGCCGCGCTGGTCGCGGCCGCGCAGCTGGCAGATCGGTACATCAACGACCGGTTCCTGCCGGACAAGGCCATCGACCTCATCGACGAGGCCGGCGCCCGCATGCGGATCAAGCGGATGACCGCCCCGCCGGACCTGCGCGAGTTCGACGAGAAGATCGCCGAGGCCCGGCGCGAGAAGGAGTCCGCGATCGACGCGCAGGACTTCGAGAAGGCGGCCGGTCTGCGCGACACGGAGAAGAAGCTCATCGCCGAGCGCTCCGAGCGGGAGAAGCAGTGGCGTGCGGGCGACATGGACGTCGCCGCCGTGGTGGACGAGGAGCAGATCGCCGAGGTCCTGGGCAACTGGACCGGCATCCCCGTCTTCAAGCTCACCGAGGAGGAGACCACCCGTCTTCTCCGCATGGAGGACGAGCTGCACAAGCGGATCATCGGCCAGGAGGACGCCATCAAGGCGGTCTCGCGTGCCATCCGCCGTACCCGCGCCGGTCTCAAGGACCCCAAGCGTCCCTCGGGCTCGTTCATCTTCGCCGGCCCGTCCGGTGTCGGTAAGACGGAGCTGTCCAAGGCGCTCGCGAACTTCCTGTTCGGCGAGGACGACGCGCTCATCCAGATCGACATGGGCGAGTTCCACGACCGCTTCACCGCCTCGCGGCTCTTCGGCGCGCCCCCCGGGTACGTCGGCTACGAGGAGGGTGGCCAGCTCACGGAGAAGGTGCGGCGCAAGCCGTTCTCGGTGGTCCTGTTCGACGAGATCGAGAAGGCCCACTCGGAGATCTACAACACCCTGCTCCAGGTGCTCGAGGACGGCCGCCTCACCGACGGTCAGGGCCGCATGGTGGACTTCAAGAACACCGTGCTGATCTTCACGTCCAACCTCGGGACCAGGGACATCTCCAAGGCGGTCGGGATGGGCTTCCAGTCCTCCGACAACACCGAGGACGCGTACGAGCGGATGAAGCAGAAGGTCAACGACGAGCTGAAGAAGCACTTCCGGCCGGAGTTCCTCAACCGCATCGACGAGATCGTGGTCTTCCACCAGCTCACCCGCGAGCAGATCGTCCAGATGGTCGATCTCATGGTGGGCAGGGTGCGGGTGGCGCTCAAGGCCAAGGACATGGACATCGAGGTCACGGATCGGGCCAAGAACCTCCTGGCCATGCGCGGGTTCGACCCCGTCCTGGGGGCGCGGCCGCTGCGTCGCACCATCCAGCGCGAGATCGAGGACACCCTGTCGGAGAAGATCCTCTTCGGCGAGGTCGCGGCCGGCGAGCTGGTGACCGTGGACGTCGAGGGCTGGGACGGCGAGGCCGAGCGCACCGAGGACGCCAAGTTCACCTTCTCCGGTTCCCCGCGCCCCGGCGCCGAGGTCCGCGAGGGCGAGGAGATCACCGCGAGCGTCGCGCCGACCGGCGAGGCCGGCCCGGGCGACTCGCTCCCGCCGAGCTCCGCCGGGTTCGGCGGCGGCTCGACCGGCGGTCCGTCGGGTAGCGGTGGGGCGGCCCCCGCCACCACCTGAGCCGGACCCTGCACGAGAAGACGGCCCCCGCCACGGCGGGGGCCGTCTTCTCGTGCGTGACGCGCCGAAAGCGGCCGGTCAGTCCGTGGAGGAGGGGGGCACCGCCCGCAGGCCTCCGTCGACGATCACGAGCGGGTCGCTCGGATGGTCGTCGAACCAGGCGTCGAGCAGGCGGGCGATCACCAGGACGTGGTCGCCGGCGGGGACCAGGCGGTCGATCGCCACCCGGAGGCGCGCCCGCCCGCCGTGGAGCAGCGGTTCCCCGGTCTCCGCCCGGGTCCACAGCGAGGTGTCGGCAAAGCGGAGGTGGGACGGTCCGGCGAAGCGCAGGGCGAGCGCCTCGTCCCCCTCGCCCAGCAGATGAATCACCGCGGTTCGCGCGTCGAGCACCGCGGCCAGGCTCGACGAGGAGATCCCCACGTTGAAGCTCACCAGCGCGGGTTCCGACGACAGGCTCGACGGCGACGACGCGGTGAAACCGACCGGGCCGTCGGGATCGTCGAGCGTGATGACGGTGACGCCGGCCGGGTGCAGACGCATCGCGCGACGGTGGACCTCGGCGGAGACGGAGGGCTGGGCTTCGGTGGTGGACACTGCGCGTAGTTCGGTCATGTGAGCAGTCTGTAAGTCGTCGTCACCGATGTCGATCCTTCCGCTCCCGGTGATCGGAAATGCCTCATGACCTCATGACACGGACGAGAGCCGGGTCGTGAGGGCGGCCACCGGGTCGGCGGAGATCGCGTCGAGCGCCACGGCCATGGCCGCGAACTGCTGGATCCGGCCACCGGCCGTCGAGACCCGGAGGTCGGGTGCCCCGCCCCCGAGACGGCTCTCCCGCGTGGCCCTGAGCAGCGGGGTCAGGTAGCGCGGGTGATCGGTGAACGCCTGGCCGCACAGCACGACGGAGTCGGGGCGGGTGATGGCGGAGATCAGGCCCACCAGGCGGCCCAGGGTCGTCGCGCGTTCCACGAGGATCGCGTCGGCCACCGGGTCGTGGCGGGCCCGGTCGGCGAGCTCGGGCACCGAGCCCACGGTGATGCCGCGGGTCGCCGCCGCACGGACCAGGCCGGAGTCGCCCACCACGTCGAGGAGTCCGGCACCCCGGTCGTCGAGATGGGTGGTCTCGCCCACGGGCAGGTGGGCGAGTTCGGCGGAGCCCGCCCGGGGGAGGTGGACGGAGCCGTCGATCACCAGGGCTGATCCGATGGACTCCCGTGCGTACACGACGAGCGTCGTGCCCCGATGGGTCTCGTGCCCGACCAGGAGTTCCGCCGCGGCCATCGCCTCGACGTGCGGTGCCACGGCGAACGGCACGCCGAGGCGGTCCGTGAAGAGGTCGGCGACGGGGACGTCCCGCCAGCCCAACAGATCGTGGTCGATCCTCCCGGGCCCGGTGATCCGGGCGGCGGTGGCGACCCCGCCCCAGACCAGCCGGCGATCCCGGTGGTCGTCGAGGAGCCGGAACGCGATCGCGGACAGCTCGTCGACGATCCGCTCCGGGTCGCACCCGGGGGTGGGGACGGCGTGCTCGGCGAGGATTCTGGCGCTGAGGTCGCAGATCGCGACCACGCTTCGGTGCAGTCCGATGTGGACGGCGACGGTCACCGGTCCGGCCGGATCGATCTCCACCGGGATGCTCGGCCGGCCGACGGACCCGTCGTGCATGAGTTCGGGCCGCTCCCGGATCACGCCCGTCGAGAGCAGGGCCGAGGTCGCGCGCCCGACGGTGGCCACCGAGAGGCCGGTGGTCGCCGCGACCTCGGGGCGGGAGACGGGCCCACGGAACCGGATCGCGCGCATGACCCTGGCCGAGCTCGCGGGGGAGAGGCGCAGTTCGGGTCGGGGTGTCCGGGGTGTCATGCGGGTGA
>DIAZ01000186.1:9748-22373 GCA_002415925.1 Dietzia sp. UBA5065 | reverse complement strand
CTTCCACTGGTTCCTGCCCACCTACGGGGACTCGCGCAACCTCGTGGCCGGGGGACACGGCACCTTCATGTCCGGGGATCGGCCCGCGACGCTGCCCTACCTCCGGCAGATCGTGGCCGCCGCCGAGCACAACGGGTTCGAGTCGCTGCTCACCCCGACCGGCGCCTGGTGCGAGGACGCGCTGATCACCGCGGCCCTGCTCGCCGACGCCGGCGAGCGGATCAAGTTCCTCGTCGCGCTGCGTCCGGGGCTCATGAGCCCCACCCTCGCCGCGCAGATGGCCGCCACCTTCCAGTGGCAGTCCCACGGTCGGCTGGCGCTCAACGTGGTGACCGGCGGGGAATCCCGTGAGCAGCGTGCCTACGGCGACTTCCTCGACAAGGAGGGCCGCTACGCCCGCGCCGACGAATTCCTGGAGGTGGTGCGTGGACTGTGGACCTCGCCGGAGCCCCTGTCCTTCCACGGGGAGCACCTCGCCGTCGTGGACTCGGTCCTGGCCCGTCGGCCCGACCCGGTCCCGCCGATCTTCTTCGGCGGATCCTCCGCCGCGGGGATCAGGGTGGCCGCCCGCCACGCCGACACCTACCTCACCTGGGGGGAGCCGCCCGCGGCGGTGGCGGAGAAGCTCGATCGTGTCCGCGCGGCGGCCGCCGGGAACGGCCGCACCCTGGACTACGGCATCCGGCTCCACGTGATCGCCCGGGACACCTCCGAGCAGGCCTGGGCCGAAGCCGAGCGACTGCTGGCCGGCGTCGATCCCGCCGACGTCGAGCGCGTCCAGCGGTCGCTGGCCGCGAGCGAGTCGGAGGGGCAGCGGCGGATGCTCGACCTGCACGGCGGCCGGGCGGACTCGCTGGAGATCGCGCCCAACCTGTGGGCCGGCGTCGGGCTGGTCCGCGGCGGGGCGGGCACGGCACTCGTGGGATCGCACGAGGAGGTCGCCGACCGGATCGCGGAGTACGCGGACCTGGGGCTCACCCACTTCGTCCTGTCCGGATACCCGCACCTGGAGGAGGCGTTCACCTTCGGCGAGGGGGTCCTGCCCGTCCTCGCCCGCCGCGGACTCCGGACTCCGGGTGGGGCCCGGGAGGAGATCGTGTCCGTGCCGTTCGCGGGTCCCGCCGACACCGCATCAGCCGACACCCAGCCCAGGGAGCCCGCCTTCGTGGGCGGGTGAGAACTCCAGGAGACGCCTCATGACCATTGTTCTGGAATCCCCGGCTCAGACCGGCACGGATCCCGCGTCCACCACGTCCACTACGGAGACCGACGCCACCGCACCCGCGCCGGGCGAGGTGGGCCGACGCCGCAGCCGCCGCCGCGGCCGGACCGCCTGGCTGCGCTGGCTCAGTCCGATCGCGTTGCTCGTGCTGTGGCAGATCGCGGGCGCCACCGGGGTCCTGCCCGAACGGGTCCTTCCCGCCCCGCAGCTCATCGCCGGGTCCGCGCTGGAGCTCATCGAGTCCGGAGAGCTCGGCCGGGCGTTGGCCGTCTCGAGCATCCGGGTGGCCCAGGGGTTCGTCCTCGGCGCCGTCGCGGGGCTCGTCCTGGGCGTGGTCGTGGGCTCGTCGCGGATCGCCGACGCGCTCGTCGATCCGCCCCTGCAGATGATCCGCGCCCTGCCGCACCTGGGGCTGATCCCGCTGTTCATCCTGTGGTTCGGCATCGGTGAGACCCCCAAGGTCCTGCTCATCGCCCTGGGCGTGATCTTCCCGATCTACCTCAACACCGCCTCCGGCCTGCGGCAGGTCGACCCGAAGCTCCGCGACATGGCGACGGTGTTCGGGTTCGGCCGCCGCCAGCGGCTGACCGAGGTGATCCTGCCGTCGATCGCGCCGCAGGTCCTGGTGGGCGTCCGGCAGTCGCTCGCGATCGGCTGGCTCACGCTGATCGTGGCCGAGCAGCTCAACGCCACCAACGGGATCGGCTACCTCATCATGAACGCCCGCGACTACTTCCGGATCGACGTGATCCTCGTCGGCCTGATCGTCTACGCGCTCCTGGGGATCGCCACGGACGCCGTCGTCCGCCTCGCCGAGGCCCGGGCCCTGCGCCACTACCGCTGACCACCGAATCCCAGGAGGTACCGAGAATGACCACCACCCTCGCCCCCGCGGGCGCGCTGCGGGGAGTGACCCGTCGCTTCGGCGACACCACCGTCCTGCGCCGACTCGACCTGGAGATCCCCCGCGGGGAGATCACCGCGCTGCTCGGGCGCAGCGGCAGCGGGAAGTCCACGGCCCTGCGGATCCTCGCGGGCCTGGACCGGGACCACGACGAGGGGACCGTCCTCATCGACGGCGCTCCGGCGGTGGTGTTCCAGGATTCGCGGCTGCTGCCCTGGCGGACCGTCGCGGAGAACGTGCGGCACGGGCTGAACCGGGTCGACGTCGGCCGGGTCGAGAAGACCACCCGCGTGACCGGGATCCTCGCCGAGGTGGGCCTGGACGGCCGCGAGTCCGCGTACCCCGGGGAACTCTCCGGGGGCCAGGCCCAGCGGACCTCGCTCGCCCGGGCGCTCGTCGCCGAGCCCGCGCTGCTGCTCCTCGACGAGCCGTTCGGCGCGCTCGACGCGCTCACCCGGCGCGCCATGCACCGGCTGCTGCTGCGGCTGTGGGAGCACCACGGCTTCGGGGTCCTGCTGGTGACGCACGACGTGGACGAGGCGGTGGCCCTGGCCGACCGCGTGCTGGTCCTGGACCACGGCGTGGTCGCCCACACCGAGACCATCGACCGGCCCCGCGGCGGGGACCGGAGCCCCCACCACCACCGTTCCCTGCTCGACGCTCTGGGCGTCGACCACACAGATGAGGACTACGCGATATGACGACCACCACCCCGCGATCCACCACCGTCGCGGGGCTGTTCGCCCTGGCGCTCGTCGCCCTGCTCGTCGGGTCCGGCTGCGCCACCCGCGAGTCCAGGGTCGAGGCCCCCGTACCGGAGCGGGTCGATCCGGCGGGCCTGTCCGATCTCGTGCTGAAGGTGGGGGACCAGAAGGGCGGGACCCAGGCGATACTCACCGCGGCCGGCACGCTCGACGACCTGCCGTACAGGGTGGAGTTCTCCACCTTCACCTCCGGTCCGCCGCAGGTGGAGGCGCTCAACGCCGGGCAGATCGACGTCGCGGTGACGGGGAACACCCCGCCGGTCTTCGGCGCCGCCGCCGGCGCGCGGGTGTCGATCGTCTCCGCGTACGCCAACGGCGGGGAGGGCGACAGGATCCTCGTCGCCGGGGATTCCCCGGTCCGGTCGGTGGCCGACCTGGCCGGCCGGAAGGTGCTGGTGGCCAAGGGCACCTCGGCCCACGGGCACCTGCTGCTCCAGCTCCGCAGGGCCGGCGTCGACCCGGAGTCCGTCGAGCTGATATTCCTCCAGCCCGCCGAGGCCGGTTCCGCGTTCTCCCGCGGTGACGCGGACGCCTGGGCCATCTGGGACCCGTACACCGCCATCGCCGAGACCACCACCGACGTCCGGACCATCGCGACGGCGGCCGAGGCGTCCAACGGGTTCTGGTTCGGGCTCGCCTCGGACGACGCGCTCGCGGACGCCCGGCGGCAGACGGCGATCGCCGACTTCCTGGTCCGGCTCGCCGAGGCGGGGACCTGGACGGCGGAGCACCCCGCGGAGTGGGCGGCCTACTACGGCGAGGCCGTGGGACTGGCGCCCGCGGCGGCCGAGTTGTCCCAGAGCCGCAGCACCCGCCGGCCCGTCGCGCTCGCGGACACGATCGGGCCGGAGCAGGAACTCGCCGACGTCTTCACCGAGGACGGGCAGATCGACCCCGTGGACGTCGCGGCGCTGGTGGACGACCGCTACCAGGACGTGCTCGCGCCGGTGGTCGGCCCGGTTCCCGCGCGGTAGCGGGCGGGTCAGGCGGGGCGCGTGACGTCCAGCACCACGTCGAACTCCAGCATGGTGGCGCCCTCGGCGACGGGCTTGCCGTGCTGCCCGGCGTGGGCCGAGCGGGCGTCGCCGTCGCGCCAGGCGGCGAAGGACTCCTCGTCCTCCCAGGTGGTCACCACGAAATAGCGGGTCTCGCCCGCGGTGGGACGCAGGAGCTGGAACCCGAGGAACCCGGGGGAGTTCTCCACGGTGTGCGCGCGCTCGGCAAAGCGGCGCTCGAGCTCGGCGCCGGCCTGCGGCGGGACGGACAGGGCATTGATCTTCACGATGGCCATGGCGGTCAACCTACCCTCGGGGCAGCGAGTAGTCGCCCCCGTCCCGCACCACGAGTCCGTCGGTCAGCAGCGACTCCAGGGCCCGACCGCGCTGGGCGGCGTCGGGCCACACCGCGTCGAGTCGGCCGGGGGTGGCCGTGCCGTCGCCGTCGCGCAGGACGTCGAGCAGCAGCCCCCGGACCTGCCTGTCGGTGCCGGCGAACGCCTGGGCCCTGCGCCGCGGGCCGTCCCACTCGGGCTTCCCGGCGGCCACCCACGCGCACGTGGAGGCAAGGGGGCAGTCGTCGCAGCGCGGGACCCGCGCGGTGCACACCAGCGCGCCCAGCTCCATCACCGCCACGGAGAAGGCCACGGCCCGTCCGCGTTCGGCGGGCAGGAGAGCGGCGACCGTCTCGAGGTCGCGGCGGGTCGACGGCGGCCCGGCCTCGGCGGCGCCGTGCACCGCGCGCGCGACCACCCGCCGCACGTTGGTGTCCACCACGGGGACGCGTTGTCCGTATGCGAAGCAGGCCACGGCGCGCGCGGTGTAGTCGCCCACGCCGGGGAGGGAGAGGAGGGCGTCGACGTCGGTGGGTACCCGGCCGTCGTGCCGGTCGACGACGACGAGGGCGCACTCCTGCAGCCGGAGCGCGCGGCGGGGGTAGCCGAGCTTGCCCCACATGCGGATCACGTCGGCCGGGGCGGCCGCGGCGAGATCGGCGGGGCCGGGCCAGCGCTCGAGCCACGCCCGCCAGACCGGCTCCACCCGGGCGACCGGGGTCTGTTGGCTCATGACCTCGCAGAGCAGGATCTCCCAGGGGCCGACCTCGTCCCCGCGCCACGGCAGGGACCGGCCCGCCCGGTCGAACCAGGAGAGCAGAGCGGGTGTGTCGACGGAGGTCACCTTGGGGCCGCCGGGGTGGGGTGTGCACAATATGAGCCATGCCTCATACCAACCCCATCAGTGCGTGGACCTCGCTCCGGGACGGGAACCATCGATTCGTCGGTGGCGAGATGCGTCATCCGAGCCAGAATACCGAGCGTCGGGCGCAGCTCGTCGCCGCGCAGCACCCCAAGGCCGTCCTCTTCGGGTGTTCGGACTCGCGAGTGGCGGCCGAGATCATCTTCGACCAGGGGCTCGGCGACCTCTTCGTCATCCGCACCGCCGGCCACATCATCGACACGGCCGTGCTCGGGTCGATCGAGTACGCGGTCCACGTGCTGGACACGCCGCTCATCGTGGTGCTCGGTCACGACAGCTGCGGCGCGGTCAAGGCCACCGTCGACGCGTTGAACACCGGCGAGATCCCGCCGGGGTTCCTGCGCGACGTGGTGGAGAAGGTGTCGCCGTCGATCCTCAACGGCCGACGCGAGGGACTCAGCAGCATCGACGACTACGAGGCGCGCCACGTGCTGGAGACCGGCGAGCTGCTGGAGCAGCGGTCCAAGATCATCAGCGAGCGGATCGAGGACGGCCGGCTGGCCATCGTCGGGGTGACGTACAAGCTCTCGGACGGGCACGCGTACCTGCGCAGCGTGGTGGGCGACGTCCACGACACCCCGCACGGCCCGGGCGAGGAGATGGTCGCCGTCTAGCGTCCGCGCACGGGAAGGGGGCCTGGTCGGGGGACACGCCGCGAGGGGGCCCCGACCCGGCGCGGCCCCGGCCCTAGAGTGGCCCCGTGCACGAACCCAAGGGCTCCCTACCTCGCGAAGTCTATGTGCGTCGCCGCGTCGCCGCCGTGGCGATCGCGGCCGTCGCCGCTGTGGCCGTGGTGCTGGCACTGTTCCTGGCCTCGAGGGACACCGGCACCGACACCCAGGAGACGGCGGGGGGCGGCGACGTCGACTCGTCCGCGGCCGCCGGGACCTCGGAGACCACCACCGACCGGACCTCCGCCCCCGAGGACGGCGGGGCCTCGCGGGGCCGGTGCGCGGACGGGGACCTGAGCCTGTCGGTCTGGTCGGCCGAACCCAACGTGCCCGTGGGCGAGGACGTCCGCATCTACGCCAACATCCTCAACAACTCGGACACGACCTGCGACAGGGACCTGGCGGAGGCGCCGCTGTCCTTCGAGGTCTACCGCCTCGACACCAACGTCAAGGTGTGGTCGAGCATCGACTGCACCACCCCCCGGGACCAGGACGAGGTCGAGTTGCGCCCCGGCGTGCCGGAGCCCCGCCAGATCGACTGGACCGGCCGCCGCTCCGCCGAGGGCGCGTGTGCCGAGGCGGATCGCACGCCGGTCGAGGTGGGCGCCTACCAGGTGTACGCGCTGGTCGGGAACGTCTTCAGCCCGGCCGCGACCTTCAACGTGATCGAGCGCCCCTGATCGGTCCCGCCCGGCCCGGTCCGGCTAGCCCGACCCGAGGCTGGTGAGCCACTGGCGCACGTGTCGCGCCCACAGGGATCCCACGCCCTCCACGTCCGCGAAGTCGGTCTGCTCCGCGGCCAGCAGCGCCGGGACCGAGCCGAACCGCTCGACCAGCGCGGTGATCTGCACCGGCCTGAGCCTGGGGATGTGCGCGAGCATGCGGTACCCGCGCGAGGTGACGTGCTCGTCGAGGTCCTCGGGCTCCGCGGGCAGGCCCAGGCAGCGCGCGACCGGGCCGGGGAGCAGCAGGTCGGCGTCGGTCAGCGCGGCCAGGCGCTCGAGCCCGAGGGCCACCTGGTCGGAGGTGGGAACCCCGGCGGTGTCCGAGGGGTCCAGGGCCAGGTGGTCGGCGACGAGGCCCCACAGCTCGTCCGGGGTGTCCGCCAGCAGCTCCTCGAGCTGGAGAGTGGTCTGCCGTCCGTACTCGCCCATCTCCACGGTCAGCTCGGTGAGCTCGGTTCCCATCCGCCCGAGCCGGACCAGCCGCTGGGCCATGGTCACCACGTCACGGACGGAGGCGTAGCCGCCGATCTCCGCGCGGTCGAGTCGGGCGCGGGCGCGGGCGGTGCGGGCACCGTGGCGCTCCATGGTCGCGACGGTCTGGTCGGCGCGGGCCAGCAACACGACCGGGTCGGCGAGGACGCGGGCCTGTCCGCCCGCGTAGACGGTGACGGTGGTCATGGAGGCGGAGACCGCGATCGCCGGGACCCCGGTGTGCAGGGCCGTTCTTTCGGCCGCGCGGTGCCGAGTCCCGGTCTCCACCGCGGGCAGGGTGGGATCGGGCACCAGGTGGACGTTGGCGTGGGTGATGCGTCGACCGTCCGTGGACAGGACCACGGCGCCGTCCATCTTGCTCAGTTCGCGGAGCCGGGCGGGGGTGAACTCGACGTCCAGTGCCACGCCGCCGTCGCAGATGGCCTGGACGGACGGATCGTCCCCGAGCACGACGAGGCCGCCCGTCCCGCTGCGGCGGATACGGTCCAGTGCGTCACGGAGCGGCGTGCCCGGGGCGAGTCGTCTGAGGACGGCGCGCAGGGCGGCGTCGACGGGTGATCCGTCAGCCGCGCGGGCGGAGAGGGCGGACGTCTCAGTGTCCCTCGGCGTGGGTCTCGACCGGACGGGTGTACTCGTCGCTGGCCGGGACCTCGGCGATCACACCGGCTCGGGCCTCGATCCGGTCGCCGTTGGAGAAGGTCAGGGTGGCGGGGAGCGAGTTGCCCACGTTGAGATCGTCGCCGGCGGGCAGGGTGGCGGTGGTCCGCTCGACGCAGATGTCGTCCGTGCGGGGCACCGGGGTCGCGTCCGCGGCCGCGGACACGATCAGGGAGCACCCGCGCTGGAGCGGCTCGGACTGGCCGACCCGGGCCTCGACCCCGCCGATCTCGACCCGGTCGAGCGAGACGGAGTCGCCGAGGCCGGAGCCGGTGAAGGAGGCCGCGAAGCCCAGCCGGGCCTCGCCCGACTCGGGGACGACCACCACGAGGTCGTTGACCGTGAGATCCCCCGCGGTGCCGCGTCCGCCGTCCACCGCGGCGACCTGGCCGGCCGTCTGGGAGACCTGGCCGGCACTGCACGCCGACGCGCCGAGGGCGGCGCCCACGGCCAGGACTACGAGCGCGGTGCGGCGCAGGCCGGTGTTGGGTGAAGTCACGTCAGGCTCCTCGTGGGGATGGTCGTTCTCAGGCCGGTCTCATCGTAGTCCACCGCCGGTCCTGACCGGCGCCGGAGTGGACTCCTGACTCCCCCCGGATTTCCCGCCCCGGCCTCGCAGGTTGCTGACCTGCGCAAACAGAAAACCGCTGGGCTGAGGGCGTGCTAAGATGGCGCAGTCGAAAGGGGAAAGCCACTCATGGAGTTCAAGGTCGGCGACACTGTCGTCTACCCGCATCACGGCGCCGCGCAAATCCAGGCGATCGAAATGCGGACGGTCAAGGGCACCGAGAAGGAATACCTCGTCCTCAAGGTTTCACAGGGCGATCTCACGGTCCGGGTCCCGGCCGAGAACGCCGAGTACGTGGGCGTTCGCGACGTGGTCGACGAGGCGGGGCTCGACAAGGTCTTCGAGGTCCTGCGCACCGAGCACGCGGAGGAGCCCACCAACTGGTCCCGCCGGTACAAGGCGAACGGCGAGAAGTTGGCGTCGGGCGACGTGAACAAGGTCGCGGAGGTCGTCCGCGACCTCTGGCGGCGCGATCTCGACCGCGGCCTGTCCGCCGGCGAGAAGCGCATGCTCGCCAAGGCCCGCCAGGTCCTGGTGGGCGAGCTCGCCCTGGCCGACCGGGCGGACGAGCACCGCGCGGACGACCTCCTCGAGCAGGTCCTGGCCTCCGCGGCCGCACCGGCCTGACGCGATTCGCCGAGTGACGCAGCACGACGTCAGTGGCCACCCAGCCCCACCGGGCAGGGTGGCCGCCGTCGTTCCCGCGGCGGGGTCGGGGGTCCGGTTGGGCGCGGGCATCCCCAAGGCCTTCGTCGAGGTGGACGGCCGCACCATGCTCGAGCGGGCCGTCGCCGGTCTGCTGGACTCCGGGGTCGTGGACGACGTCGTGGCGGTGGTCCCCGACGACCGCGTCCCGGAGGCGGAGCGGGTGCTGGCCCCGTTGCGGTCGGGGGACCACCTCGTCGTCGTCACCACGGGCGGGGCGGAACGCACCGACTCGGTCCGCAACGGGCTCGCGGCGCTGGCCGCGACCCGCGGGGGATCGGACGCGGCGGTCTACGACGTGCTCCTGGTGCACGACGCGGCGCGGTGCCTCACCCCGGCCGCTCCGATCCGGCGCGTGGTCGGGGCCGTCCGGTCGGGCGAGCCCGCGGTGGTTCCCGTGCTCCCCGTGGTCGACACCGTCAAGGAGGTCGACCCCGCCGGGCACGTGGTGGGCACGCCGGATCGCGCGGCGCTGCGGGCCGTCCAGACGCCGCAGGGTTTCGCGCCCGCCGTGCTCCTGGCCGCCTACGACGCGGCCGGGGACGTGGCCACCGACGACGCCGGGCTGGTCGAGCGGCTCGGGCGGCGGGTCGCGACGGTCGACGGGCACCCGCTGGCGTTCAAGATCACCACGGCCGCGGACCACGACCGCGCGCTGACCGAGCTGGCGACCGACCCGTCGACCGACCCAGGAGGATCCGTGACCGGACCAGTCGTCCCCCGCGTGGGCATCGGCACCGACGCCCACCAGGTGCAACCCGGGAAGCGGTGCATGATGGCGGGCCTGCACTTCCCGGACGACCACGGCTGCGAGGGGCACTCCGACGGGGACGTGGTGGCCCACTCGCTGGTCGACGCGCTCCTGTCCGCGGCGGGTCTCGGCGACCTCGGGTCGCTGGTCGGCACGGGCCGCAGCGAGTACGACGACGTCTCGGGGGAGCGCCTGCTCCGCGAGGCCGTGGCCGAACTCGCCGCCCACGGGTGGGCGGTCGGCAATGCCGCCGTGCAGATGGTGGGCAACCGCCCCAAGATGGGGCCTCGTCGGGCCGAGGCCGAGCGGACGCTGTCCGAGATCCTCGGGGCCCCGGTCTCCGTCTCGGCCACCACGACCGACGGCATGGGCTTCACCGGCCGCGGCGAAGGGGTCTCCGCGGTGGCGACGGCCCTGGTGTACCGGGCCTGACCGGCCGGTACCGGTAGACTCGGCATCCGTGACGCTCCATCTGTACGACACCGCCACCCGCTCCCTCCGGGAGTTCAGCCCTGTCCGGGAGGGGCACGCGTCCGTCTACCTGTGCGGGGCCACCCCGCAGTCGGTCCCGCACATCGGGCACGTCCGCTCCGGCGTCGCCTTTGACGTCCTGCGCCGCTGGCTGCTCGGACGCGGCTACGACGTGGCGTTCGTGCGCAACGTCACCGACATCGACGACAAGATCCTCACCAAGGCCGCCGAGAACGGGCGGCCGTGGTGGGAGTGGGTCGCCACCCACGAGCGCGAGTTCACCCGGGCCTACGACGCCCTCGGCGTGCTGCCGCCGTCCACCGAACCGCGGGCGACCGGACACGTCACCCAGATGATCGACTACATGGAGCGGCTCATCGAGCGCGGCTTCGCCTACCCCGCCGAGGGCAGCGTGTACTTCGACGTGGCGGCGTGGTCCGCGGCGCCCGAGGGCGACTACGGTCACCTGTCCGGCCACCGGCTGGACGAGGTGGACCAGGGGGAGGGCGTGGACCTGCGCGGCAAGCGCGATCCGCGCGACTTCGCCCTGTGGAAGGCCGCCAAGCCCGGCGAGCCGAGCTGGCCCACGCCGTGGGGCGACGGCCGGCCCGGCTGGCACCTCGAGTGCTCGGCCATGGCCACCTGGTATCTCGGCGGGACGTTCGACATCCACGGGGGCGGACTGGACCTGCAGTTCCCGCACCATGAGAACGAGGCGGCGCAGTCCCACGCCGCCGGCGACCGCTTCGCCAGATACTGGCTCCACAACGGCTGGGTCACCATGGCCGGCGAGAAGATGAGCAAATCGCTGGGCAACGTGCTCAGCGTTCCCAACATCCTCACCTCCGTCCGGCCGGTCGAGCTGCGCTACTACCTCGGCAGCGCCCACTACCGGTCGATGCTGGAGTACTCGCCGGAAGCGCTGCAGGAGGCCGCCGCCGGGTACCGGCGGATCGAGGCGTTCGTGCGGCGGGTGGGCGAGGCGGGTGCGGAGGTGCCGGTGGGGACGTGGACCCCCGGCTTCGCCGCCGCGATGGACGACGACCTCGGGGTCCCCGCCGCCCTGGCGGAGATCCACGGCTCGGTGCGCGCGGGCAACACCGCCCTGGCGTCCGGGGACCTCGAGGCGGCGCTCGCCGCCGCGTCGGCCGTCCGGGCGATGGCCGCGGTGCTGGGCGTGGACCCGCTCGACCCCCACTGGGCCACCGGCGGCGGGGACGACGCCGCGATGACCGCGCTCGACCTGCTCGTGCGCGCAGAACTCGAGGCGCGCGACACCGCGCGCTCGACCAAGGACTTCGCCACCTCAGATGCCATCCGGGACCGCCTGGTCGCCGCCGGCATCGAGGTGGCCGATACCGCGGACGGCCAGAAGTGGTCGCTCGCCAACCGGAAGGACTGACATGGCGGGCAATTCGAGCCGACGCGGGGCGATCCGCAAATCCGGCACCAAGAAGGGCCAGGTCGTCGGGTCCGGCGGCCAGCGACGGCGGGGACTCGAGGCGCGCGGTGCCACCCCCAAGGCGGAGGACCGGACCTACCATTCGGCCCACCGCAAGGCCAAGGCCGCCTCGCGCAAGGCGGAGACCACGCAGCAGCGCCGCCGCTACGCGGAGAAGCAGGCCGACGGGCCCGAGTACGTGGTGGGCCGCAACCCGGTGGTGGAATGCCTCCGGGCCGGCGTGCCGGCGACCGCGCTGTACGTGGCGATCGGGTCGGAGGCCGACGAGCGGCTGACCGAGGCCGTCCACCTGGCCGCGGACAAGGGGATCTCGATCCTCGAGGTGCCGCGCACCGATCTCGACCGCATGGTCTCGAACGGCATGCACCAGGGGATCGGGCTCCAGGTGCCGCCGTACCAGTACACGGACCCCAAGGACCTGCTCGACATGGCCATGGGGTCGTCGCGGCCCGCGCTGCTCGTGGCCCTGGACAACATCACGGACACCCGCAACCTCGGGGCGGTGATCCGGTCGACCGCCGCGTTCGGCGGACACGGCGTCCTCATCCCCGAGCGCCGCAGCGCGTCCATCACGGCGGTGGCGTGGCGGGCCTCCGCCGGTGCCGCCGCGCGGCTGCCGGTGGCCCGGGCCACCAATCTCAACCGCACGCTGCTCGACTGGGCCAAGGCCGGGGTGCAGCTCGTGGGCCTCGACGCCGACGGGGACACCACCCTGGACCACTACGACGGCACCGGCCCCACGGTCGTGGTGGTGGGCTCCGAGGGCAAGGGGCTGTCCCGGCTGGTGCGCGAGAATTGCGACACGATCCTGTCGATCCCGATCTCCGGCGGCGTGGAGAGTCTCAACGCCTCCGTCGCGGCCGGTGTGGTGCTCTCGGAGTTCTCGCGCCAGCGGCGGGCCCTCGGTTAGCCGTCGGCCGCGCCCGGCCCCCTCCTCCCGACTTGCGCTGCCCCTATGACCGGACTTGCGCTGCCCCCTTG
>DIAZ01000186.1:4264-9493 GCA_002415925.1 Dietzia sp. UBA5065 | reverse complement strand
CAAGCCGAAGAGCCAGCGCAAGCCCCGAAGGGCCAGCGCACGCCGGCGGGCCGGGGGAGGCCCGGGCTCAGGCCCGCGGGCGGCGGGCCGACCGGCAGCGGTCGAACGTCGCCCGCGCGTGGTCCCACGTCTCCTCGCCGTAGTACAGGTGCCCGGTGATCGCGTAGAGGCCGGCGAACCGCTGGTAGGTCCACGCCCGGTCGAGGAAGGTCGGGTCGATCCTGCCGACGTAGTGCGCGAGGACCCGGTCGACGAACCGGGGCCCGTACTCGTACAGTTCGGCGAAGTCGACGGCCGGGTCGCCGAGGCACATGTCGGTGAAGTCGATGAGCCCCAACCTCCCCGGGCCCGCGCCCGGCGAGTGGTCCCAGTGCAGGTGGCGGGTGTGGACGTCGTTGTGCAGGAACACCCGCGGGAGCAGGGTGGACTGGAGCGCCGCGACCTCGTCGCAGATCCCGCGCGCCGCGCGCATCTCGTCGTCGGAGAACCGCGCCGGGAGGTCGTTCTCGACGATCCCGCGCACGAAGTCCAGGTTCTCGGGTTGATAGGAGTGCGGAACCCGATCCAGTGGCGGCGAGGAGGTGTCCATGACGTGCAGCGCCGCCAGCAGCGCGCCGAGTTGCGCGGCCACGGTCGTCGTCTCCGTCGGTGACAGGCCGCGGAGCAACTCGGGGGTGAGTCGGTCCCCGCGGACCAGGGGGTAACCGGCGAACCCCGCGCCGTCGGGCACGTGGGTGTACCGCGGGACCGACGCCGCCACCCGGTCGGCCACGTGGTCCAGGACCGCGATCTCCGCGGGGAGCTGCGCCAGCGCCTGCTCGTCGGTGGGGAAGCGGAACACCAGGTCGGGGTGGCCGAGCGCGTCGGCGCCGCCGCACCCGTGGCACATCAGCACCACGTGGTCCCAGCCCTCGTCGATGCGATGCGCCGACTCCCAGGTCAGTGTCGGGAACGCGGCGCGGATCGCCCCGGCTTCGGGTCCGGCGGGGTCATCGCGGTCGGTGGGCACGCCTCAGACGGTAGTCATGCGCGTCCGCCCACGGGTATCCGGCCGCGGCGTGGCGGGTCAGCGCCGCGCCGCCGCGACCGCCCGGCACGCCAGGTAGATGACGAACGAGATGGTGGTGACGAACACCGAGACCGGCACCCCGGGCGCGAGCGAGAGCAGCATCCCGCCGACCGCCGCGACCTCGGCGAAGAGGATGGTCAGCGCGATCGCCCGGCCGGGGCTGGAGGTCACCGCGGCGGCCGCGGCGGCGGGGGTGATGAGCAGCGAGAGCACGAGCAGCGCGCCCACCACCTGCACGGCCTGCGCGGCCGCCAGTCCGACCAGGACCGCGAAGACCATGTTGATCGCCCGCACCGGAACCCCCCGGGCCTCGGCCACCTCGGGGTCCGCGGAGGAGAACACGAGCGGCCGGTAGAGCGCGATCAGCGAGACGCAGATGATCGCCGCGACCACCGCCATCTGCACCAGGCCGTGTTCGGACACCCCCACGATCTGCCCGGTGAGCAGGGAGAAGCTGGTGCCGGACCGGCCGGGGTAGAGGTGGATGAACAGCACGGCCAGGCCGAGCCCGAACGCCAGCACCACGCCGATCGAGCTGTCGCGTTGGGAGGCGCGGGAGCCCATCAGCCCGAACATCAGGGCGGCCACCACTGAGCCGAGGATCGCGCCCAGGCCCAGGTTCATCCCGAAGAGCAGCGCGGCGGCGGCGCCGGTGAGGGCGAGCTCGCTGGCCCCGTGCACGGAGAACGACATCTGCCGCATCACGATGAACGGGCCGATCGCGCCCGCGATTAGCCCGAGCAGGGCGATCGCCGCCAGCCCGTACAGCACGAAGTCCTGTCGCAGGAGGGTCGCCGTCACCTCGGTGTCGGCGATCGATCCGACGATCTCCAGAAGGCGGTTCATCAGTGCGCTCCGTGGTCGTGGTGGTGGCCGGTGGTCCAGGGCTCGGCGCTGAGGTGCTGGGTGTCGCCCACCACGACGATCTGGCCGCGCACCCGCAGCACCTCGACGGGGGAGGAGTAGAGGTCGGACATGACCTCGGTGGTGAACACCTCGTCGGGGGTGCCGATGCGGTGGCGACCGTCGACCAGATAGACGATCCGGTCGACCATCGGCAGGACCGGGTTGATCTCGTGGGTGACGAACAGGACGGCGGTGCCGTGATCCCGCCGCCGGTGGTCGAGCACGGAGGCGACGGTCCGCTGGCCGGTCAGGTCCAGGCTGAGCAGGGGTTCGTCGCAGAGCATGACGCAGGGGTCGCAGGCGATGGCCTGGGCCACCCGGACGCGCTGTTGCTCCCCGCCGGACATGCGGCCGAGCGGCTTGTCCGCCAGCGGTCCGGCCCCGAGGCGGGCGAGCGCGTCGTCGACGACCCGCCGCTTCCCCCCGCGCCGGGACGGCCACCCCGGACCCCAGCGCGTGCCGTCGATCCCGAGCCCCACCAGGTCCCGCCCGCGCAGGGTGATGCCCGGGTCGAACGATTTCTGCTGGGGCACGTACCCCAGGTGGGTGCCGCGGTGCCCGGGGGCGCGGCCGTCGACGAGCACGGTGCCGGAGTCGGGTTCCAGCTCGCCGAGCAGCACCTTGAGCAGGGTGGTCTTGCCCGCGCCGTTGGGCCCGAGGATCGCGATGAACTCGCCGGGCGCCACCTCGAGGTCGAGGTCGCGGACGAGGGTGCGGCCCCCGCGCGAGACCGTCACCGACTCCAGCGAGACGACGGGCCCCGGCCCGGGCGCGCCCCGGACGTGGGAGCCCACCGGGTCGGTGCCCACCGGGTCAGTGCCCACCGTCGGCCGCCGGGGTCGCGCCGGCGAGGGCGGAGGACAGGGAGTCGACGATGCCGGTCATCCAGGTGACGTAGTCGGAGCCCTCGGGGAGGGTCTCGGTGAGATCGACGACGACGAGGTCGGCCTCCTCGGCCGCGTCGCGGACGCGGGAGGTGACGGGCGTCACGGTCTGGGTGTTGAACGCCAGGAAGGCGACCCGTCCCTCGGACACCAGGTCGAGCATGGCGGCGAGGTCGGCCGCGGACGGGTCCGTGTCGTCCTCGACCGAGGACAGGAACCCGCGGGGCGTCAGGTCCTCCAGGTGGGCGGCGTCGAAGAGGTGGGCGGCGACCCGCTCGGTCTGGGCGTACCGGAAGCGCCCGCGGTCGTGGATCTGGTCGAGGCGGTCCTCGAGCGGGGTCAGGGCGTCGGTGAAGTCGCGGGCGTTGTCCCGGTACTCCTGGGCGTGCCCGGGGTCGATCCCCGCCAGTTCCCCGGCGATCCGCTCGGCCACCGCGGCGGCGGTGGGCAGGCTGAACCACACGTGCTCGTTGGTCCCCGCCTCGTCCGCGTGCCCGCCGTCGGCGTCGGCGTGCCCGCCGGCGTGGTCGGCCACGGTGGCGCCGGTGGCGGCCGCGAACTCGTCCACAGCGCGGACCACGGGGACGTCACCGGCGGTGTCGAGCGCGCGGTCGACAAAGGCGTCGTAGCCCGCCCCGTTGTAGACCACCAGGTCGGCGGTGGTGACGGCGGCGGCGTCGGCGGGGCTCGCCTCGTACGAGTGGGGGTCGGCGGTCGGGTCGGAGATCACGGCCTCCACGGTCGCGTTGCCGCCGGCCACCCGCCGGGCGATGTCGGCGTAGACGGTGGTGGAGGCCACGACGGTCGGCCCGTCCGAGGCGGAGCCGCCGCCGCCGGTGGACCCGCAGGCGGTGAGGACTGCCGCGCCGACGAGGCCGGCCACGGCGAGGGCGCCAACCCTGGCCAGGCGAGGGGGGCGGGGGAGGGGGGACGACGACATCGGGCACCGCTCTCGTAGTAATGGGAACCGTTGTCGTTAAGTGTAGAGCGGCGGCCTCCCCCGGGGGCGAATCCGGGTGGCCCGCGTGTCAGGAACCCCGCGTGTCAGGAACGCAGCTCGGCGAGCTCCCCGAGCAGGCCGACCACCGCGTCGATGTCGGCCACGCGATGCCGCGCGAGGGTCGGGCCGTCGCCGACCTTGATGCCGATGTCCCCGTCCCGCAGGCGGGCGAAGCCGCGCTCGTCGGTCACGTCGTCGCCGATGAACACGGCGAGGTCCGCCCCGGCCCGCTCGACCAGCGTCTCGATGGCCGCGCCCTTGCTCGCCTCGCGGACCGCGATCTCCACGACGTTCTTGCCCTCGGTCACAAACACGCCGTCGAGCGCGGCGGGCCCGGCCATGGCCTCGGCCATCGCCCGCTCGCGCAGGGCGGGGTCCTCGACCGGGCGGACGTGCAGCACGGCGGCCGTGGGCTTGGATTCGACGTGCGCCCCGGGGGTGCGCGAGGCGATCTCCCCGAGTCGGGAACCCACCCGGGCGAGCAGCGCCACCTCGTCGTCGTCGAGGGGGGTGGCGAACCCGCCCTCCCACTCCGACCCGTGGCTCCCCACCAGGACCACCGGCGCCCCGGCGCCGCTCACCCGGGCCAGCGCGGCGCGGTTGCGGCCGGACAGCAGGGCGACCGTGGTGCGGGGCAGCCCGGCGAGGCGCACCAGCGCCTCGATGGCGCCGGGGGCCGGGATGGCGCGGGTGGGGTCGTCGACGAACGGCGCGAGGGTGCCGTCGTAGTCGCACGCGATCACGAGGATGGGGGCCTGCGCCGCGCGGCGCAGGGCCGGGGCGAGGCCGGGGTCGGTGGTCATGTCGCTAAGCGTAGAAGGCGGCGGCCCGCCCCGGTGGGGTGAGGTGGCCCGCGACGTGTGCCAGGTCACCCCGATCCCCGGGCCCTCCCACCCCTGGGGGTGTGCCGCGCGCCCGCCCGGTGATCGAGGCTGGAGGGGACGGTGGGAGGACCATGCAGTGGAGTGAACCGACCAGGATCGACGAGCAGTGGGCGTGGGCCGACCGGGGCGAGTGTCAGGACGTCCCGGACCTGTTCTACAACGCCGAGGACGAGCCCAAGGGGCTGCGCCGGCGCAAGGAGTCGGCCGCCAAGGAGCTGTGCGAGCGGTGCCCGGTGCTCGCGGAGTGCCGCACCCACGCGATGGTCAACCGCGAGCTGTACGGCGTGTGGGGCGGGCTCACGGAGGGCGAACGGCACCGGCTGGCGGGCCGGTTGCGCACCGGGTGAACCGGCGGCGGGCCGGTCAGCGGACGGGGATCGCCACGAGCTTGGTCTCCAGGAACTCCTCGATCCCCGTCAGCCCGCCCTCGCGGCCCAGCCCCGACTGCTTGATCCCGCCGAACGGCGCCGCCGGGTTGGAGACCAC
>DIAZ01000186.1:3855-4027 GCA_002415925.1 Dietzia sp. UBA5065 | reverse complement strand
CCGAAGATCTCGGTGGACATCAGCTCGGCGTCCGCGGACACCCCGGTCAGCACGGTGGGCGGGTAGAAGAACCCGGGCCCCTCGCCGCGCGAGCCGCCGCACAGCACCTCGGCGCCGCGCGCCACCGCGTCGTCGACCAGGTCCGCGACCTTGTCCACGGCCTTCTCCTCGA
>DIAZ01000186.1:502-3538 GCA_002415925.1 Dietzia sp. UBA5065 | reverse complement strand
GCGATCCCCGAGTCGATCCACGGCTCCACCACGCCACCGGGGGAGGTCGTGCACACCACGTTGAGGACGCCGGCGGGAAGCCCGGCCTCGCGCAGCAGGTCCACCAGGTACAGCGAGGTCAGCGGGGTGAGCTCGGCGGGCTTGAACACCATCGTGCAGCCGGCGGCGACCGCGGGGCCGATCTTGCGGGTGGCCATGGCCAGCGGGAAGTTCCACGGGGTGACGAGGATGCACGGCCCCACCGGCTCGGAGGTCACCAGCAGCCGGGTGTTGCCGTCGGGGGAGCGGCGGGCGTCGCCGCGGATGCGGCAGGCCTCCTCGGAGAACCAGCGGAGGAACTCGGCGCCGTAGGCCACCTCGCCGCGCGCCTCGGCCAGCGGCTTGCCCATCTCGGTGGTCATGATCAGCGCGAGCTCGTCGGCGCGCTCGATGAGCAGCTCGTACGCTCGCCGCAGGATCTCGGCCCGCTCGCGCGCGGGGACGGCTCCCCACGAGGCCTGGGTCCGCCCGGCGGCCTCGATCGCGGCGGCCGCGTCGTCGGGTCCGCCGTCGGCAACGGTCGCCACGACCTCCCCGGTGGCCGGGTTGTGCACCTCGAACGTGGCGCCCGAGGCGGCGTCGCGCCACCGGCCGTCGATGTGCACGCCGGTGCCGAGGTCGGCGATGATGTCGGCTGCGGTTCGGGTCATGTGTGCCTCCTGGCGGGTGACGGGGCGGGGTCCGGGTCGAGGAGCTCGAACAGGTGGTGGCCGGTGCGGCCCAGGTGCTCGACCTGGGTGGCGCACGAGACCCCGTCGGTGAGGACGGGCGCGTCGGGGTCGGCGCGCAGGGCGGGGGCCAGGGACTGCTCGGCGATCGCGGCGGTGACGGCCTCGTGGCCGGCGGTGAACCCGAAGTCGCCGGCGACGCCGCAGCAGCCGGTGGCCTCGCGGACCGAGCCCACGCCCAGCGCGGTGAGGGTCGCGCGCTGGACGCGGTTGCCGAAGGTCGCGTACTCGTGGCAGTGGGTCTGGACGGTCACCCGGTCCGGGGCGTGCCCGCCGGGCCACGCGGGGGCGCGGCCCTCGGCGGCGAGTCGGCCCACGTGGTCGGCGGCGGAGCGGACGCGGGCGGCCACGCGGCGCGCGGCCGCCGCGTCCGGACTGTCGCGCAGGAGCCGGGGGAGGTCCTCGCGGAGGGTGGCGGCGCAGGAGGGTTCGACGACGACGACGGGGACCTCCTGCCCGCCCGGCCCGCGGATGGCGTCGAGGTGCCGGGCGGTCCGGCTCATGGTGCGGCGGGCCGCGTCCAGCCGGCCGGTGGTGACGTGGGTCAGGCCGCAGCAGTGGCCGGCGCTGCAGGCCACCGAGGCGTGCGCGCCGCCGAGGACGCGGGCGGCGGCGCCGGCGACGGCGGGCCGCAGCCCGCGGGTGAACGAGTCGAGGAACAGCACGACCTCGGCGGAGGTCCGCCCCGGCGGCGGTTCGCGGACGGTCCACACGCCGGCGGGCACGCGGGCCAGCTCGTCGCGCAGCGCGCGGGCGGAGGTGAAGCGGGGCAGGGCGCGCTCCGCGGTAATGCCGCCCAGTCGCGCGGCGGCGCGGCCCGCCCGGGTGCCGAGCGCGGCGTTGAGGGGCCCGGCGGCCCGCGCGGTCCCGCGCAGCCACAGCGGGAGCAGGCCGAGGGAGTAGTGGGCCCGGGGGCGGACTCGACGCCTGTAGCGGAGGTGCAGGGCCTCGGACTTGAAGGCGGCCATGTCGACGCCGGTCGGGCAGTCCGAGGAGCACGCCCTGCACGCCAGGCACAGCGCGAGCGAGTCCTCGACCGCCGGGTCGTCGATCGGCAGCGTGCCGCGGACCACCTCCTGGAGGACGCGGGCGCGGCCGCGGGTGGAGTCCTTCTCGTCGCCGGTGGCGCGGAAGGACGGGCACATCACGCCGCCGGTGGAGGTGCGGCAGCGGCCCACCCCGATGCAGGCCTGGACCGGGTGGGCGCCGTCCGGGGACGTGAGCAGGCCGAGGTCGCGCGGGGCGCGGCGGTCGGGGACCCCGGCCAGCGCGAGGTCGGCGTCCAAGGGCCGGGTGGCCGTCATCCCGCCGGGAGCGAGGATCCCGGCCGGGTCCCAGGCCCTGGCGAAGCGCTCGAACGCGCCGAGCATCTCCGGCGTGTACATGATCGGCAGGAGCTCGGAGCGGGCGCGGCCGTCCCCGTGCTCGCCGGACAGCGAGCCCCCGTGGCGCACCGCGAGGTGGGCGGCGTCGGTGCAGAAGGCGCGGAACACGGCCCGGCCGTCCTCGCTGCGCAGGTCGAACGAGATGCGGATGTGCATGCAGCCGGCGCCGAAGTGCCCGTACATCACGCCGGTGAGTCCGTGCAGGCCGAGCAGGTCCCGGAACTCCGCGAGGTAGTCCGCCAGGCGCCCGGGCGGCACCGCCGAGTCCTCCCAGCCCGGCCATGACTCGATGGTCGCGCCGGTGGCGGGGTCGGTGAGCCGCGAGCTGAGCCCGGCTCCGTCCTCGCGCACCCGCCACAGGTCGGCGCGGGCGGCGGGGTCGGCCACGACGAGCGCCTCGAGCGCGTGGCCGCCGCGGACCAGCCCGTCCCCCAGCTCGGCCACCCGGTCGTCGGGGCCGTCGAGCTCCACGAAGAGCCACGCCCGCCCGGCGGGCAGGTCGGCGACCGCGTCCGCGCCGCGGCGCTCCCGCATGGTCGCCACGATCACCTCGTCGATCCCCTCGACCGCCGTGGGGCCGTACCGCAGGATCGCGGGGACGTCCCGGGCGGCGTCCACGACGTCGGCGTACCCCACCACCAGGAGCCCGGTCCGCTCGGCGCGGGGGACGATCCGCATGGTCGCGGCGGCGACGATCGCGCAGGTGCCCTCCGAGCCGACGAGCGAGCGGGCGACGTCGAAGCCCTCCTCGGGCAGCAGGTGCCGGAGGTGGTAGCCGGAGACCTGGCGGGGGAGGCGCCCGAGCTCGGTCCGGATCGCGGCCAGGTGGTCGGAGGCGAGGTCGCGCAGCTGCGCGGTGAGGTGCCCGGCGCGCGCGGCGGCGG
>DIAZ01000186.1:0-348 GCA_002415925.1 Dietzia sp. UBA5065 | reverse complement strand
GTCCGGGTGGCGGTGAGGCGCAGGCCGTCGGCGGTGACCAGGCGGAGGGCCTCGACGTGGTCGGACGTCCGCCCGTGGCGCACCGAGTGGTTTCCGCAGGCGTCGTTGCCGATCGCCCCGCCCAGGCAGGCCCGGGACTGGCTGGAGGGGTCGGGGGCGAAGGTCAGTCGCGAGTCGGTGGACTCGTGGACCGCCGCGCGCAGCGAGGTGAGCACGGTGCCGGCCTCGGCGGTGACGGTCCCGGCGGCCTCGTCCACCGCCAGGACCCGGTCCAGGTGCCGGGACAGGTCCAGCACCAGGCCGGTGCCGATCGCGTTTCCGGCCATGGACGTACCGCCGCCGCGCGCG
>DIAZ01000113.1:539-4319 GCA_002415925.1 Dietzia sp. UBA5065 | reverse complement strand
GCAGCGAAGCCCACTGCGCGACGGCGGTCACGGCGCTCGGGGATCGCAGCAGGACGCCCGCGAGGTTGCCCGAAGCCAGCGCCCCAGCAGAGGCGGGTCGGCGGGTGACGGTCGTGGTGCTGTAGACGACGGCCGTCCGGACCGCCCAGCCCATGGCCTGCAGCCCGTCGGACACCTCGGTGCGAGCGAGGCGTCCATGGGGGAGAAGCGCTCGCCCCGCGGGAAGCACAGCGAAGGCAGCGAGCAGCCCCTTCGCGCCAGAGTTGCCGACCAGGTCGGGAGGGAGATCCAGCGAGTCGGCGGTCGTGGGTCCGACGGCGGCCACCCGCAGGCCGCGGTCGCGTGCGAGCGTGAGGGCGGCGGCCAGCGTTTCCTCACCGACGAGGGCGGACCACGAAGGCCACGCGCGGGGCGAGGTCAACAGCAGCCAGTCACCGCTGCCCGCCAGGGTGAGGTCGTCGAGGAGCGCGCTGGCTTCGCGTGCGTCCGACACGGGCGTGACCGTCAGATAGGGGTCGACCAGGGCGGGGACGCCTTCGTCCGCGAACGCGACGGCGTCCGCGTCGTTGCCGTCCGGACGGACCAGCAACACCGGCCGCCTCATAGGGCCTCGGCGAGCAGGGCCTGGGCCACGCGACGGCCGAGCGAACGGGCGGCGGCGAGGGCCTCGGGCGGCTCCGTCGGCAGCGCGATGGTGTCGGTCACTCGGGCGTAGTCGACGCCCCGATGGGCGGCGAGGTCGGCGGTGAGTGTGAGCGCCCTGCCGTCGCGCGTCGCCAGGGCGCCGACGGCCGTGGTGCACGCAGCCTCGATCTCGGCGAGCACGGTGCGCTCGGCGATGACCCGCAGGCGCGCCTCCCGATCGTCCAGGGTGGCCAGCTGGGACGCCAGCGGATCATCGTCCCGGCACTCCAACGCCAACGCGCCCTGGGCGGGGGCGGGCAGCATCACGGCGGGCGAGAGCGGCGTCATCGCGTCCGAGAGGAGGCCGATGCGCTGCAGGCCGGCGGCGGCCAGGACGATCGCGTCGAGCCGCCCCTCGGTGACCGCCCGCAGCCGGGTGTCGACGTTGCCCCGCAGGGGAGCGATGGTGAGGTCCGGGCGGGCGCGCAGCAGGGCGGCGGCGCGCCGCGGCGAGGACGTTCCCACGGTGGCGCCGGCGGGCAGTGTGGCGAGGGTGAGTCCGTCTCGGGCTACCAGCACGTCCCGGGGGTCGGCGCGAACGGGTACCGCGGCCACGATCAAGCCGGGGCGGGGAGCTGACGGCAGATCCTTGAAGCTGTGCACGACCACGTCGACGCGCTTCGCCAGCAGGGCGTCCTGCAGGGTGGCCACGAACGCGCCGGGCCTGGCGGGGGCGTCCAACGGGATCGTGGTGTCGTCGCCCTCGGAGCGGATGATGACCAGTTCGACGGGGCCGAACGGGGCCAGGGCGTCCGCGATGAGCCCAGACTGAGTGCGGGCGAGGTGGCTGCCTCGCGTGCCTAGGCGGATCACCGCAACGGCTCCACGTCGATACCGAATAAAACGTGCAGGGCGTTCGTGTAGTCCTCCAGGCCGCCGGTGCGGGCCAACTCGGCCGCGCGCACCGAGGGGGTATGCAGCAGGGCGTTGCTGACCCGGCGGAGCGAGCGGGCCACGGCCGCCGCTGTCTCGGGGGTGTGGCGGGCCTCCGCTGCCGCGATCTCGGCCTCGATGAGCTGCGAAACGTGGGCACGCATCGCGGTGACGGCCGGATCGGCCCGGCGTCCGCCCTCGATGTGCTGGAAAGTCGCGACGGCCTTGTCGACGAGGTCCGTCGCGGCGGCCACGGCCTCGGCCTGCTCGGCGGGGGTGTGCTCGGCGACCGTGTCCAGGTCGATGAGATCGGCCTCGGGGAGCAGCGCCACGTCGGGGGCGACGTCGCCTGCGGCGGCGAGGTCAAGGATCACCAGGGGCGTCTCGCGTCCGATGCGTGCCTCGCTCAGTAGATCGGCAGTGAGCGGAGCTGCCCCGGTGCCCGAGCAGCACACGACGAGATCGGCCTGGTTCAGCGCCTCGAACAGGTCACGCTCAGACGTGATCGGGGCGACCGGATCGTGGGTCTCTGCGAAGGCCTCGGCCCGCCCGGCGCTCGAATGGACGCGGATGTCGGTGGCCTCGCGCTTGAGCAGTTCGGACACCACGACGCCAGCGTAAGCTCCGGTGCCCTGGACGACGACCCGGCGTCCAGCGAGAGCCCCGTAGCGCTCGGCGATGAGGTCGAGCCCGACGCTGGCCAGCGAGCGCCCGGAGAGGCCCAACGTGGTTTGGGTCGCCACGGCCTTCGAGGTGGTCAGTGCCGCCTGAAAGAGCCGTCGAAGCAACGGGCTGGCCGTGCCGTCGGCGTTGGCCAAGGCCTGACGCACCTGGCCAGCGATTTCGTGTTCGCCCACGACCATCGAATCCAAGCCGCAGGCGACCTTGAAGAGATGCTCGACCGCGCCGACGCCGGCGTGAACCGTCAAGGCGGCGTCAACCTCCGCGGCTTCCAGGCCGGCGATGAGGCTCAACTCGGCCCGCACGGCGTCGACGGCGGGGTGGAATTCCTCCGCTTGGACGTACACCTCGAAGCGATTGCAGGTAGCCAAAAGGACGGTTCCGCGGACGCCGGGGTGAGCATCAAGGAGCCTGGTGGCCAGGCTCCCGGCCCGTGCAGCTAACGCTGCCAGCTCGGCGCTCCGCACGGTCCGATGGCTCACGCCAAGGTGGATAAGCGGCACTTAGTCATACTAGTCACGCCGGCTCAAAACGCAACATAGCGACACTCAAGGGTCGAAACGTCGCTATGTAGTGAATTCAGTTTGGTGAAGGTCCCCGGCGTCACTCTTTGGCAGCCAAGGGTTCACCCCGACCGTGGGCAGACCGGGTTCGGATTCTGCGCGAATTGGCGTGGGGTCAGCGGTTCCCGAGTTCGACGTTTTCGGGGGCGCTGCCGGAACGGCGTCCGACATCCAAGGTTGAGATGGCGGCCATGTCGGCGTCCGGTAGCTCGAAGTTGAAGATCTGGGCGTTCTCGGCGATGCGGTCGCGGTGGGTCGACTTCGGGATCAGGCCGTCGCCGCGCTGCAGGTGCCAACGCAGGACGACCTGGGACGGCGTTCGTCCGAGGCGGGTCGCGATCTGCTGGATCACCGGATCATTGACGGCCGCGCCGCGCGCCAATGGGGACCACCCCTGCGTCACGATGCCGAGCTCGGCGTGCAGCGCCCGCAACGGGTTTTGCGCGAAGTAGGGGTTGATCTCGACCTGGTTGACGGCCGGCACGATGCCGGTGGCGGCGATGATCGTCCGCAGGTTGTCGGCGGTGTAGTTGGAGACCCCAATGGCGTCCACGCGCCCGGTGCCGAGCAGGTCGATCAGGGTCTGCCAGGTCGCCGCCATGTCGGTGGTCTTGGCCATCGGCCAATGGATCAGGTAGAGGTCCACGCGATCGAGGCCCAGGTCGTCCAGGCTGCGGGCGAAGGCATCCCTGGCGACCGCCGGGTCATGGTCGGTGTTGTTGAGCTTCGTGGTGACGAAGATCTCCCCGCGCGGGAGGCCGCTCGCGGCCAGCGCCCGACCGACGCCCAACTCGTTGCCGTACATGGTGGCCGTGTCGACCAGGCGATACCCCAGCTCCAGTGCGTCCAGGACGGGCTGCGTGGCGTCCGCGTCCGCGACCTTGTAGGTGCCGATCCCGAACTGCGGCATGCGAGTGCCGTTGGCGAGGGTGAGGATGGGGGACGGCAAGGCGGTCGACATGCGTCCAGGCTAAACGTC
>DIAZ01000113.1:0-214 GCA_002415925.1 Dietzia sp. UBA5065 | reverse complement strand
GGCCGCGGGCGTCGATCTCGCCGAGGTAGGTCGTCAGGGCTGCGGCGAACGCCGGTTGGACGCCCGCCTTGAGAGCCGCCATCTTGGCGAGGGTGTCCTGGAGATCGACTTGAGCGGCCATGACGTCGGCGCGGGCCGTATCGAGCTGGGTGCGGGCGTCGGCGAGTTGCGCGAGGCCGTCGGTGAGGTCCGCCTTTGCCTTGGTGAGGGCGGC
>DIAZ01000156.1:7117-8106 GCA_002415925.1 Dietzia sp. UBA5065 | reverse complement strand
CGGGTCATGCCGTTCGACCGGCTCGAGGCCGAGTTGCCCGGGTACGCCGAGCAGCGGGTGACCCCGGAGCAGTGGCGGGAGCGGATCGCCGCCCGCCAGGAGGCGTTCGCGCGCCGGGGGCTGTCGTGAGCGAGTCGGACCGGGTGCACGTCGGGACCGTGGATGACCTCCACGCCAGCGCCTCCCGCGCGGTCGGGCTGGAGGACTTCGCGGACGGCGAGGACCGGCACCGAGAGGCGCTGGGCGTCCTGCTCGACTCCCTGCACACCGACGCCGGCCTCACCCCGGCCGGGAGCAAGTACTGGCGCTCCGTGCTCAAGGGGGCGCTGGTGGCGCGGCTCGTCGCGCAGGCGGGCTTCGCCGCGGACCCGGCGCAGGCCGGCGTGGAGATCGAGCGGCCCGTCGTGGTCACCGGGTTGCCCCGGACCGGCACCACGGCGCTGCACCGGCTCCTGGGCGCGGACCCCGCCAACCAGGGGCTCGAGTTGTGGCTCACCGAGGTCCCCGGGCCGCGGCCGCCCCGGGAGCGGTGGGAGGATGACCCCACGTACCGGGGCCTGCGCGACCTGTACGCCGGCTTCATGTCCGAGAACCCCGACTACGGCGGCGTGCACTACATCTCCGCCGACGACCTCGAGGAGTGCTGGCAGCTGCTGCGGCAGTCGCTCACCTCGGTCTCGTATGAGTGCCTGGCCCGGCTCGACGGGTACTCGGCCTGGCTGCAGGGCGTGGACTGGGTGCCCGCGTACCGGCGGCACAGGCGGAACCTGCAGCTGATCGGGGCCCACGACCCCGGGCGGCGCTGGGTGCTCAAGAACCCCAGCCACCTGTTCGCGCTCGACGCGCTGCTCGAGGTCTACCCCGACGCCGTGGTGGTGCAGACGCACCGCGATCCGCGCAGGTCCATGGCGTCCATGTTCTCGCTCGCGCACCGGACCGCGGCCGACTGGTCGACCGAATTCACGCCGGAGTACATCGGCGCCTCGCAG
>DIAZ01000156.1:5755-6931 GCA_002415925.1 Dietzia sp. UBA5065 | reverse complement strand
GTCCGCGACCCCGCCGGCGTGGTGGAGCGGGTGTACGCGGCCGCGGGCACGGAGTTGGCGGGGGACGTGCGGGCCGCCGTGGTGGCGGAGAACGAGCGCAGCCTGTCCGGCGACCGGGCGCCCGCGCACCGGTACACGCTCGCCGACTACGGGCTCAGCGAGGAGCAGGTCGCCGAGCGGTTCGCCGGCTACCGGGGGCTGGAGGCCTAGAGGTACCCGGCCACGGCGTCGATGATCCGCTCGGCCACGTCCTGCCTGCAGACCAGCAGGTCAGGCAGCTCGATCTCCTCGACGTTGTAGCGCAGCTCCGAGCCGTCGAGGTGGCTGGCGTGCAGTCCGCGCTGGCACACGACGCCGAACGTGGCAGCCGAGTCCCACTGGTGGTGCCCGCTGGTGTGGATGTAGGCGTCGCACTCGTCCTCGACCACGGTCGCGGTCTTGCCGCCGCCGGAGCCCAGGTGGACGAGGGAGGCGTCGAGCGCCCCGGCCAGCTCCTCGGCGAATGCGGGCGGTTCCGCCTCCGACACCGCGATGCGCAGGCGGTCGTCCTGCCGCGGGGGGACCAGCGGGCCGGGGCGCGGGCCGCGGATGATGGAGATCGGCTGGTAGGTGGTGGCGCCGCGGCCGGTGAGCACCCGGCCGTACGCCGGCATGGCGATGGCGCAGGCGGTGATCCCGCCGACGCCCTCGGGGCCGGACTCCCACAGGGCCACGTGGACGGCCCAGTCGGGGCGGCCCTCGATCACGTAGGAACGCACGCCGTCGAGCGGGTCCACGAACCACACCCGGTCGGCGTCCAGTCGCTCGCGCGAGTCCGGGTTCCACTCGCCGAAGACCGCGTCGTCGGGCCGGGCCACCGCCAGGCGGTCCACGATCACGGCCCGCGCCTCGCCCTCGGCGAACCCGCCCAGGTCCTCCGGCGCGACCCGGGAGACCCGGAGGTCGGTCAGGAGTCGCCCGGCCTGCGCGGCCAGGTCCTCGGCGAGTCGCTGGTCGTTGGTCCGTCCGTGCTCGGGGAAGGGGCTCATGCGGGCGATTCTAGAGGCCCGCGGCGGCCTCGAGCGCCGCTAGGATCTCGTGGGGCTGGCCCAGGAGTTGGGCCGTGCCGTGGGCGCGCTTGAAGAAGAGATGCACGTCATACTCCCACGTGATCCCGACCCCGCCGTGGAGCTGGAT
>DIAZ01000156.1:1943-5557 GCA_002415925.1 Dietzia sp. UBA5065 | reverse complement strand
CGCGGCGGCGGAGTAGGACAGGGACCGGGCGGTCTCGGTCTTGACGTACATGTCGGCCATGCGGTGCTTGAGCGCCTGGAAGGAGCCGATGGCGCGGCCGAACTGCCTGCGCTCCTGCGTGTACCGCACGGTCGCGTCGAGCACGGCGCGGGCGGCGCCGACCTGCTCGGCGGAGATCGCGGCCCACGCGGCGGCGCGCAGGCGGGGCAGGAAGCTGGGGCGGGTGGGGATGGCCGTGGCGGCGACGCCGTGGAACTCCACGCGGGCCAGGGTGCGGGTGGGATCCATGACGGGCACGCGGGTGACGCGGACCCCGGCGGCGTCCGCGGGGACCTCGAACAGGCCCACCGTGTGGCCGGTGACGGCCACGACGAGCAGGGTGGCGGCGGTGTCGGCGCCCAGGACGTGGTGGGCGGTGCCGGTGAGCGAGTCCGCGGCCGCGCGTACGCCGGGCGTGGCCCAGCCCGAGTCCGAGGCCCAGCACAGGGCGGCCTGCTCGCCGGCGGCGATTCCGGGCAGCAGGCGGGCGCACGCGGCGTCGTCGCCGGCGGCCAGCACGGCCTGCGCGGCCAGGACGGCCGAGCCGAGCAGCGGGGAGGGGGTGAGCCGGCGGCCGAGCTCCTCGCACACCAGGTGGGTCTCGACCCAGGTGGCGCCGGCGCCGTCGTGGGCCTCGGGGATGGACAGCGCGGCCGCGCCGATCTGCTCGACCAGCGTCGACCACAGCGCGGGGTCGAACCCGTCCTCGGACGCGATCGCCGCGCGGACCGCCGCCGAGTCCGACTTCTTCTCCAGCAGCGCCGCCACCGACTCGCGCAGGGCGGCCTGCTCCTCGGTGTCCACGCCGGGCGCGCTCACCGGGCGCTCCCCAGGCTCTCGAGCACCCGGCCGCGGTGGTAACTCTGGGTGCCCCACGCGGTCTGCAGCGCGCGGGTCTTGGTCAGCCACAGGCCCAGGTCGTGCTCCAGGGTGTAGCCGATGGCGCCGTGCACCTGGAGCGCGGTGCGCGCGGACAGGTAGGCGGCGTCGGCCACGGCCACGCGGGCGGCGGAGACGTCGCGGACGGCCGCGCCGGGATCGCCGGGGTTCTCGGCGATCGCCAGGGCGCCGGCCCACAGCAGGGGCCGGGCCATCTCGAGCGCGATCGCCACGTCGGCCAGCTGGTGCTTGAGCCCCTGGTACTCGCCGATGAGCTTGCCGTACTGCTTGCGCTGCCCCGCGTAGTCCACGCTCATGTCGAGCATCGCCCGCCCCAGGCCCATGAGCTGGGCCGCGGTGCCGAGCGCGCCGTGGTTGACCAGGTCGACGGTGCTCGCCGCGCCGACCCGCTCGCCGCGGGTCGGGGTGGTGACGGTGCGGGCGCGGTCGACCGAGCGTCGGGTCTCGCCGGCGGTGCCGGTGAACACCTCGTCGTCGTCGACGACCCACAGGTACTGCGCGACGTGGGCGTCGGGCGCGAAGGGGGAGACCCCCGGCGCGGCGACCGACGCCGGCGTGCCGGCGGCGATCTCGCCGGCCACGTCGCCGGCGTCGGAGTCGCCGCCCAGCGCGGCGGCGATGCGCGGGGCCACCATGACGGACTCCACGACCGGGCCGGGGACGGCGTGGCGGCCCAGGACCTCGAGCGCGACCACGGCCTCGACCGCGGTGGCGCCGGCCCCGCCGGACTCCTCGGGGACGAGCAGGGCGGCGGCGCCGGTCTCGGCGACGCGGCCCCACACGGCGGTGCCGGGGGCGGTGTCGCCGGCGGCCCAGGCGCGGATGACCGCGGGCAGGTCGGACTTGGCGAGCAGCGAGTCGATGCTCGCGGCGAAGTCGGTGATGTCGGGATCGAGTGCGAAATCCATGGTGTCCCCCGTTATCCGCGCGGAAGGCCGAGGAGGCGCTCGGCGATGATGTTCTTCTGGACCTCGTTGGTGCCCGCGTAGATGGGGCCGGCGAGGGCGAACAGGTAGCCGTCCATCCACTGCTCGCCGGCCAGCTCGCCGGCGTGCCCGAGGATGTCGAGCGCGGTCTCGTGGGTCGCGATGTCCCACGTGGACCAGAAGACCTTGTTGATGGAGGACTCGAAGCCCAGGTTGGCCCCGCCGGTGAGCGTGGTGACCGTGTTCCACGTGCTCAGCTCGTAGGCGCGGGAGCCGATCCACGCATCCACCACGCGGTCGGCCAGGGCGCCGCGGGTGCGCTCGTCCAGGCCTGCCTCGGCGCCGTCCCACAGCTCGAGCAGGCGGTCGGTGGTGGCCAGGAACCGGCCGGGCGAGCGCAGGGAGAGCCCGCGCTCGTTGTTGGCGGTGGACATGGCCACCTTCCAGCCCTGGTTGACCTCGCCGATCACGCCGGACTCGCCGGGGTCGGCCGGGTCGTCGGGGACAAAGACGTCCTCGAGGAACAGCTCCGCGAAGCCGGGCAGGCCGTCCAGCTGGTCGATCGGCCGAACGGTCACGCCCTCGGCCCGCAGGTCGAACATGAAGTAGGTCAGGCCCTTGTGGCGCGGCTCGTTCGGATCCGTGCGGAACAGCCCGAAGCCCTTGTCGGCAAAGGAGGCGCGGGTGGACCACACCTTCTGGCCGCTCAGGACCCAGCCGCCGTCGACGCGCGTCGCGGTCGAGCGCAGGGAGGCGAGGTCGGACCCGGCCTCGGGCTCGGACCAGGCCTGCGCCCAGATGTCGTCGGCGCGGGCCATGCGCGGCATGATGCGCGCGAGCTGCTCGGGGGAGGCGTGGTCGAACAGGGTCGGGGCCAGCAGGAAGATGCCGTTCTGGCTCACCCGCAGCGGCGCGCCCGCGCGGAAGTACTCCTCCTCGAAGACCACCCAGTTCACGAGCCCGCAGTCGCGGCCGCCGAACTCCTCGGGCCAGGAGACGACCGACATGCGGGCGTCGGCCATCGTGGCCTCCCACGCGCGGTGGGCCTCGAAGCCCTCGGCGGTGTCCATGTGCGGCAGCGGCTCGGCCGGCACGTTGGCGGCCAGCCACTGCCGGACCTCGAGGCGGAACTCCTCGGTCGCGGCGTCCAGGTGCAGGTCCACGTCGTCAGTCCTTCTTCTGGCCGGTCGAGCCGGTGTTGGCGCTGTCGCGCATCGAGCGGGCGTCCATCCCGCCGAGGGAGGCGGAGAACGAGTCGGAGTCGTCGGGCTCGGCGTTGGCGGAGTGGGCGAACATGTGCCAGCCGAAGGCGGTGTCCAGGGAGGTCTGCAGCCCCATCTGGTCCTCGTTCGAGTTGATGACCTTCTTGGCCAGGGTGAGCCCGAAGGCGGGCATCTCCGCGATCTCCGCCGCGATCCCGTCGACCTTGGCCTGCAGGTCGTCGCGCGGAACCACGTGGTTGAGCATCCCCCAGTCCAGGGCGTCCGCCGCGGTGAACCTGCGACCGGTGTAGAGGATCTCCTTGGCGCGCCGCGGGCCCAGGACAAAGGCGTGGGCGAAGTACTCGACGCCCGGGATGCCCATCTTCACCACGGGGTCGGAGAAGAACGCGTCGTCGGAGGCCACGATGAAGTCGCACACCCACGCCAGCATGAGCCCGCCGGCGATGCAGGCGCCGTGCACCTGGGCGATCATCGGCTTGGGGATCTCGCGCCAGCGCCGGCACATCTGGACGTAGACCTCGGTCTC
>DIAZ01000156.1:0-1701 GCA_002415925.1 Dietzia sp. UBA5065 | reverse complement strand
GTGCCGATGTCGTGGCCGGCGGAGAAGTGCTTGCCGTTGGCCCGGAGGACGATCACCTTGACCGAGTGATCCTCGACGGCCTTGATGAACGCGTTGTCCAGCGAGTACGTCATGACGGAGTTCTGCGCGTTGCGGAAGTCGGGCCGGTTGAGCGTGACGTAGGCGGTGGTGCCGGAGACCTCGTAGGCGACCGGCTGCGTGTCCGGCCCGAGGTCGTCGACCCCGAGGACCGGGGGGATGGGTGCGTCGCTCATGGGCGGGAACTCTCCTTACCTAGCAAGTGCTTGGTTGGTAACTGTACCGGACCCGCGGGGGTTCACGCCCCGTAGCCGCCGTCCACGTCGAGCTTCTGGCCGGAGATGAATCCCGCCCGCCCGGAGGCCAGGAACGCCACGGCCTCCGCGATGTCCACGGCCGTGCCGAACCGCCCCAGCGGGATGTTGCCGAGCGTGACCTCGAGGGCGATCCCGTCCAACTCGCCGGAGGCGATGAGCCGCTCGGCCATCCCGTCGGTGAGCATCCCCGGCCCCACGCAGTTCACGCGCACCCCGAACCGCCCCTCCTCGGCCGCCAGCCCGCGCACCAGCTGCTCGACCGCGCCCTTGGGTGCGGCGGACAGGCCGTCGCGGACGGGGTAGCGGGTGGTGGCGGCGGTGGTCACCGCGACGATGTTCCCGCCGGCCGATCGCAGGTGCGGGAGCGCCGGGTGCACGATCGAGAAGAACCCGGCCGCGTCGTCGTCCAGTTGGCGGCGCATCTCGGCCGGCGCGATCCGGGACAGGTGCACCATGGGCACGTGCGGACCGGCGCAGTGGGCCAGCACGCGGATTCCGCCGTGCCGGGTGCCGATCCCGTCGATCGACCGCGCGACCTCGTCGTCGTCCCCCGGGCCGGTCCCCGGCGCGAGGCGCACGCATTCCGCGGCCCGTCCCGCGACGGACAGCTCGTCCGCGAGCGCCACCGGCTCGGTCGAGCGGTAGCCCAGGACCAGCGGTGACCCGGGGAACTCTGCGGCCAGGCGGCGGGCGACCGCGCCGCCGATCCCGCCGGACGCCCCGGTCACCAGCACGGCCCCGCCGCCTCCGCCGCGGGCCCCGCCGCCCCGCCCGCCGCCGCCGCCGCCCCGCCCGCCGGAATCCGCTACCCCGCTGCCTGGTCCGCTACCCGCATCCGGGTAGCGGGAGTCGCGGGAGGGTAGCGGATCCCGGCGGGTGGCGGGGTCGGCGGGGGTTGCGGGGTCGGCGGGGTCGGCGGTCATCGGAGCTCCGTCTTGAGGATCTTGCCCGAGGCGTTGCGGGGGAAGGCCTCGACGAACTCCACCGATCGCGGCCGCTTGAAGTTGGCCAGGTGCTCGCCGCAGAAGTCCATCACGTCCCGCTCGGTCAGTCCCGAGCCCTCGCGGCGGACGATGAACGCCTTGCCGACCTCGCCCATCCGCTCGTCCGGGACCCCGACCACCGCGGATTCCACCACGCCGTCGATGCGGGCCAGGGCCTGCTCGATCTCGGCGGGGTACACGTTGAAGCCGCCGGTGATGTACATGTCCTTGAGCCGGTCCGTGATGCGCAGGTTGCCGCGGGAGTCGATCTCGCCCACGTCGCCGGTGTGCAGCCAGCCGTCGGGGTCGATGGTCTTGGCCGTGTTCTCCGGGTCGTCGAGGTAGCCCTGCATCACCATCTCGCCGCGGGTGAGGATCTCGCC
>DIAZ01000153.1:14259-33185 GCA_002415925.1 Dietzia sp. UBA5065 | reverse complement strand
TCCGCGGCGTGCCTGCGGCGTGCCCGCGGCGTGGTGGCGCTGTACGCGGCTCGGCTCGACCTGGCTTGCGGCGCGGCTTGCGCGGGGGTACAGATTAGGTCACGTTCTCAGGGCGGGGTGGAACTCCCCACCGGCGGTGATGTCACCGGTCCCATGACCGGCGGCGAGCCCGCGAGCGCCCCGCACACGCGGCGGACCGGACACGGCGTCCGGACCATCGCACGCGCGGGGGTCAGCAGACCCGGTGTGATCCCGGGGCCGACGGTCATAGTCCGGATGGAAGAGAACATCGCGTCCTCACGCGGCCGTGGCCGGAATGCCGTGGATCCGTGGGCGTCGTGTCTTACGCCCTGGGCCGTCTGTGTCTGGCCCGCGAAAGGGGCACACGATGAGCCTTCTCGTGCAATTCCTCGACTCGCAGGTGTCGATCGGCGGGGTCCCGATCCTGTGGCGCGAGATCGTCGGCAACGTCTTCGGCCTGGCCGCAGCGATCGGCGGCATGCGCCGCGTGGTGTGGGCCTGGCCGGTGGGGATCGTCGGCAACGCGACGCTGCTCACCGTCTTCCTCGGCGGTGTCTTCCACACCCCGCAGGACGTGGATCTCTACGGCCAGGCCGGCCGTCAGGTCATGTTCCTGGCGGTGGGGTTGTACGGATGGTGGCGCTGGTCGCGGGACAAGCGCGCGAACGCCGCCCTGCCGGGTGAGGCGGGGGCCGAGGCTCCCGCGGTCCACCCGCACTGGGCCACCGGCCGTCAGCGGGCGGGACTGGTGGTCGGCATGGTCACCGGGACCCTGGTGTTCGGCTGGCTCTTCGCCCAGCTCGGCTCGTGGGGCCCGTGGGCGGACGCGTGGATCTTCACCGGCTCGATCCTCGCGACCTACGGCATGGCCCGCGGCTGGACCGAGTTCTGGCTGCTGTGGATCGCGGTCGACATCGTGGGGGTGCCGCTGTTGCTCAAGGCGGGCTACTACCCGTCGGCGGCGTTGTACCTGGTGTACGCGGTGTTCGTCCTGTGGGGCTTCGCGGTGTGGTGGCGGGTCGACCTGGCCGAGCGGGCCCGCGCGTCGGCGCCGCGGGGCGGGGCGGTCAGCCGCCGACCGGTGCCGTGACCTCCACGGGTCGGGCCCGCCGGGGTCGCACCGCGGCCACCACGATCAGCGAGAGCGCCGCGAGCGAGAAGCCGAGGCCCCGGAAGTCGATCCACGCGAACACCAGGCCGGACAGCAGGCCGCCCGCCGCGCCGGACAGCGCCACCGCCACGTCGGCCTGACCCTGCACGGTGGCGCGCACCGCCAGCGGGACCGACGTCGTCAGCACGGTCGTGCCGGCCACCAGCCCCAGGCTCCAGCCCAGCCCCAGCAGGATCAGCGCGACGGTGACCAGCAGCGTCGACTCGGGCGGGGCGACCGCGGCCAGCACGCCGGAGGCCAACAGCACCAGGCCCGCCGACACCGCGACGGCGCGGCTGCCGAACTTGTCCACCAGCAGTCCCGACAGCGGCGCGGGCAGGAACATCGCGGCCACGTGCAGCGAGATCACCAGCCCCACCACGGTCACGGCGTGGTCGTGCGCGCGCATGTGCACGGGCGTCATGGTCATCAGCCCGACCATGACGAACTGGGTCAGCGCCATCACCACCACGCCGGTGATGACGTCGGCGTTCCACACGCGGGCCGGGGCGGCGGGGCCGGTGTCGTCCCCGGGGTGGGATGAGGTCGACGACGACGAGGTCGCCTCGGCGTCGGTGTCCGCGGCCTCCCACCGTCGCGCCTCGAGCAGCGGATCGGGCCGCAGGAGGAGGGAGATGACGAGGGCCGCGCCGCCGTAGGCCGCTGCGGCGAGCAGGAAGGGACCGGCCAGGGGCGCGAGACCCATCGACTCCGCCAACGCGCCCGTGGGCCCGACGAGGTTGGGCCCCGCCACGGCGCCGGCGGTGGTGCCGAGCAGGACGTAGGACAGTGACCGGGCGCGGCTCGCGGGGGTGGCGAGGTCGGCGCCGGCGTAACGGGCCTGCAGGTTGGTGGCGGTGCCGGAGCCGTAGACCACGAACGCGGCGAACAGCAGCGGCAGCGACTCCAGGGACGTGGCCACGACGATCCCGACCGCGCCGAGAGCGCCGAACGCGAAGCCGGCCGCGAGTCCCGGCCGCCGGCCGCGGGCCTGGGACAGTCTGCCCACGAACACCGCGGCGAGGGCGGACCCGCCGGTGAACAGCGCGGACGGCAGTCCGGACAGCCCCGGGCCGCCGAGCAGGTCCTCGGCGAGCAGCGCGCCCACGGTCACGCCGGCCGCCAGCCCGGCGCCGGCGAGCAGCTGCCCCAGGATCAGGACGGTGAGGATGCGCCTCTGGACCCGCTCCCGCTCCAGGAGCCCAGACCCGGTCACCTGCGGACCCAGGACCGGGCGTGCAGGAGCACGTCGACGGCGGTGGCCTTGCCCGCCGGCCGCAGGTCGTGGCGCAGCGAGACCACCTCGAGCCCCTCCGCCCCCCGGGCCAGGTCCGCGATGCCGGGTAGCACGGTCGGGTCCTGCGGCCCGCCGACTCCGCGGCTCAGGTTCTCGGCGGCGTGGCCGAGGTACACCAGGTGCCCGCCGGGGCGCAGCCAGCCGCCCACGTCGCCCAGGACCCGGGCGAGCGTGTCCAGTCGGAGGTGGAGGAATCCGATCACCACGAGGTCGACGGGGTCGGACGGCGCCCAGGTCGTGGCGTCACCGACAACCCACTCGACGCTGCCGCTGCGGCCGTCATCGGAGTCCTTGGCGCGGGCCTGCTCGATCGCGACCTCGGAGAAGTCGACCGCCTGCACCCGCCACCCGTGGGCGGCCAGCCAGCGTGCGTGCCGGCCGTCACCGCAGGCCAGGTCGATGGCCGTCCCGACGGACAGGCCGGCGTCCTCGGCGCTGGTGACCTCCGAGACGATCCGGGCGGCGGGGGTCGTCCCCCACACGTCGGGCTGGGCGAGGTAGCGGGCGTTCCAGTCGGAGGCGTCCACGGGAGGTGGTCCTTTCGGTGCGGTGAGGCGGTGGGGTGCGGCGGGGCGATCCGCTCAGGGGCGGCGGAGCCACCGGAGGTGCTCGGTGTCGCCCTGCAGTTCGAGTCTCCTCCACAGCACGCTGCCGGGCACGGCCTGGCTGGGATGGCACTCCACGGCGTCCCGCTGGGCGGCGCGGTCCACGGCGAGGACCAGGTCGATCTCCGTGGCCGGTCGGCCGAGGAATCCCGCGAAGCCCTCCCCGGACAGCGCCCGGCAGATCTCGTCCGGCAGGGTCCACGCCAGGACGCCGAGGCCGTGGCGTCCGCCCGCGCGGATGGCGGCCTCGGCGGCGGCCACGTGGTCGGGGTGGCCGCTGATCCCGGTGGTGTCGAAGGTGATCACGCCGTCGGGGCGGGTCGCGGAGACCGCGCGCTCGACCTCGCGGTCCAGCACCGACTCCGCCAGCCCGGCGAGCCCGCCGTCCGGCAGGGTGCGCAGGTCCACCCGCCGGGCCCCGAGCGCGTCCGCGGCGGCCCGCAGCTCGTGCTCGCGGATCTCGGACAGGTCGCCCTCCACGCCGTGGAGGGTCGACGCCTCGCCCCGGGTCAGGCACAGGACGTCCACGGCCGCGCCCGCGGCGGCGAAGGTCGAGAGGATGGCGCCCAGGCCGAACGACTCGTCGTCGGGATGGGCGACCACGGCCAGGACCCGGTCCCAGGCGGGGAGGGTGGTGGAGTCGGTCATGTGCGGATCACCCGTTTCTGTCACACGATTCCCGGTGACGCCGGAGGTCGTTGCGTATACCCTCCACGGTATCGGGAATCCCGCCGGGCCGTGGGATACCGGGTCGAGATCCGGGGGTGGGTATGGCCGATCGCAATGACGTCTCGCTGTTCGCGCGCGCGTGGGTGGTGGCGAGTCCGCTGCTCGAGCGCGTCGGGCTGGCCGACTCCCGGCGGCGCCTGGTCGCCGACCTGCACGGCACCGTGGTCGAGGTGGGCGCGGGAAGCGGGGTGACCTTCGAGCACTACCCGCCGGAGGTCACGCGGGTGGTGGCCGTGGAACCCGACCCGCATCTGCGCGCGCACGCGCTCCGCTACGCCGCGGGGGCTCCGGTCCGGGTGGAGGTCGTCGACACCGTGGCCGAGGCGCTTCCGCTGGCGGACGGCGAGGCCGACGCCGTGGTGTTCGGCCTGGTGTTGTGCACCGTGCCCGACGTCGCGGCCGCACTGGCCGAGGCCCGACGGGTCCTGGCGCCCGACGGCGAGCTCCGGCTCCTCGAGCACGTCCGCGCGGACGGAGCGCTCGGCCGGGTGGCGGATCGGATCGCCCCGGTGTGGAGCAGGGTGGGGGGTGGGTGTCGGCCGAACCGGGACACCGCCCGCCGGCTCGACGAGGCCGGGTTCGACGTCTCCGGGCTCAGGACCTCCCCGTTCCCGCCGGTCTTTCCGCTGACGCCGATGCTGACGGGGTCGGCGCGGCCGAGGTCGCCCGGCCGGTCCCCCGGCCCGCAGTGACCGCGCACGACCCGTCCCCGCAGGGGCGGGCCCGCCACCGGTAGACCACCGCGCCGGCGAGCATCACCAGCGAGAGCGCGGCCAGCCACGGCTGCAGAGGCGCCCAGAACCCGAGCGCCCCGGACGTGCCCAGCAGCAGCAGGACGATCTTGTTGCACACCGGACACGCCACCGCGAACCACGCCGTCATGATCCCCGCGGTGACCAGGACGGGCCGGTCGGAGGCCTCCTCGTCGTCGTCGCCGGGGGTGTCGCCCCGGGCCTCCCGCGCCGAGCGGATACCGAACCACGCGGCGGTGAGGAGCACGGTCGCGGCGAGGACGGGATACTCCCACCAGCGCACGGGCACCTCGCGGCCGAAGACCGGGTTGGGCAGGATGTCGGTGGGGATGCCGATGAGCAGGAACGTCCCGAGCGCGGCGAGGGCCGCCCGGGCGGGAGCGAAGGCCGCGGGGCCGGCCGGGGCGACGGTCGGGGGTGTGGTCACGCCACCATGATCCACATACCGGTGGGGTATACGCCACCCGGCCCGTCCCCGACCCTCAGGACCCGACCCTCAGGACCCGGCCCGGGGCCGGGCCCGCACCTGACCCATCGGGGGACGGTCGCCGGTCTCGACGAGCGTGGTGGTGGGCGAGTAGGTACCCGCGCCCGAGCGGGTGAAGGTGGTGAGCCGGTGGTCGGGCTCCGCGGATGTGCTGAGCCGACCCTCTCGGACGAGCCGCTCCCACGCGGTGCGCTGGATCTGGGCCGCCATCCGGGCCAACGCGACGTCGGGGGAGTTGCGATGCCGCCGGGTGCCCAGGTCCACCTGGGCCATCGCGTCGAGGCCGACCAGCTTCCACACGTCCACCAGCAGGGCGAGTTCCACCCCGTAGCCGCGCGCGAACGGGATCCGCTCGAGGACCTCGCGGGTGGCCGCGTACTCGCCGGCCAGCGGCTGGGCGAACCCCGCCAGCTCCGGCCACCAGGCGTCGATGAGCGGCCGGGCCACCAGCTCGGTCACGCGGCCCCCGCCCGAGGGCAACACCGTGGCCCCGTCGGCGAGCGGCCGGTCGTAGCAGCCCTTGACGAAGCCCAGCGAGGGGTCCGTCACCAGGGGCGCGAGCAACCCGAGCGCGAACGACGGGTCGAAGTCGCGCAGGTCGGCGTCGATGAAGGCCACGATGTCGCCCGTGGTCACCGCCAGCGACTTCCACAGCGCCTCGCCCTTGCCCGGGACCGACCCCCACTCCGGCAGGATCTCCGACTGCGCGTACACCCTGGCGCCGGCCTCGCGGGCGACCCGGGCGGTGTCGTCCACCGAGTCGGAGTCGATCACCACGATCTCGTCGAGCAGCGGCACGGCCTCGACCAGGTGCTCGCGCAGGGCGGTGACGATCGCGCCGACCGTGGCCTCCTCGTCGCGGGCGGGCAGCACGACCGACAGGCGACGACCGTTCTTGGCGGCGGTCACCGCGGCGGCATCGAAGTCCCGGGCGGCCAGGCTTCGGTCTCGGAACCACGCCTCGGTCTCCGGCAGCATCGTCCGCGTCTCGCTCTCGCTGGACGGCCCGCGGTACCGCGGGCCGTGGAGGCCGTCTCCGTACCGCCATTGTGGGACACCGGACCCCGCCCGCGCTCACGGCCCCCGGCCCGGCGCGCGGCGGCGGAGTGCGGGGACTGTTCACCCGGGTGTGCCACGATGCATGGCATGGACTTCTCCGCCTCGCCCCGCGCCGCCGAGCTCACCGCGGCCGTCCGTGAGTTCATCGACACGCACATCGCCCCGGTCGAGCCCGAGATCCACGCCGACGTCGCCCGCCGCCGGCTGGCCGGGGAGGACCCGTGGGCCGTCGACCCGAGGGTCACGGAACTGCAGGCCAGGGCGCGCGAGCAGGGGCTGTGGAACCTCTTCCTGCCCGCCGGGCACGAGGGCCCCTACGCCGAGCGCCACGGCACCCGCGGCGGTGCCGGCCTGAGCAACACCGACTACGCGCCGGTCGCCGAGGAGATGGGCCGGTCCTTCCTCGCCCCGCTGGTGTTCAACTGCAACGCCCCCGACACCGGGAACATGGAGGTCCTGCTCAAGTACGGATCGCAGGAGCAGAAGGACCGCTGGTTGGACCCGCTGCTCGACGGGCGGATCCGCAGCGCGTTCCTCATGACCGAGCCCGCCGTGGCCTCCTCGGACGCCTCGACCATGGCCGCGACCGCCCGCGTCGAGGGCGACGAGGTGGTGCTCGACGGCCGCAAGTGGTGGTCCACCGGCGTCGGCCACCCGGACTGCCGGGTCGGGATCTTCATGGGGGTGTCGGACCCGGACGCCCACCGCTACCTGCGGCACTCGATGGTGCTGGTGCCGATGGACGCCCCCGGGGTCCGCGTCGAGCGGATGCTCACCGCGCAGGGGGTGTACGACGAGCCGCTCGGCCACGGCGAGGTCTCCCTCGACGGCGTCCGGGTGCCGGTGTCGAACATCATCGCCGGGCCGGGCCGCGCCGCCGAGATCGCCCAGGGCCGGCTGGGCCCCGGCCGCGTCCACCACTGCATGCGGCTGATCGGCCTGGCGGAGATGGCGCTGGACCTGGCGTGCCGCCGGGCGTCGAGCCGAGTCGCGTTCGGCAAACCCATCGTCAACCTGGGCGGCAACCGCGAGAGGCTGGCGGAGGCCCGCATCGCGATCGACCAGGCCCGCCTGCTGGTGCTGCACGCCGCCTGGACGCTCGACACGGCAGGCGCGGCCGCCGTGGAGGTGAGCGCCATCAAGGCCGCCGTGCCCCGCATGGCGCAGCAGGTCATCGACATGTCCCTCCAGCTCCACGGCGGCGGGGGGATGAGCGACGACTTCCCGCTCGCCGGCGCGTACGCCACCGCGCGCTCGCTGCGGCTGGCCGACGGCCCGGACGAGGTCCACCTCGGCGTGGTCGCCCGCGCCCTGCTCGCGCCGTACCGGGACGCCGCCGCGGGCGCGACCGCGGGGGGCGTGCGATGACCCGCCCCGAGGGCGCCTCGCCGCTCAGCCGCCGGATCCCCGGCGCGAGCGCCGTGCGTGCCGAGGACGCGTTCGACGTCGAGGCGGTGGCCGCCTGGCTGCGCTCCATCACCCCGGCCGACCCGACCGTGCTGGCGGGGACGGACCTGGGCGACGACGACGAGCCGGTCATCCCGGAGGTGAGCCAGTTCTCCGGGGGCGCGTCGAACCTCACCTACGTCCTGCGCTACCCGGGCGTGGACCTGGTGATGCGTCGCCCGCCCGCCGGGACCAAGGCCCGCGGCGCGCACGACATGAAGCGGGAATACCGCGTCCAGGCGGCGCTGCGGGCGGTGTACCCGCTGGTACCGCGGATGGTCGGGCTGTGCGAGGACCACTCGGTCATCGGCTCCGACTTCTACGTCATGGAGCGTGTCGAGGGGGTCATCCTGCGCAAGGAGATCCCCCGCGAGCTCCGGCTGGACAGGGTCACCACCCGCCGGCTGGCGGAGAGCGCCGTCGACGCCCTGGTCGAGCTGCACTCCGTGGACATCTCGGCCGCGGGCCTGGACGACCTCGACCGCGGCGACGGCTACGTCCGCCGCCAGGTCGAGGGCTGGTCCGCCCGCTACCGCCGCGCCCGGACGCCCGACGTACCCGACTTCGTGCCGGTGATGAAGTGGCTGTCCGCCCACCAGCCCGAGGACGTCGGGCACTGCCTGATCCACAACGACTTCCGGTTCGACAACCTGGTCCTGGACCCCGCCGACGTCACCCACGTCATCGGCGTCCTGGACTGGGAGATGGCCACCGTCGGCGACCCGCTGATGGACCTCGGCGGCGCCCTGGCCTACTGGGTCCAGGAGGGCGACGGCCCGGTGTTCACGGCGTTCCGGCGCCAGCCCACCAACGCCCCGGGGATGCTCACCCGGCAGCAGGTGGTCGAGCGCTACGCGGAGAAGTCCGGCCTGGAGATCGACGCCGGGAGCTGGCGCTTCTATGAGGTGTTCGGGCTGTTCCGGCTGGCGGTGATCGCCCAACAGATCAACCACCGCTACTACCACGGGCAGACCACCAACCCGGCGTTCCGCGCCTTCCGGCCCGCCGTGTCCTTCCTCGAGCAACGCTGCCTCCGGATCATCCGCACCGGGGAAGGCCGCCTGTCGCCCACGCGGATCGGTCCGGGCGACGTGATCCCGGAGCTGCGCGGGATCCCGCGGGTCGTCCTGCCGCTCCTCGCCGGCGGGGTGCACGATGCGCGCAACAGGATCGTCGAGCTCCTGGACGGGATCGGGGGCCGGTCCTGATGGGGGCCATCCACCTCGTCCGCCACGGCCAGGCGTCGTTCGGCACCGGTGACTACGACCGGCTCTCGGAGACGGGCCACCTCCAGGCCCGCCTCACCGGGCGGGACATGGCGGCCCGGGGGCTCAGGCCCGACGTGGTGATCCACGGCGGCCTGCGGCGTCAGCGCGAGACCGCCGAGGGACTCCTCGACGGCCTGCGGGAGGGCGCCGGCTGGGACTGCCCAGTCGAGCTCGACGACCGCTGGGCCGAGTACGACGCCGACGAGGTGCTCGCCGCCGCCCGCGAGGCCGGCCTGGGACACGACCACGGCACCCTCGACACCGCCGGGTCCTCCGACGAGGCCAAGCAGGCCTTCCAGCGCCAACTCGACGCCGCGCTCGGCCACTGGGCCGGGCTCGCGGCCTTCGAGGACTACTCTGCCGCGACGAGGTCGGCCGTCGAGGACGCGGCGGCGCGGTCCGGGTCGGGCAGGACGACCGTCGTGGTCAGTTCGGCGGGGACCATCTCGTTGGCGGTCGCCGGGCTGCTGGCCGACCCGGAGGGCGTGGTGGGGCTGTGGGCGCGGCTCCAGCGCGTGACCGTCAACACCGGGGTCGCCCGCGTGGTGGTGGGCAGGGGCGGGATGACCTGCATCGCCGTCAACGAGCACCAGCACCTCGAACGGGCCGCGGGGCCGGATGGCCCGAGGGCGCTGATCACCCTGAGGTGACCTCGGGGGCCGCCGTCCGACCGTATCGTACGACCGTAGAGGCCGGACCCGCGGCCGTGAGCCATCCCAGGAGCGCCCCGATGCCCACCTTCCAGCGCGGCCACACCACGATCGCCTACACCGACACCGGCGCGCCCGCGGGGCGGGAGGACGCCCCGGTGGTGTTCTTCGCCCACGGACTGCTGTTCTCCGGCTGGATGTTCCAGCACCAGATCGCGCACCTGAAGGACCGGTACCGGTGCGTGACGATCGACTTCCGAGGCCAGGGCGACTCGCCCCGCGCAATGGGCGGCTACGACATGGACACCCTCACTGTCGACGTGTCCGAACTCCTGCGTCACCTGCGGATCCCGGTGGTCAACTTCGTCGGCCTGTCCATGGGCGGCTTCGTGGGCATCCGACTGGCGGCCCGCAACCCGGAGGTCGTGCACTCGCTCACCCTGCTCGACACCGCGGCGACCGCGGAGGAGCCGGCCAACCGCAGCAAGTACAAGAAGCTCTCCAAGGTGTACCGGGTGGCGGGGATCAAACCGCTGCGGTCCAGGGTCGCGCCGATCATGTTGGCCGACCGCAACATCACCGCCCCGTGGGTCGAGCAGTGGATGACGATGCTCGAGCGGGTCGACCGGACGGGGATGGTCAAGGCCATCGAGTCCGTCGCCGATCGCGATCCGTGTGAGGACGAGGCCATCCGGATCATCGCGCCGACCCTGGTCGTGGTGGGGGCGGAGGACGCGGCGACGCCACCGGAGAAGTCCCGCCGACTGGTCGACCTGATCGCCACGACCAGCTACCACGAGATCCCGGGGGCGGGACATTCGCCCACGATGGAACGTCCAGACGAGGTCAACGCCATCCTCGAGGCGTTCCTCTCCGAATACAACGCGTGAAGACAGGGAACACGATGAGAGCGGAGCGCTCCGCAGTGGAGACGACCGGGACGGACCGAGGGTGGGTGGGAGTCCTCACGGGCAGGCTCACCGCATGGTTGATGCTGCTGGTCGTGGTGGTGGCCACGGGCGCGGTGTTCGCGTTCGCCTCGTCGGAGGGATCCTCCGAGGCGCCGCAGACGCTGCCGGACGACTCCGAGGCGGCCCTCGTCTCGCAGATCCAGCAGGACTTCCCCGACGCCGGGTCGGTCCCCGCGGTCCTGGTGATCTCCCGGGACGACGGGGGAGAGCTGGGCCCGCAGGGCCTCGCCGCCGCGGTCGGTGCGGGTGAGCGCATGGCCGAGGTCGTGGGCGCCCCGTCGCAGGGACCCATCCCGTCCGAGGACGGGGCCGCCGCACTGATGCTGGTCCCCGTCGACGCGCAGGTCCTCTCCAACGAGGAGGGCCGCGACCTGGTCAAGGAGATGCGGGCGGCCATCGCCGAGGGACTCGATCCCGGCGTGAAGGCCGAGCTCACCGGCGGCCCGGCGTTCGCCGCCGACACCGCCGCCGCCTTCGAGGGCGCGGACTTCCGGCTCCTCGCCGCGACCGCGCTGGTCGTGGCCGTGCTGCTCATCATCACCTACCGGTCCCCGGTCCTGTGGCTCGTGCCGCTCATCGTGGTCGGCGTGGCGGACCGGGTCGCCGCCCTGCTCGTCTCGCTGGTCGGCGAGGCCATCGGCGTGACCGTCGACGCCTCGACCTCGGGCATCGTCTCCGTCCTGGTCTTTGGTGCCGGCACCAACTACGCGCTGCTCCTCGTGTCGAGATACCGGGAGGAACTCCGCAAGACCGCCGACCGCCGCACCGCCCTGCGCGACGCCTACCGGGGTGCCGTCCCCGCGATCCTGGCGAGCAACATCACCGTGGTCCTGGCGCTGCTCACGCTCCTGCTGGCGACCCTCCCCAACTACCGCTCGCTCGGCCTCTCCGCGGCCGTGGGCCTGCTCATCGCCCTGGCCTACGCGCTCGTGGCGCTGCCCGCCGCGCTCGCGGTGTGTGGACGTGGACTGTTCTGGCCGTTCATCCCCCGCCCGGGCGACCGGGCCGGCACGCGAGAAGGGCGACGCTCGGCGAAGGGCGCCGTCGGCACGCCGGAGGGGTTCCGTGACGAGGTCCCGCCCGGGACCTGGGGTCGTATCGCCGCCGGCGTGGTCAAGCGGCCCGTCAGGGTGCTCGTCTCGTGCGTCCTGCTGCTGGTGATCCTGTCCTTCGGCCTGGTCGGCACGCGCGTCGGACTGAGCCAGACCGAGCAGTTTCGCACCGTCTCGGAGGCTGCGGACGGCCTCTCCACCGCAGCCGAGCACTTCCCGGCCGGGGTCACGGACCCGGTCACCGTCCTCACCCGGACGGGGACCGAGGGGGCCGTCCTCGGGGCGGTCCAGGGTGTCGAGGGCGTCGTCTCCGCACGACCCGCGGGCGAGTCCGGCACCGGATGGACCCGCGTCAGCGTGACCCTCGACGCCGCGCCCGCCACGGATCGCTCGGAGGAGAGCATCGTGGCACTGCGGGAGACCGTCCGCACGATCCCCGGGTCCGAGGCGATCGTGGGCGGGTCGGTGGCCGAGGCCGTCGACACCTCCGACGGCAACATCCGCGACCTCACGTTGATCGCGCCGCTCATCCTTCTCGTGGTCTTCCTCGTCCTGGTGCTGGTGCTGCGGTCCCTCATCGCTCCGCTGCTCGTGATGGGCGCGACGGTCCTGTCCTCACTCGCCGCGCTGGGACTGGGGACCTTCGTCACCACCCAGATCCTCGGCTTCCCCGGTCTGGACGTGTCGGTCCCGCTGTTCAGCTTCCTGTTCCTGGTGGCCCTCGGCGTGGACTACTCGATCTTCCTCACCATCCGCGCCCGTGAGGAGGCCGCCACGCACGAGACCCGCGAGGCCATGGTCCGGGCCGTCGCCCTGACCGGTGGGGTGATCACGTCCGCCGGCATCGTGCTGGCGTCGGTGTTCGTGGTGCTCGGCGTGCTTCCGCTCATCGTGCTCACCCAGGTCGGCGTGATCGTCGCCCTCGGCGTGCTGCTCGACACCTTCATCGTGCGGACCCTCGTGGTCCCCGCGCTCTTCACCATCACCGGGGACAGGGTGTGGTGGCCGGGAGACCCCCGCCGCCGCGCCGCGAGCCCCACCGAGTCCACCCCCGATCCCGGCACCACCGACACCACCCAGGAGATCCACGCATGACCACCACACGCCGTTCGCGATTCCGCTCGCTCGTCACCGCCCTCGCCGTCGCCCCGCTGCTCGCGGCCGGGCTGGGCGCCGCGCCCACGGCCGGGGCCCAGGACCTCACCGACGGCGGCCGTCTCGGCGGCGGCTCCTCGCAGCTGCTGCCCGACGGCGTCGCCCTGGGATCGCTCGGCGGGCCGGAGTTGAGCCAGGTCCGCTACGTCGACCCCGACCGATACGTGGGGAAGTGGTTCCAGGTCGCGGCCATCCCTCAGCCCTACACCCTGCAGTGCACCAACGACACCACGGCCGAGTACGCGCGGACGGCGCCCGACACGATCTCGGTGCGCAACACCTGCGGCTCCGCCATCAGCTCGGACTCGGTGATCGAGGGCCAGGCGACCATCCGGAACACGGACACCAACGCCTCGCTGCGCGTGAACTTCCCCCAGGTCCCGTTCCAGGACGAGAACGGGCCGGTCAACTACCGGATCACGTACCTGGCGGACGACTACTCCCTGGCGATCGTCGGTGACCCGACCCGGTCCTCCGGATTCGTCCTCAGCCGGACGCCCGCCCTCGGCGCCGGACAGTGGTCCACCGTGCGCCAGGTCATCGAGGATCGCGGCTGGTGGCCCTGCGCCTTCCTCACCGTGCCGATGGCCGGGGGTCGCGGCGACGCGACTCCCCTCTGCCTGCTGCCCTGAGCCGCGAACCCCGACGGACCCTGACGAACCCTGACCCCGGGAGCGACCGATGAGCATCGACCTGACCTGCTCGATCCCGGCCGGAGCGGCCGAGGCGTGGGACTACCTCGCCGCCCCGGGGGCGTTCGTCCGGATCTCCCCGCCGTTCATGCCGCTGCGGCCGGTCCGCCAGGCGGACTCGCTGCGCGACGGGACGGCGGTCCTGGAGCCGCGGACCGCGCTCCCCGGCCCCCTGGGGGTGCGGTTCGGTCCGCGCTGGACCGCGCAGCACGATCCGAGCGGGTACGTCGAGGGGGAGCGGTTCGTGGACCGCTGCGTCTCCGAGCCCTACGCGGGCCTCACCGGGTGGGTACACCACCACACCGTCACGGCGGCTCCGGACGGGACCGCCCTGCTGGGCGACCGCGTCACCGCCAGGGTTCCGGGGCGGATGCTCGCCCCGGTCTTCGCGTACCGCTACCGGACCATGGCGATGGACCTCGACCGCATCCGCCGGTTCTCCGGGCAACCGGGCGACGGGGAAGGCCGGCGCACCCTGACCGTCGCCGTCACCGGGGCCTCCGGGCTGGTCGGGACCGCCCTGACCGCGCTGCTCGGGGTCGCCGGCCACCGCGTCCTCCGGCTTGTCCGCGGCACGCCCCGTGGCCCGGACGAGCGACGGTGGGACCCCTCCGGCCCGGCCCCGGACCTCCTGGACGGCGTCGACGTCCTGGTCCATCTGGCCGGCGCCTCCATCGCCGGCCGGTTCACCGACGCGCACCTGGCCACGGTCCGGGACAGCCGCATCGGGCCCACCCGTCGTCTCGCCGAGCTCGTCGCCGCGCGCGACGGCGCGACGGCCATGGTGTCCGCCTCGGCGATCGGCTACTACGGCGCCGACCGCGGCGACGAGATCCTGACCGAGGATGCGGCCGCGGGCTCCGGTCCCCTGGCCGAGATCGTGGCCGGGTGGGAGGCCGACTGCGACCCCGCGCGCCGCTCCCGGGCCCGGGTGGTCACCGTACGGACGGGCATCGTCCTGTCCGCTGCGGGAGGGATGCTGCCGCCGCTGGCCGCCATCACCCGCACCGGCCTGGGGGGCCGCCTGGGCTCCGGTCGCCAGTGGATGTCCTGGATCTCCCTCGACGACCTCACGGATGTCTACCTCCGCGCCGTCGTGGACCCCACCCTCACCGGGTACGTCAACGCCGTCGCCCCGGAGCCGGTGACCAACCGCGACTTCACGCGCGCGCTGGGTGCGGTGCTGCACCGGCCCACGCTGATCCCGGTCCCCGGCGTCGCGCCCGCCCTCGTCCTGGGCACGCGCGGTTCCGATGAACTCGCCATGGCCGACCAGAGGGTCGATCCCGGAGCCCTCCGCGACCTCGGCCACCCGTTCCGGTACCCGGGGATCCGGGCCGCCCTCGCGCACGAGCTCGGCGCGGAGACGCTGCCCACGGCGCTCTGAGGCGCGATCCGGGCCGCCGGCGGGGTTGTCAACGCTGCAGGATCATCGGAACCAGGACCTGCCGGGCGAGCGCCCGGATCTCCTCCTCCGACTCCACGACCGGCGGGCCGTCCGGCATCACGACGATCGAGTGGAGGAACCGCCCCACCACGCCGGCGACCGCTCGCGAGAGCGACTCCGTCTCCTCGGCGTCCATCGGTCGGGTGTGGACGTCGGCGTTCCACGTGTTGCGGATGAACTCCGCGACGATCTCCGTGATCCCACCCAGGACCGAGTCGGATTCGCCGGCGAGCACCGCCATGGCCTCGACCCGGTCCACCTCGACGAGCCTGCGGAGGAGTTCGCTCTCGCGGATGTCGAAGATCGTTCCGACCAGCAGGTCCTCGACGTGTCGGACCGGGTCCCAGTCGAGGGATTCGAACGGGGTGTACCGCCAGTTGACCAGCATCATCAGCCGCTGCGCCTCGTGGGCGTAGATCTCTCGGATGATCTGACCTCGGGGACCCAGGCGGCGGTAGAGGGTCACCCGGGTCACACCGGCGGCCTTCGCGATGTCGTCGGTGCTCGTTCCCTTGATCCCGCGCTCGGCGAAGACCGAGGCAGCCGCCTCGATCAGGCGGATGTCCTCGGCATCGGGTGCCCAGGCACCGCCGCGGCCACTGATGCGAGTCACCCCGCCATTCTACGTCCAGGCCCCGGGCGGCGGGGTCCGGCCCCGGCGGCATCCGGGGCCGGGTGGGGTCACCGCATGTGGTGGCTCTGTTCGGTTTCCGGATCCACCCCCCGGGGCTGCCCGGCCTACGGCGCCTGGGGACCCCCGATCGCGGGAGCGTCGCCCGCCGGGAGTCCCTGGGGGTGCGACGGGGAGTCCGGGGCGATGCCACCCTCGGACTCCGGAACCATGTCGAACACGTCGGGCTTGGGCTTGGGCAGGCCCCGGTCTTCCCCGGAGACCGTCGACGACGCACCGTGCGCGGCGGCCTCCGCGGCGGCCACGGACCGGGCGATCTCCGGGTCGGTGGAGGTGTCGAACCAGTGCTCGGGGGCGGACGGCAGCTCGGCGTCGCCGTCGGTGGCGGACGGTTCGTAGCGGAACACCCCGTCGTCGTCCTTCTTGGCGACGGCCTTGGCGAACGTCTCGAGGGAATCGCCGAACTGGGACGGGATCATCCACATGGTGGCCGCGTCGCCCTTGGCCATCTCCGGCAGGTTCTGGACGTACTGGTAGGCCAGCATCTCCGGGGTCGGCTTGGAGGCCTTCACGGCGGCGTTGACGCGGGCGATCGCGGCCGCCTGCCCCTCGGCGACGAGGTAGCGCGCGGCCCGCTCGCCCTGTGCGCGGAGCATGCGGGACTGGCGCTCGGCCTCGGCGTTGAGGATGGATGCCTGCTTGTTGCCCTCGGCGTCGAGGATCGCCGCCTGCTTGGCGCCCTGCGCGGTGGTGATGGCCGCCTCCCGCTGGCCCTCCGCGGTGAGGATGATCGCGCGCTTCTCGCGGTCCGCCTTCATCTGCTTCTCCATCGACTCCTGGATGGAGGGGGGCGGGTCGATCGAGCGGAGCTCGACGCGGGCGACCCGGAGGCCCCACCGGCCGGTCTCGGAGTCCAGAACCCCCCGCAGCTGCTTGTTGATCATGTCGCGGCTGGTGAGCGTCTGCTCGAGCGTCAGTCCGCCCACGACGTTGCGCAGCGTGGTGGTGGCCAGCTGCTCGACGGCGACGATGTAGTTGTTGATCTCGTACACGGCCGACTTCGGGTCGGTGACCTGGAAGTACACCACCGTGTCGATGCTCAGCGTGAGGTTGTCCTCGGTGATCATCGACTGCGGCGGGAAGGTCACCACCCGCTCACGCAGGTCGACCTTGGCGCGCACGCGGTCGATGAACGGGATGATCAGCGCGAGCTGCCCGCTCACCGTGCGTTGATAGCGGCCGAGCCGCTCGATGACCGCGGCCTCCGCCTGTGGGATGAGCTTGACGGAGCTCACCACCACCGAGGCGATCAGGACGATGATGACGGCGAGGAAGATCAAGCCACCCATGGTTCTCCTCCGATTGTGTGTCTAGAAGCCACGCACGACGACCGCCGTGGCCCCGTCGATCTCGTGCACCAGGACCTTCTCGCCGGCCTCGAAACTCTCGCCCTCGATCAGTGCCCTGGCCGTCCACGTGTCGCCCGCGATCCGGACGAGCCCGCCGGACTGCCCTACCGCCTCGACCACCGTTCCGCCCCGCCCGGTGAGCGCGGCGGTGTTGGTGTCGTGCTCGGGCAGCGCGGACAGGAGGCGGCGACGGACGAGGGGCCGGACCCCCGCGACCAGGACGATGGCGACGAGGGCGAACGCCAGGGCCTGGCCCCAGACCGGGGCACCCAGGAACGCGGCGGCCGAGCCGCCGAGGGCCCCGCCGGCGAGCATCAGCATGAACAGCTCGCCGCCCGCCGCCTCACCGGCGGCGAGCAGTACAGCCGCTCCCAGCCAGAAAAGACCCACATGCATGCCGTCGACTCTACCGACTGTGGGCGCCGGGTAGGGGCGAGACGCCCGGCCGACTACGCTCTCACGACGTGTCGACTCTGAAGAAGTTCGCGTGGTTGTCCGTGGCCACCGCGATCGTCACCATCGCGCTCAAGGTGATCGCCTGGTGGGTGACCGGATCGGTGGGACTGCTCTCCGACGCGGCCGAGTCCGTGGTCAACCTCGTGGCGGCGGTCATCGCGCTGGGCGCCGTCACCGTCTCGGAGCGCCCGGCCGACGACGACCACCAGTACGGGCACTCCAAGGCCGAGTACTTCTCCGCCGGGGTCGAGGGCGCGATGATCTTCGTCGCCGCCGCGTTCATCCTGGTCGTCAGCGTGGAGCGGCTGATCAACCCGGTCCCGCTCGAGTCGCTGGGCGTGGGCCTGCTGATCTCGCTCGTCGCCGCGGCGATCAACGGCGCGGTGGGGGTGGCGCTCGTCCGCGCCGGTGACCGGCACCGGTCGCCGACCCTGAAGGCCGACGGCAAGCACCTCATCACCGACGTCGTCACCTCGGTCGGCGTGGCGGTCGGTCTGGGGCTGGCGTGGATCACCGGCTGGAACGTGCTCGACCCGATCGTGGCCATCGGGGTGGGCCTGAACATCCTGTTCGTCGGCTACAGGCTGGTCCACGAGTCGGGGATGGGGCTGATGGACGCGACGCTGCCGGAGGGGGACAACCGGCTGATCGAGGAGGTGCTCGAGCGTCACCGCGAGCCGGGGCGTGTGGACTTCCACGAGCTGCGGACCCGGGAGTCGGGCAAGTGGCGGTTCGTGGAGTTCCACGCCCTCGTGCCGGGGGAGTGGAGCGTGGACCGCGGCCACGACCTGGTGGAGAAGGTCGAACAGGAGATCCACGCGGCCCTGCCCCACTCCCACATCACCTCCCACCTCGAGCCGATCGAGGACGAGCGCGCCTACAACGACGTCCACCTGTGAGCGGGACGTAACCTGGCGATCGTGGCCCACCCGATCATGTTCGACGCCGCCGATCCGCTGCTCGCCCGCCTGCGCGCGACCTGCCTCGCGCTGCCGGACGCGGCGGAGAAGGTCTCCCACGGCCGCCCCAACTGGTTCACGACCAGGGTGTTCGCGGTCTACGGCGGGTCGGTCAGGGGCGAGCACTCCCACCCGCTGCTGGCGCGGGCCCTGCTGTTCCTGCCAGACCCGGGGGAGCGGGCGGCACTGGAGCGGGACGTGCGGTTCCACGTCCCGGCCTACCACGGACCGGCCGGATGGCTGGCGCTGCCGTTGGACGCCGGGACCGTGGACTGGGACGAGGTGACCGAATTGGTCGAGTCCTCGTACCGGCAGACCGCCGGGGTCCGCCGGGTCGCCCGTCTGGAGGATCACCGGGGGCGACCGCGCGGCTAGGCTGGCCGCATGCCCCCACGTGGTCCCGCCCGACGCCCGCCCGCGCGGACGGGGTCGTCCGGGGGGATGGACCTGGGGACCCGCGCCCTGGTGCTCGGGGTCGGCGCACTCGCGGTGTCCTGGGTGCCGCTGATCAACATCGTCGCGTTCATCGCGGCCCTCATGGCGGTGGCCTTCGGGCTGCTCGCCCGCTGGCCCACCGGGTGGTTGACCAACGAGGAGCCCAACGCCCGCAGGGGCCTGTGGGCGGTGGTCCTGGGCGCGTCGGCCCTGGTCGTCTTTGTGGTGACCGCGGTGCGCTACTCCGCGCTCTGA
>DIAZ01000153.1:13084-14120 GCA_002415925.1 Dietzia sp. UBA5065 | reverse complement strand
TGGGTGGCGCACACGGCGTGACCCGCGTGGACGGGGAACACCGCGCTGCGGGGCAGCAGGTCCGCCATCTCGTCCTGGATCCACTGGGGGAACGCGATGTCGCGGGTGGTCTTGATGATCGCCACCGGCAGGTCCAGTTCGTGGAGCCAGGACGTGGAGTTGAAGCGGGCGACCTCGCCGATCACGGTCCGATGGGTGGCGAAGGACACCGAGGACAGTTCCCGGAGCGCCCAGGCGTGGGGAGAGGGGGTCTCCTCGCTGATCTCCCGGGCGATCTCGACGGGCACCGCGTTGAGCAGCGGACTCGACCGCAGGAACCCGCCGAGGGTGATCTTCTCCAGCGCGTTGCGCTCGGCTCCGGTGCCGGTGGCGGCCAGCACCAGTCCGCCCAGGCGGGACGGGTCCGTTCGGGCGGCGAGCTGGGCCACGAGCCCGCCCATGGAGTAGCCACCGATGATCGGGCTCTCCAACCCGAGGTGGTCCACCACGCGCAGGACGTCCTCACCCAGCGCCTGGAACCCGAAGTCGCCGTGGTGGCCCATGCCGTGCCAGCGCTGGTCGAAGGCGATGAGCCGGTACTCGCCCTGTAGGCGCTGGAAGGTCTGGTACCAGTTGAGCATCCCGGTCGCGGCCATGCCGTGCAGCAGGACCACCGGCCTGAGGTGCTCCTCCCCGGTGTCGTAGAGCCTGGTCGTGACGTCGTCGGCGAGGGTGACGATCCTCCCCGCCGGCAGCCGGGACATGTCCGGCGCCATGCGCGGCAGCCGCGACGCCGCCCGCGGCAGCGAGCCGAGCGAATTCCTGGGCATGTGCATCCTCCTCTGGCACCTGCCCCCGATTGTCCGCGATCACCGGGCCGGCCGCACGGTCATTCCGCGGAGACGAGTCCCCGCTCCACCAGGAAGTCCCTCGCGACCAGGGCGGGGTCGTCGCCGTCCACGTCGACCCGCATGTTGAGCTCCACCATCACCTCGTTGGTCAGGACGTCCACGAGCGGGGCCAGGACCTCCTCGATCTCCGGGTGGGCGTCGAGGAA
>DIAZ01000153.1:12283-12863 GCA_002415925.1 Dietzia sp. UBA5065 | reverse complement strand
AACTCGGTCTCCATGCAGGTCAGCGCGGACCCGGGGTCGGACCGGACCAGTCGGGCGTAGTCGGAGAACGTGCGCACCCCGGTCTCCTCGGCGGTGGCCCGGCTCATCGCGAACGAGTAGGTGTTGTCGACCGTCGTGGGCCGCATCCACCTGATGTCGTGCCCGGCGAGGTCGGCGTCGCGCACCGCCGCCCACTGGGCCTCGGGGTCGCGGATCGGTTCGGAGTTGCCCAGGTAGCTCATCCAGGCGGTGCCGGTGTACTCCATGCCGATGTCGACCTGGCCGGAGATGAGGGCCTGGCGGAAGCTGTTGGACCCGGCCAGGGAGGACATGTCCGAGACCTCCATGCCCGCGGCGGCCAGCAGGAACTCCACCAGGTAGCTGCTGATCACACCCTCGGTGAAGTCCTTGCCGCCGACCGTCACCCGGACACCCTCCAGCGCAGGGGTGGGGCCGCCGGGTCCGGGACCGACGGGGAGCGGGACGGACCCGCCGTCGCTCAGCCCGCAGCCGGTCGCGACGAGCACGGCGGTCAGGCACGAGGCCAGGAGCTTTCTCATCGCAGCCCGTGTCATCGCAG
>DIAZ01000153.1:8646-12121 GCA_002415925.1 Dietzia sp. UBA5065 | reverse complement strand
TCGCAGCCCGTGTCATCGCAGCCCCCTCGGGTTGAACAGGACCTCGCCCACCCCGCCCAGCCAGTCGACGAAGAGCGCGAGCGCCACGGCCAGGACGGACCCCACCACGAGGGTGGTGTGGTCCTGGAGTCGGTAACCGGTGTCGATGAAGATCCCCAGGCCGCCCGCGTCCACGAGGAAACACAGCGTGGCCGTGCCGACGGCCAACACCAGGGTGGTGCGCAGTCCGGCGAGGATGAACGGCACCGCGAGCGGCAGTTCGACGGTGCGCAGGACCCGACCCGTCGTCATCCCCTGTCCCCTCGCCGCGTCGATCAGCGCGGGGTCCACGTTCCTGATGCCCACGATGGTGTTGCGCAGCACCGGGAGCAGCGAGTACACGGCGACGGGCAGGACGCCGATCCAGAAGCCGGTCCGGTTGGTGGCCAGGAACAGCAGCACGATCAGGCCGATCGCGGGCGCGGCCTGGCCGATGTTGGCGATCCCGATCGCCACCGGGGCGAGGAACCGGGTGCGCCGACGGGTGAGCAGGATCCCGAGCGGCACGGCCACGGCCACGACGATCGCGACCACGGCGACCGTGATCTGGATGTGCTCGAGGGTCCGCTGGGTGAGCGAGGCGGCGTTGAGGGAGGCCCTCTGGGTGTCGTCGAGCTCGCCGGAGAAGGCCCACCACAACACGCCCCCGGCGGCGACGAGGATGAGGAGCGGTTGCACCAGCAACCGGGCGGATACCCCCCGGGCGGTGGGGCGACCGGCGGTGGCGGTCACGCCGGGTCGCCCTGGTCGTTGTGGCTGTGGTGGATCCGCCGCAGCTCGCCCACCAGGTCGTCGATCCCGATCGTGCCCCGGTACGCCCCGTCCCGGTCCACCACCACGGTGGTGGCGCTGGCCGTGGAGAGGAGCCCGTCGAGTGCCTCCTGGAGGGTGGCATCGACGGTGACGGTGCCGACCACCGGCTGACCGCCCGAACGCAGGTCCGGCATCTGCGCCACCCTGTCTCCGCGCACCCACCGCAGGGGTCGGCCGGAGTCGTCGAGCACCACGGCCCACTCGTCGCTCGAACTGCGGACCCGGGCCGCGAACTCGGCCGGGCTCTCGGACTCCCTCGCCGTCGTCGCCTGTCCCAAACCCACGTCACCCACGCGCCGGAGGGTGAGGGTCTTGAGGGCGGCGTCGTCGCCGATGAAGCCGGCGACCGTGGCGTCCGCCGGGTTGGCCAGGATCGCCTCGGGCGAGTCGAACTGCAGGACCGACGAGCCCGGGCCGAGCACGGCGATCCTGTCGCCGAGCCGGACCGCCTCGTTGAAGTCGTGGGTGACAAAGACGATGGTCTTGTGCAGCTCGTCCTGGAGCCGGATGAGCTCGTCCTGCAGCGACGCCCGCGTGATGGGGTCGACCGCGCCGAACGGCTCGTCCATGAGCAGGACCGGCGGGTCCGCGGCGAGCGCCCGCGCCACCCCGACCCGCTGCTGCTGGCCGCCGGAGAGCTGGGCGGGGTAGCGGCCGCGGTAGTCGCCCGGGTCCAGGCCGACCAGCTCCAGCATCTGGTCCACCCTGTCGGCGATGCGCGCCTTCTTCCACTTGAGCAGCCGCGGGACGGTCCCCACGTTCTGGGCGACCGTCATGTGCGGGAACAGCCCCGAGGCCTGGATGGCGTAGCCGATGCTGCGGCGCAGGGTGTCGGCGTCGAGGTCACGGTTGTCCCGTCCGTCGATCGTGATGGTGCCGGAGGTGGGCTCGATGAGCCGGTTGATCATCCGCATCGTGGTGGTCTTGCCGCAGCCGGACGGGCCGACGAACACGGTGGTCCGGCCGGCCGGCAGTTCCAGGGACACGCGGTCGACGGCGGGGCGCTCCTGGCCGGGGTAGACCTTGCTCACCTCGTCCAGGACGATCGGCACGCCGGAGACGGTGTCGTCCCCGCCCGCGGTGGATGTGGTCATTGGTTCCCCCTGATGGTGAGGCGCCCGAGGAGGGTGAGGAGGGCGTCGAGGACGAGCGCGAGGACGACGATGAGGATGGTGGCCGTAAGAGCCATCGGCAGGGCGGTCGGCGTCCCGACGCGGGAGAGGGCGGCAAAGATGAGGTTCCCCAGCCCCGGCCCCTTGGCGTAGGCGGCGATGGCGAGGATGCCCATGGACATCTGCGTGGAGACCCGGATCCCGGCGAGGATCGACGGCCACGCCAGCGGGATCTCGATCCTGCCGAGCACCCCGATCCGGCTCATCCCCACCCCGCGCGCGGCGTCGACGGTGGCCGCGGGGACCGCGTCCAGGCCGACGATGGTGTTGCGCAGGATGGGCAGGACGGCGTAGATGACCAGGACGGTCATGGTGGGCAGCACGCCCAGTCCGAGGACCGGGATGAGGAGCCCGAGGAGCGCGAACGAGGGGATGGTGAGCGCCGTGGCGGCGAGCCCGGTGGCGACCGCGGACCCGGCCCTGCTGCGGTACACCGCCACGCCGATCGCCACCGACAGCAGCGTGGCCAGCAGGACCGCCTGGACGGTGGCGCTGACGTGCTGCCAGGAGTCCGTGGCCAGCTGGAGGCGGCGGGTGGAGATGAAATCCATGAGCGCGGTCATCGCATTTCGGCTCCGTCCGTGGGGGTTTGGGCCCACGCTATCCGCATCGCCACGTGTAGAGGTGCGAGTCCGGAAGATGGGCGGCGGGACGGTGATGCACGATGGGGGTATGACGCAGCAGCCCGACCGGCCCCTGGACCCCGACCTGATCGAGCGGCTCGACGAGTTCCTGGCCGCGAGCGGGCGCATCGCCCAACGGCACTTCCACGGCGGGCTCGAGGACCTGTACGCCCACGACAAGGGCGGCGCGCGCGGGTTCGACCCGGTGACCGAGGCCGACCGCGCGATCGAGGCGCTGTTGCGCGCGGGGATCTCGTCGATGGCACCCGGGGACCGGGTGGTCGGGGAGGAGTACGGCGAGTCCGGGCCCGCCGACGCCGCCCGCACCTGGTACCTGGACCCGATCGACGGCACCAAGGCGTTCCTCACCGGGATGACGGGCTGGGGCACGCTCGTCGGGGTGGTCGAGGGCGGCCGCGCGGTGGCCGGGTGGATGGACCAGCCGATCCTGGGCGAGACCTTTGCCGCCGTCCACGGACGCGCGACGGTGCGGCGCCGCGCCGACGGCCCGGAGTCGCTCGACCTCCACACCTCGGGGTGCCGGGAGCTGTCCGAGGCGATCATGTACACCACGCATCCGTCGATGTTCGGGGACGACGGCGAGGCGCGCCGGCGCTACGACGACCTCGGTCGCCGGGTCCGCCTCCAGCGCTTCGGCGGGGACTGCTACGCCTACTGCATGCTCGCCGCGGGCCGGGTCGACCTGGTGGTGGAGTCCGATCTGAACTCCTACGACATCGTGGCGCTCATCCCGATAGTCGAGGCCGCGGGCGGGGTGATCACGGGCCCCGACGGCGAGCAGCCGCTCGAGGGCGGCACCGTGGTGGC
>DIAZ01000153.1:5122-8354 GCA_002415925.1 Dietzia sp. UBA5065 | reverse complement strand
GAGCAGCAGGAGTTCCTCCTCCGGGCGTGCGTGAACTGGGCCGCGGTGCGCGCGCCGCGCTCGATCGTGCTGCCCGGCGGGGGCCGGATGTCGGTGCGGACGTTCAGCCTGGGGCGGCACTGGGTGCCGTACCGGTACGACGACGACGAGGTGGTCCCGCCGCTCCCGGACTGGCTGGTCCGGGCGGCACGGACCGGGCTCGACGCGGCGGCGGCGGTCGATCCGCGGGTCGGCGCGGGCCAGGGGCCCGCCGACCCCGCCGCCTACACCCCGGATACGGCGCTGGTGAACCTCTACGGCCGTGGATCCACGATGGGCCTGCACCAGGACCGCGACGAGGCCGTCCCGGCACCCGTCGTCTCGATCAGCCTGGGCGACGCGTGCACGTTCCGCTTCGGCACACCCGAGCACCGCGGCCGTCCCTACACGGACGTGCGCCTGGAGTCGGGAGACCTCGTGGTGTTCGGCGGCCCGTCGCGGATGGCGTTCCACGGCGTGCCCAGGGTCGTCGACGGCACCGCCCCGGCGTGGTGTCGCGAGGTGCTGGGCAGCGAGCCGGGGCGGGTCAACATCACGGTGCGTCAGACCCGTCCGCCTACGCTGGACGGATGACTTCAGGGCAGAACCAGTCCTCCGGCCGGAACCGGACTCTCCTCCTCGTGGCGCTCGTCGCCGTCCTCGCGGTGGCCGCGGCGGTCGTGACGGTGCTCGTCTCGTCGGCGACGTACCCCCCGGCCGCCCGCACGCTGACGCCCAAGACCCAGGTGGCGGCCGGTTCCGACCACGTCGATCCGTACGCCGGTCTGGTGATCCGCGTCCCCGAGGGATGGCAGGCCGAGTCGGGCGAGCTGGTCTTCGGCAGCACCGCCCTGACCCCGGTCGGGAACGGGGAGTCGGCGGCTCCGGCAGGCGACCGGTCGGAGGGGATCGTGCTGGCGGGAGTGCTCACCGAGCAGATGTTCGACCTCGGCGACCCGGACAACCGGCTGGCCGCGTTCTCGCTGGCCAACGGGATGGGGCAGTTCCTCCTCCCGGTCCCGGGGCGACCGGTCGACGAGCGGAGGGAGCAGATCTCCACCCGCGTCGGAGACGGCTGGGCCGTGTCGTTCCGGGTGCTCCCCGCGGTCCAGCAGGACCTCATCGGACCGGAGGGGGCGCTGGTGTACTCGGCGGTCGTCGGGGAGGGCGCGCGGCGCTACTGGCTCACCTACATCGGCCTCCCCGGCGACGGCGCCATGTCCTCCCCCCGCGCCGAGTGGGCGGACGAGATCGTCGAGCGACTGCGGCTGGCCGAGGGGTACTACGCACCACTCGGCCAGCCGGGCGGGCCCGCCTGACCCCAGCTCAGGGCCGCATGCGGCGGAATCCCACCACGGGATGCCCGCCTGCCAGCCCGTCTCGGGGCGCGGACACGCCCTCGACCTGCGCGCGCGCCTGCTCGGGCACGGGCGTCCGGGGGTCGAGCACCGAGAGGTACTCCTTGTGCTGGGACAGGGCGGCGACCGCCGGCTCGACAAAGCCCTCGACGTCCACGTAGTGGGTCGGCTCGGGCGCCGACTCGAACCACAGCTGCGGCCGACCCTCCGCCGAGTCCACGCCCACAGCGGCCACGAGGTCGTCGTACGCCGCGCCCACGGCGGCGCCGAACTCCATGTGGTCGCTCTGGTTGGGCGCGCCCGGCGCCCACTCGGGACCCGAATACAGGGAGATCACCACGTCCGGCCGGTGACGGCGGATGGCGTCGGCGACGGAGTCGCGCAACTCCGGGTTGTTGACGATCCTGCTGTCCGGGAACCCGAGGAACTCCACGTCCTCCACGCCCACGATCGCGGACGACCGGCGCTGCTCCTCCTCGCGAACCGGCCCGGCGATCGCCGGGGGCATCCCCTCGATGCCGGCCTCGCCGCTGGAGGCCAGGACGTAGACGATGTGCCGGCCCTCGGCGGTCCAGCGGGCCACCGCGGCGGACATCCCGTATTCGGGATCATCGGGATGGGCGACCAGGACCAGGCCGCGGGTCCAGTCGGTGGGGAACGGTTCGGGCAGCGCCGCCGTCTCTGGCGACTCCGGGGACTCGGTCATGGCACGAGTATGGCCCGGTCGGTGCCCGCGCGCCGGTCGTCGCCGCAAGTGGCCGACGTAAACTGGCGCTCGCTCTCGTCGTCGTCCTAATCCGGAGGCCCCTCGTGTCCGCACTCTTCCCCGACTACCGTCCCTCCTGGGAGACCGACGACCACCGGCTGCTCCGCGAGCACGCCCGGGCGTTCTTCGCCAAGGAGATGACCCCCAACCAGGAGAAGTGGTCCAAGCAGAAGTTCGTGGACCGCGAGACCTGGCAGCGCACCGGCGAGGCCGGCCTCATCTGCCTGGACGTGCCCGAGGAGTTCGGCGGCCAGGGCGGCGACCCGGGCATGGAGTACCTCGTCACCGAGGAGCTGGTCTACTCCGGCGACACCGCGTTCGGCATGGGCGTCGGCTCCACCATCACCCCGCACTACGTCGCGAACTACGCCACGCAGGAGCAGAAGGCCGAGTGGCTGCCCAAGATCTGCTCCGGCGAGTGGATCTCGGCGATCGCCATGACCGAGCCCGGCGCCGGCTCCGACCTGCAGGGCGTGCGCACCACCGCCAAGCGGGACGGTGACGACTACGTGATCAACGGCTCCAAGACCTTCATCTCCAACGGCGGCTCCGCCGACTTCGTGGTGGTGGTGGCCAAGACCGACCTCGACGCCGGCCACAAGGGCATGGCGCTGTTCGCCGTGGAGGCCTCGACCCCCGGCTTCGAGCGCGGCCGCGTGCTGGAGAAGATGGGCCGCCACGGCGCCGACACCGCCGAGCTGTTCTTCAACGACATGCGCGTGCCCGCCGCCAACCTCCTCGGAGGCGAGGAGGGGCAGGGCTTCTACCAGCTCATGAACCAGCTGCCGCGCGAGCGCCTGGCGATCGCCGTGGACGCGCTGGCCATGGCCGAGGCGGCCGTGGTGGAGACGCTCGAGTACGTCCGCGAACGACAGGCGTTCGGCAAGCCGATCCTGGACTTCCAGAACACGCGCTTCGAGCTGGCGCACTGCAAGACGCAGGTCATGGCCACCCGCACCTTCGTCGACCACTGCATCACCCGCGAGATCGCCGGCGAGCTGGACGCGGTGACCGCGTCCATGGCCAAGCTCCAGGCCACGGACATGCTCGACGACGTGGTGGACCGCTGCCTGCAGCTGTTCGGCGGCTA
>DIAZ01000153.1:0-5007 GCA_002415925.1 Dietzia sp. UBA5065 | reverse complement strand
GCAGCTGTTCGGCGGCTACGGCTACATGATGGAGTACCCCATCGCGCAGAAGTTCGCCGGCGCCCGCGTCATGCGGATCTACGGCGGCACCAACGAGATCATGAAGGAGGTCATCGGCCGGGCGCTGTGACGCCCGCCGGCCTAGCGACCGCGCAGCAGCTCGGTGAGCTGGCGGACCGTCGGCACCTTGCCGCCCAGGACCAGCTCGTCGTCGACCACCAACCCGGGGGTCTTCATGAGCCCGTATCCCGCGATCTCGCCGATGTCGGTGACCTCCACGATCTCGGCGTCCACCCCGAGCCCGTCCAGCGCCTCGCGGGTGCGGGCGACGAGGGTGTGGCAGTTGCGGCAGCCGGGGCCGAGCACCTTGACGATCATGGTTTCTCCTTGGAGTGGGTTGTGGTTCAGGCGAAGAGGTTGAACAGGAGCCCGATAGCGAGGATGCCCACGGTGACGACGCCGAAGAACAGCGCGAGCAGCGGCGGCTTCATGACCCTCCTGAGCATGATCGCCTGGGGCATGGACAACGCGATCGAGCTCATGATGAACGCCATGACGGTCCCCAGGCTCATGCCCTTGGACCAGAGTGCCTCGGCGATCGGGACGACCCCGGCACCGTTGACGTAGAGCGGCACCCCGGCGAGGGTGGCCACGACCACGGCCAGCGGGTTGTCCGGGCCGGCCCAGCGGAGGAAGAAGTCCGCCGGGACCCAACCGTGGATCGCGGCACCCACACCGACGCCCACCACCACCCAGATCCAGACGTCCCGGAAGATGTCGCGGGATTCGCCGAGGGCGGCGTCGACCCGCTCGCGGAGGGTGGGCACGTGCCCGCCGGTGCGGAGCGCGGCCACCCGGGTGGTGAAGACCACGTCGTCGACCCATTTCTCCAGGCGGAACCTCGAGAACGCCCACCCCGCGACGAACGCGATCGCGGACCCGGCGATGACGTAGGCGGCGGCGATGTGCCAGCCGAACATCTCGCCGATCATGATGGCCGCGATCTCGCTGATGAGCGGCGAGGCGATGAGGAAGGTCAGGGTCACCGAGAGCGGAATGCCGGCGGCGACGAAGCCGATGAACAGTGGGATCGAGCTGCACGAGCAGAACGGGGTCACCACGCCCAGGACGATCGCCAGGGTGAGGCCGACGAACAGGCCGCGGCCCTCGAGCCAGTCGCGGGCGCGGTCCAGGTCGAGGCTCGCCCGCAGCATGCCGACCAGGAACATCAGGCCGAGGAGCAGCAGGAAGATCTTGACGGTGTCGTAGAGGAAGAAGTGCACCGCCCCGACCGCCCGGTCGGCGAGGTCCAGACCGAGCCAGCCGACCGCGGAGTCCCAGAACCACTCGTTGGCCACCCACAGGGCGACCCACGCGACCGCGGCCAGCGCGAGCGCCGCCACCAGCCGCCGGTGCTCTCGGGCCTCGGCGAGGGTGTCCGCTCCGGCGGGGCCGGTCGCGGGGGCGGGATGGGTGCTCATGCCTCCACTGTAGGATAAGCATCGATAGGTGTCGATAGGAACTGCTCACGTGGGTGGAACGGGGGGACCGCTGATGGCCGTCGACCGTGACGTGGTGGTGATCGGCGGCGGACAGGCGGGCCTGGCAGCAGGGTTCTATCTGGCGCGCGGCGGGGCCGACTTCGAGATCCTGGATGCCTCTCCCGGGCCGGGCGGCGCGTGGCCGCACACCTGGCCGTCGCTGCGGCTGTTCTCTCCGGCCGACTACTCCTCCCTGCCGGGCCGCCGGATGCCGCGGACCGAGGGTGGAAACCCGGATGCCGGTCACGTGGTGCGGTACCTGAGGGAGTACGAGGAGTACTACGATCTCCCGGTCCGTCGAGGGGTCCGCGTGACGGCGGTCGAGCGGGCCGACGGCGGCGGCTTCCTGGTCCGCGCCGCCGACGGACGCCGGTGGCGGTGCCGGTCGGTCATCAGCGCGACCGGCACGTGGTCCCGGCCCTTCGTCCCCGCCTACCCGGGCGCCGGCGGGTTCCGGGGAATGCAGCTCCACAGTGCGGGTTACCGCGGTCCGGGGGAGTTCGAGGGGCGACGGGTGGTGGTGGTCGGGGGTGCGAACTCCGGCGCCCAGATCGCCGCCGACCTCGCAGGGCGCGCCGACCTGCTCTGGTGCACCACCGGGCCGCCTCGGTATCTCCCCGACGACGTCGACGGCCGCGAACTGTTCCGTGTGGCCACCGCCTCGGTGCGCTCCGGAACCGGCCGCGGCGTGGCCGAGCTCGGCGACATCGTCGTCGTCCCCCCGGTGCGCGAGGCGCGCGACGCGGGCAGGCTGGTCGCCACCCCGATGTTCGACCGGTTCCGCCCTGACGGCGTGGAGTGGGACGACGGGCGGGTCGAGCCGGTCGACGCGGTGATCTGGTGCACGGGGTTCCGGCCGGCCCTCGGGCATCTCCGTGCGCTGGGGCTGCGGCGGGTCGGGGGCAGGGTGGTGGCATCGGGCCCGGTCGTCCCGGACGTGCCGGGGCTGTACCTGCTCGGCTACGGCGACTGGTGCGGCGCGGCGTCGGCGACCCTCATCGGGGTGGGGCGGTGGGCCAAGGCCGCCGTGGCGGATGCGCTCGCGGTCACGCCTTGAGTCCCTCGACGATCTCCACGAACTCCTCGGCGTACCCCAGGTGGGTCCGCAGGCGCTCGAGCCGCTCGGTGGCCTCGGCCCCGATCTCGGCGATCACGGCGCGCGACCCCTCGGGGTCGCCTGCTCGGCGGTCGAGAGCGCGGCAGAAATCCCGTATCCGTTCGAGGCTGAACCCGAGGGGCTTCATCCGGCGGATGAGCAGGATGCGCTCCACGTCGGCGTCCGTGTAGAGCCGGAATCCGCCGGGGGAGTGGGCGGACGGGCTGGCGAGGCCGAGTTCGTCGTAGTGGCGCAGGCTGCGAATGGACAGGGCCGTCCGCTCGGCGACCTCGCCGATCTTCATGGTCCGCTCGTCCCGACTTGGCCCGGTCACAACTCTCCCGTTACGGTAGCTTTCGTTCCTCACGCCACGTGAGGGTCTGGCGACGACTGTAGGTGATCCGTGAACGAGCAGTATCCGACCGGTGTGGTGCCCTCCTTCCGCGCGGCGTTCTCCTCCCCGGCCAGGCTCCGGACCGAGGTCCTGGCCGGGCTCGTGGTGGCGCTGGCGCTCATCCCGGAGGCGATCTCGTTCTCCATCCTCGCGGGGGTCGACCCGCGGGTCGGGCTGTTCGCCTCGTTCACGATGGCGGTGACGATCGCCTTCACCGGCGGGCGGCCCGCGATGATCTCCGCGGCCACCGGTGCGATCGCGCTGGTGGTCGCGCCCGTCGTCGCGGATCACGGGCTCGACTACCTCATCGCCACGGTGCTGCTCGCCGGGGTGATGCAGATTCTGCTCAGCCTGGCCGGGGTCGCGAGACTCATGCGGTTCATCCCGCGGTCGGTGATGGTCGGCTTCGTCAACGCCCTGGCGATCCTCATCTTCATGGCGCAGATCCCGCACCTGGTGGGAGTCCCGTGGCTGGTGTACCCGCTGGTGGCCGTGGGGATCGCCGTCATGGTGTTCTTCCCCCGGCTCACCACCGTGATCCCCGCTCCCCTCATCGCGATCGTGGCCATCACGATCGTCGTGGTGTCCGTCGGTTGGTCCGTCCCGAACGTGCGCGACCAGGGCGAGCTGCCGGCGTCGCTGCCGACGCTGCTCCTCCCGGACGTCCCGATCACGGTCGAGACGCTGCAGATCATCGCCCCCTTCGCGCTGGCCATGGCGCTGGTCGGGCTCATGGAATCGCTGATGACGGCGAAGTTGGTCGACGACATCACCGAGACCCACTCCGACAAGACCCGGGAGGGCTGGGGTCAGGGCGTGGCCAATCTCGTCACCGGGTTCTTCGGCGGCATGGGCGGCTGCGCGATGATCGGGCAGACGATGATCAACGTCAAGGCCTCCGGGGCCCGCACTCGGTTGTCCACCTTGCTCGCCGGCGTGTTCCTCCTCATCCTGGTCGTGGCGCTCGGGGACATCGTGGGGCTCATCCCCATGGCCGCCCTGGTGGCGGTCATGATCATGGTCTCCGTGGGCACGATGGACTGGCACTCGGTCCACCCGCGCACCCTGCGGTTGATGCCGCTGTCCGAGACGCTGGTCATGGTGGCCACCGTGGCGGCCACGGTGTGGACGCACAACCTCGCGATCGGGGTGATCCTCGGCGTGGTCACCGCCATGATCATGTTCGCCCGCCGCGTCGCGCACATGACGACCATCGAGAAGGTCGCCGAGCTCGATACGGACCACGACGGCGCCGTGGACACCCGCACCTACCGGGTCACCGGCGAGCTGTTCTGGGCCTCCAGCAACGATCTGGTGTACCAGTTCGACTACGCGGATGATCCCGAGCACGTGGTGCTCGATCTCACCGATGCCGACATCTGGGACGCCTCGACCGTCGCCACCCTCGACGCCGTGCAGCAGAAGTACGCGGCCAAGGGCAAGACGCTGTCGGTGATCGGCCTCGACGGGGCGAGTCAGGAGCGCCTCGACATGCTCTCGGGAAGGCTCGGTGCCGGGCACTGAGCCCGGCGTCATGCCACGGTCGGGCGCTCCGTGTCAGGGAGTGGGGCCGCGGACGTCCACGATGTCGCGGATCTGCGCGAACGCCTCGGGCACGATGCTGTAGTGCGCCATCCGGCCGCGCTGTTCCCGGGTGACGAGGCCGGCCTCGACGAGCTTCTTCATGTGGTGGCTGACGGTCGGCTGGGTGATCCCGAGCGGCTCCGTCAGGGTGCAGACACAGACGTCGTTGCACTCCGCGGCGGCGATGTGGGAGAGCAGGCGCAGTCGCATCGGGTCGGAGAGCGCCTTGAACCTCGCCGCCGCGGATTCGGCCTCCACTTGGCCCAGGGGACCGTTCGAGCCCGCGATGCAGCAGGATCCGGCTGGTGGGGACGCGGTCATGTGGCCAGGTTACTCGCCGGGTGTCGAGTTAGTCCCTCCTCGTGACGTGACCCTTGCATGTTCGAATGTGT
>DIAZ01000032.1:14764-18606 GCA_002415925.1 Dietzia sp. UBA5065 | reverse complement strand
AGGGTGCCGCCGGTGTGGCCGAGACCCCGCCCGGAGAGCTGGGGCACGGCCACGTCCCAGGTCGCCAGGAGCGGCGTGAGCACGAGCGTCACCGAGTCGCCCACCCCGCCGGTGGAGTGCTTGTCGACCGTGGGCACCCGCGTGCCGTTCCGGTGCAGGTCGGACAGGTCGAGCCGGGTGCCGGACGCCACCATGGCCGCGGTCCACCGGGAGGTCTCCCGGTCGGTCATGCCCCGGAAGAAGATCGCCATGGCCAGCGCGGACATCTGCTCGGGTGCCACCACCCCGCGGGTGTACCCGGCGACGATCCAGTCGATCTCGTCGTCGTCGAGTTCCCTCCCGTCGCGCTTGGCCTCGATGATCCGCACGGCGTCCAGGCGACGACTCACGTCAGGTCCCCGGGCCCGAAGGCGTCCGGCAGCAGCTCGCCGAGGCGCACCGCGCCGCGGGCGGTGTGGACCACCAGGTCCGGACCGCCGTGTTCGTGGAGGAGCTGCCGGCAGCGCCCGCACGGCGCGAGGGGGTCGCCGGTGTGGGAGACGACGACGAGCTCGATCAGTCGCCCGCCACCGGTGCGGTGCAGGTCGGAGACGAGGGAGCACTCGGCGCACAGGGTGAGCCCGTAGGAGGCGTTCTCCACGTTGCATCCGGTGACGATCCGCGTCCCCGACCCGTCCGTCGCGGCCGCCAGCGCCGCAGCGCCCACCCCCAGTCCCGAATACGGCCGGTAGGCGTTCCCGGCTGCCGTGCGGGCGGCGTCGCGGAGCTCGTCGGACGCTGCGTTGCCCTGTGCTGCGGTTTCGTGCTGCGACACCCGGATCTACCCTTCGGTAACTTCATTTAGGGTTCCCTAACAGGGAGAACCCGTTCGGACCACGGTACCCACCCTGCTTCTCATCAGTCAGATCTCAGGTCTAAAGTCCTAGTAGGCGCCCGCTGTGCTCTCGGGCCGGAACGCGCGCCGATGGCACCACGCCCAGACGATTCGGAGGCACGACAAGCCCATGAGTACCGCGCAGGCGCCGGCGCGTCCGGCCCCCACAAAGAAGCTCAACCTCTACAAGGGTGACCCGGGGATGTGGTCCTGGGTCGCGCACCGGATCTCGGGCGTCGCGATCTTCTTCTTCCTCTTCGTGCACGTGCTCGACACGGCGCTCGTCACGGTGAGCCCGGAGACGTACAACTCGGTGATCGACTCGTACAAGTCGCCGATCGTCGGCCTCATGGAGATCGGCCTCGTCGCGCTCGTGCTCTTCCACGCGCTCAACGGCCTGCGGATCGTCGCGGTGGACTTCTGGTCCAAGGGCGCGCGGTACCAGCGTCAGATGCTGTGGGCCGTCCTCGCGATCTGGGTCGTCGTCTTTGCCGCCGGCGCCGCCCGCCTCCTCTTCCTTCTCTTCCAGCACATCTAAGGAGAACGATCACCATGGCAGACGCACCTGTTCTCCAGACGTCGTACGACCGCCCCGCCTCGCTGGCCCAGCCGCGGTCCCCGCGCCTGCGGTCGCGCGGCAACTTCGAGCGCACCGCGTGGATCTTCATGCGCGCCTCGGGCGTCGCGCTGGTCATCCTCACGATCGGCCACCTCACCGTCGGGCTCATGATCGACGAGGGCGTCCATCGCATCGACTGGGCCTACGTCGCGGACCGCTGGCAGAGCCCCTTCTGGGCCACCTGGGACCTCCTCATGCTCTGGCTTGCGCAGCTCCACGGCGCCAACGGAGTCCGGACGGTCATCGCGGACTACTCGCGCAAGGACTCGACCAGGTTCTGGCTCAACGCGATCCTCCTCGCCGCCACCGTCCTGGTCCTGGTCCTGGGCACCTACGCCATCTTCGGCCTCGCCTACGACGTCTGATAGACGCCTGCGGACCGTTCCACTTCGAAAGCGAGCACTGAGAATCCCATGACCGATCGTCAGGTCCACCAGCACCAGTACGACGTCGTAATCGTCGGCGCCGGCGGCGCAGGCATGCGCGCGGCCATCGAATCCGGGCCGCGGACCCGCACCGCCGTCCTCACCAAGCTCTACCCCACCCGCTCCCACACCGGCGCAGCCCAGGGCGGCATGTGCGCGGCCCTCGCGAACGTCGAGGAGGACAACTGGGAGTGGCACACGTTCGACACGGTCAAGGGCGGCGACTACCTCGTCGACCAGGACGCCGCGGAGATCATGGCCAAGGAGGCCATCACCGCCGTCATCGACCTGGAGAACATGGGCCTGCCGTTCAACCGGACGCCCGAGGGCAAGATCGACCAGCGCCGCTTCGGCGGTCACACCCGTGACCACGGCAAGGCGCCCGTGCGTCGGGCCTGCTACGCCGCCGACCGCACCGGTCACATGATCCTGCAGACGCTGTACCAGAACTGCGTCAAGCACGACGTGGAGTTCTTCAACGAGTTCTACGTCCTGGACCTGTGTCTCACGCAGACCCCGGAGGGCCCCGTCGCCACCGGGTGTGTCGCCTACGAGCTCGCCTCCGGCGACCTCCACGTCTTCCACTCCAAGGCCACGGTCTTCGCGACCGGCGGCTCGGGCCGGATGTACAAGACCACCTCCAACGCCCACACCCTCACCGGTGACGGCATGGCCGTGGTCTTCCGCAAGGGCCTGCCGCTGGAGGACATGGAGTTCCACCAGTTCCATCCCACGGGCCTCGCGGGCCTGGGCATCCTCATCTCCGAGGCCGTCCGCGGCGAGGGCGGCATCCTCCGCAACGCCGACGGCGAGCGCTTCATGGAGCGCTACGCCCCCACCATCAAGGACCTCGCGCCGCGTGACATCGTCGCCCGCTCGATGGTCCTCGAGGTGCGCGAGGGCCGCGGTGCCGGCCCCGCGAAGGACTACGTCTACATCGACGTGACCCACCTCGGCGAGGATGTCCTCAACGAGAAGCTCCCCGACATCACCGAGTTCTCGCGGACCTACCTGGGCGTCGACCCGGTCACCGAGCTCGTGCCGGTGTTCCCGACCTGCCACTACGTCATGGGCGGAATCCCGACCAACGTCAAGGGCGAGGTGCTGCGCAACAACGACGACGTGGTCCCCGGCCTGTACGCGGCCGGCGAGTGCGCGTGCGTGTCCGTGCACGGCTCCAACCGACTGGGCACCAACTCCCTGCTGGACATCAACGTCTTCGGCCGCCGGGCCGGCATCGCGGCCGCGGACTACGCCGCGGGCCACGACTTCGTGGAGCTCCCCGAGGAGCCCGAGAAGATGGTCCGCGAGTGGATGGAGGGCATGCTCTCCGACCGTGGCGACGAGAACGCCGCGGACATCCGCAGCGAGATGCAGGCCATGATGGACGACAAGGCGTCGGTGTACCGCACCGAGCAGTCGCTCACCGAGGCGCGCGACGAACTCCGTGCCCTCAAGGCGCGCTACGCCCACGTCACGGTCAGCGACAAGGGCCGCCGCTTCAACACCGAGCTGCTCGAGGCGATCGAGCTGGGCTTCCTGCTCGAGCTCGCCGAGGTCACCGTCGTGGGTGCCCTCAACCGCAAGGAGTCCCGTGGCGGTCACGCCCGCGAGGACTACCCCGACCGCAACGACGCCGAGTACATGCAGCACACGATGGCGTTCAAGGAGAACGGCCAGGAGCTGCTCTCCGAGATCCGGCTGGACTGGAAGCCGGTTGTGCAGACCCGCTACGAGCCGATGGAGCGTAAGTACTGATGACCACCGCAGTCGACACCACCAAGGCCACCGACGGCAAGGGCCCGAATCGCCCCGCGCCGCCCGGTTCGACCATGGTCACGCTCAAGATCGCCCGGTTCAACCCGGAGGATCCGGACTCCGCTGGCTGGAAGGAGTACGAGGTCCCGGCCCTGCCGTCCGACCG
>DIAZ01000032.1:13896-14555 GCA_002415925.1 Dietzia sp. UBA5065 | reverse complement strand
TGATCAACGGCGTGAACCGCCTGGCGTGCAAGGTCCTCATGAAGGACCTGCTGCCCAAGGACGGCAAGCCCATCACCATCACGATCGCCCCGATCCGCGGGCTCCCGGTGGAGAAGGACCTGTACGTCGACATGGAGCCGTTCTTCAAGGCCTTCCGCGACGTGAAGCCCTACCTCATCACCTCCGGGAACCCGCCGTCGGCCGAGCGCATCCAGTCGCAGTCGGACCGGGCGCGCTTCGACGACACCACCAAGTGCATCCTCTGCGCCTGCTGCACGACCTCGTGCCCGGTGTTCTGGGCGGACGGCTCGTACTTCGGGCCGGCGGCGATCGTCAACGCGCACCGGTTCATCTTCGACTCCCGCGACGAGGGTGCCGCCGAGCGTCTGGAGATCCTCAACGACGCCGAGGGCGTGTGGCGCTGCCGCACCACCTTCAACTGCACCGACGCGTGCCCCCGCGGCATCCAGGTGACCCAGGCGATCCAGGAGGTCAAGCGCGCGCTTCTCTTCGCCCGCTGATCTCTCTCGACGCCACGGCGTGGGAGCGGGGCCGCAGACTCCATCGACGGAGGCTGCGGCCCCGCTCTCGTTCCGCCCCCACCCCGGCCCGCGCCCACCCGGTCACGGCCGGGTCGCTGCCTGCTCGACCTGCGCTGC
>DIAZ01000032.1:0-13656 GCA_002415925.1 Dietzia sp. UBA5065 | reverse complement strand
TGCCTGCTCGACCTGCGCTGCCTGAAGGTACGCGTTTGCCCGAGGTGCGCTGGTGCCGTGGACCATAGGTGCAGCGTAAGCCGGAGGTGCAGCGTAAGACGGAGGTGCAGCGTAAGACGGAGGGGCAGCGCACGTCGGCGGGTCCCGCTCGGGGCGCGGCCGGGCGGTCGTAGACTCCGGACCCGTGACCAGCACACGCCGACGGCTCGGAACGCCGACCGCCCACCGCGCCGCCGGCCTGGCCGTGGCCGCGCTCGTCGGGCTGGCGGCACCGGGTCTCACCGGACCCGTCGCGGCCGCCGAGCCCGCGACCGTCCTCCCGTCGAGCGGGCCGCCGCCGGCCGCGGTGCTGCCGTCGACCACCTCGTCGTCGTACTTCGACACCCCCCGCGACCTCTCCGGATGCCCGTACCGCACCGCCCCACCGGCGCCCGTCGACGAGTCCGAGGTCCCGCTCCCCGGGCGGACCTCACCCGCCCCTCCGCCCGTTCCGGAGTCCCTCGCGGGCGGCGACGGGCTGGACGGGTGCGAGGTCGTGGCCCCCGACGGCTTCGACGTCCCACCCGCCGTCACCGCGAGCGCGTGGATGATCTCCGACCTGGACACCGGCGAGATCGTGGCGGCCCGCGATCCGCACGGGCGCTACCGCCCGGCCAGCCTGATCAAGACGCTGCTCGCCTCGGTCGCGCTGGACACCCTCGACGCGGACCGGATCATCGAGGTCACCGACGCGGACCTCGAGGGTGCCGAGGGCAGCCTGGTGGGCATCGGCCCGGGGGGCAAATACTCGGTCGACAGGCTGCTCCGGGGGCTGCTCATGTCCTCGGGGAACGACGCGGCCGTGGTGTTGGCGCACCGGATGGGCGGGATCGACGCGACGCTCGAGGCGATGAACGCCCACGCCGCCGCGCTCGGGGCCCAGGGCACGTACGCGGCCTCGGTGAACGGGCTCGACGCGCCGGGCATGATGTCCTCGGCATACGACATGTCCCTGATCTTCCGCGATGCGATGAGCCGACCGGAGTTCGCCCGGATCGTGGGCACGGAGCAGTCCGGGTTCCCCGGTTATCCCGCGGGCGAGGGCGCGGGGGCCCCGGATCCCGCGGCGGCGTCCGCGTACACGGGCCCGACCGTCCGGCCGGACGGCGTGGTGGTCAACCCCGGATTCGTGGTGTCCAACGACAATCAGCTGCTCTACAACTATCCGGGCGCGATCGGCGGCAAAACCGGTTTCACGGACGACGCCCGGCACACGTTCATCGGGGCGGCCGAGCGCGACGGGCGTCGGCTCGCGGTGGTGTTACTCGACGGCACGCGCGTGCCCGAGGCGCCGTGGCAGCAGGCGGCGGCGCTCCTCGACGCGGGATTCGCCACGGACGACTCGGTGGGGCGGTTGGGGACCGGCGGGCCGGCCTCCCCCGAGGACGCGACCGAGAACCTCGCCTCCGGCCCGCTGGGCTCGGTCGGTCAGGGCTCGGTCGGTCAGGGCTCTGTCGGTCAGGGCTCTGTCGGTCAGGGCTCGGCCGGGCAGGGCTCCGCGACCGTCGCGGGCGCCTCGGCGCTCGAGCGCGTCGGCCCGTGGACGGCGGTCGGGGTGGCCGGGCTGGTCGTGCTGGCCGGTGCCGCGCTGGCGGTCCGCTCGCGGCGCTGACCGCCCGTCCCCCCGCGGCGGGCCGGGGCGGGACGGGACGGCTCAGGAGACGGTGCCGGCGCCCGCGAGGATCACCCGCAGGCGTCCGGAGCAGTCGTCGGCGGCCGCGCGGGCGTCGTGGCCCACAGACACCTCCACGAGAAGCCTGAGGAGGACCACGACGACGAGGTCGGCCGCGATGTCGACGGCCACGCCGTCCGCACCGGAGAGCGTCTCGAGCCGGCCCAGGGTGATCCCCAGCCGGCGGCGGGCGGAATCGACGGCGGCCGCGAGGACCCGGTGGTCGGGGTGGGCGGTGTCGACCAGCCCGCGGGCGAGCACCGACCAGGTCTGGGGGTCGCGGGTCGCGGCCGCGGTCGCCCGGGCGGGCCAGTCGGTGACGGGGTCCGGGCTCGTCGAGGAGGCGAGGTCGTCGACGAAGATCCCGAGGGCCTCGGCGGCCCCGGCGGCGAGCTCGGAGGCCAGGGCGTCCACGGAATCGAAGTGCCGGTAGAACGCGGTGGGCACGATGCCGGCCTCGCGCGCGAGCTCGCGGACCACGAGCCCGGCGAACCCACGGGTGGCCACCGCCTCCCGGCCGGCGGCCACGATGAGTGCACGCGTGTGCTGCTTCTGCTCCGCTCGCGATCTGGGCGCCGACACGCCGGTAATGCTATCGCTCTTCGCGCATCCTCGCACGTCGACGCCCCCGCCGCCGCCCAGTGGCCCGGGCGACACTGCAGACCCCTTTCCATTTGAGAGAACGTATGTACACTCAAACCGTCCGGTGGTCGACCCGGATGGACGCGCCCCCGTAGCGCGGCCGCTCCTTCCCGGACGCGGTTCGCGCATCACGGCAGGAGGTCGCGTCCGACGGCGCCCGACCACACCGACCATCACCTTCCGGAGGTCCCCATGACCGCCCCGACCATCAACCGTCTCTTCTCGCGCAGGATCACGCGCACCCTGCTCACCCCGCACCCGGTCGAGCACTACATCCGTTCGCTGGGCGTGACCTGGTCCGATGACTCGACCGGCGCCACCGTCGTCTCGGTCGACCGGCCGGTGCCGGACGTCACCGTCCTCACGCTCCGCCTGCCCGCCGGGGTCGACCGGCCCGCGCCCGGCGCCGCGCTCCAGATCGGCGTGGTGGTGAACGGCGTCATCCATCGCCGCCACTACTCGCCCGTCGACCCGGCGTCCCGCGAGGACCGGCTGGCGACCATCGCCGTCCGACGCCACCCGGGCGGCGTCGTCTCCGAGCACCTGTGGGCGGAGGCCGCCCCCGGGATGCGCCTGCTCCTGGGCGACCCGGTCGGCGAGATCGCGTTGCCCGAGGAGCGGCCGGCCGACGTCCTCCTGGTGAGCGGAGGGAGCGGGATCACCCCGATGCTCTCCATCGCCTCGACCCTCGCGGCCGAGCGGCACCCGGGCCGCGTGGCCTGGCTCCACTACGCCCGTCGAGCCGGGGACGTCCCGTTTGCCGACCGGATCGAGGAACTCTCGCGCGCCGGGGTCGACGTGCAGGTGGTCGAGACCGCCGGGGAGGCGTCCCCGGCGGGCCTGTCCGGGCACCTCACCCCCGGGCATCTCGAGTCCGTGGCACCCTGGCACGCCGACGCGACCGTGTTCCTCTGCGGACCCGAGGGCCTCGCCGAGGGGCTGCGGGAGGCGCTCGGCGCCGACCGCTATTCCGACGTCCTCCGCGAGCGGTTCTCCGCCACCACCGGCCCCGTCCCCGAGGGCGACGGCGGCACCGTGACCCACCTCCTCAGCGGCGTCTCCGCCCCCAACGCCGGCACCACCCTCCTCGAGGGCGCCGAGGCCGCGGGCCTGCGCCCCAAGCACGGATGCCGCATGGGCATCTGCCACACCTGCACCGCCGTCCGCGTCTCCGGGGCCACCCGGGACCTGCGGACCGGCGTGGTCGACACCGAACCGGGGTGCCACGTCCAGATCTGCGTCTCCGCACCCGTCGGCGACGTCGAGATCGAGCTCTAGACCGCCCTGACCCCAGCACCATTCGGACCACCCGGAAGGACCTTCCCCATGACTCTCCTGCAGCTCCCCGCCATCCGTTCCAAGAAACCGACGGAGGTCGCCGACCCCTCGGCCCCCGAGCCCGTCGTCCTGTCCGCCGAGTCGGTCGAGATCATCGGCCGCGAGCTCGACGCGATCCGCGACCGCGTGGCGGCCGACCTCGGCACCGCCGACCGCGACTACATCCTGCGCGTGGTCCGCCTCCAGCGCCGGCTCGAGCTGACCGGCCGCGGGTTGATGTTCCTCGGCTTCCTGCCGCCGGCCTGGCTCGCCGGGGTGGCCGCGCTGAGCGCGTCGAAGATCCTCGACAACATGGAGATCGGCCACAACGTCATGCACGGCCAGTACGACTGGATGCAGGACGACATGCTCCACTCCTCCAGCTTCGAGTGGGACAACGTCTGCCCGTCGGACCAGTGGCGCCACTCGCACAACTACATGCACCACACGCACACCAACATCCTCGACCTGGACCGCGACATCGGGTACGGCCTGCTGCGCATGGAGTACGAGCAGCCGTGGAACCCGCTGCGGCTGGGCAACCCCGTGTACGCGTTCGCCCTGATGATGCTCTTCGAGTGGGGCGTGATGGCGCACGACCTGGAGTACGACAACGTGCTCAAGGGCAAGCGCAAGTGGTCGGACGTCAAGAGCCTCATCGGCGGCTGGGTGCGCAAGATCCGCGGGCAGGTGGCCAAGGACTACATCGTCCACCCGGCGTTGACCGGCCCGCTGTTCCCGCTCACCTTTGCCGGCAACCTCACGGCCAACGTCGTCCGCAACGTGTGGACGTTCTCGGTGATCTTCTGCGGCCACTTCCCCTCCGGGGCGCAGGTGTTCACCCAGGAGGAGACGGCCGAGGAGACCCGCGGCGAGTGGTACGTGCGTCAGATGCTCGGCTCGGCCAACATCTCGGGCAGCCCGCTCATGCACCTGGCCACCGGCAACCTGTCGCACCAGATCGAGCACCACCTCTTCCCCGACCTGCCCGCGCACCGCTACCCGGAGATCGCCGAGGAGGTGCGGGCACTCTGCCAGGAATACGGCCTGCCCTACACGACCGGCCCGATGTGGAAGCAGGTCGCCAACGTGTGGTCCAAGATGTTCCGCCTGGCGCTCCCGCTTCCTCCCACCGCGGCGGACACCCCGGCCGTGATCATCGAGCGCAGGAAGATCACACCGGCCGCCTGAGCCGGGGTACCTTCGTGGACACCACCGACGAGGGGAGCAGCCCCATGGGCGACTTCGAACGCAACAAGGACCAGGTCCAGGCGGGCATCCAGGCGGGCGCCTCGCTCGTCGGCCGCATCGCCGTGATCATCACCGACGCGATCGGTTCGGTCGTCAAGGAGGTCGGCGACTTCGTCACCGACGCCATCGAGATGCGGGAGGCCGCCCGGGCCGCGCGCCTCGACGAGGCCACGCGGTCCCCGGAGATCGAGCTCGACGACATCGGGCCCGACGAACTGTACGGATAGTCGACCGGCTCCGGCCGCCCACCGATCCCCCGCCACGGCGCGGGTCCGGTGGGCGGCCGCGCTCGTGTCGATGGCAGGATCGCATGTCGTGACGATCATCGCCGCCGCGGACGGCTCCGCTCTCGGAAACCCCGGCCCGGCCGGGTGGGCCTGGTACATCGACGACGACCGGTGGCGCAGCGGCGGCTGGTCCCGCGGCACCAACAACCAGGGCGAGCTCACCGCCGTCCTGGACCTCCTGCGTCAGACCGCGCACTCCCCGGAGCCGCTCCACATCCTGTGCGATTCGCAGTACGTCATCAACTCCATCACCAAGTGGATGGCCGGGTGGAAGCGCAAGGGCTGGAAGAAGGCCGACGGCAAGACCGTGCTCAACGTCGAGGTGATGAAGGCCCTCGACGAGGCCATGCGCGGGCGGCAGGTCACGTTCGAGTGGGTCAAGGGCCACGCGGGTCACGAGCTCAACGAGAAGGCAGACGCGCTGGCCAACGCGGCGGCGCGGGCCCACGCCTCCAAGCAGGCTCCCGAGGCGGGCCCCGGTTTCCCCGACTCCAGGGGCGTCGGCGCCGGTGACGATCCCGCCGCTCCCCCGGCCGCCGACGGAGGTCGTCGACCCGCGGCGGCCGCGGCGGCCGAACCGGATCTGTTCTCGATGGACGGCCCCGCCGATCCGGGCCCGGCCCGCCCGTCCGGCTCCGCCGTGGACCAGGTGGTGGGGCTCGAGCGGTCGCTGCTCACCGACGCGGTCCGCGGCGACCGCGCGGCACTCTCCGCCCTCCTGGACCCGTCGTGGAGTCACGTGTGCGCCCGCGGCGAGGTCCGGACGCGGCAGGAGCGTCTGGACTCCGCCGACTCACCCGACGTGGTTCACGCTGAGCGGACGATGGACATCATCGAGGCGCGCGAGGTGGGCGCCGACGCCGTCCTGCTGGTGTGGCGGGAGCGCGCCGACGGCGGCTCGATCCTGCGCAGCTCGGTGTGGGTCCGCTCCGGCGGATCGTGGCGCCAGACCTTCCAACAGGGCACCCGCGAGCCCTGAGGCGCGCGGCGCCTCAGCCGCGGCGGGGGGCGGTGAACCCGACCGCCGCGTAGACCTGCGAGAGCACCGGACCGGCCACGGCCCGGGCGCGCTCCGCGCCGTCGGCGAGGATCCGCTCGAGCTCGGCCCGGTCGGACATGTACTCGTCGAACCGGCCCCGCAGCGGGGTGACGAAGGCCTCGAGGGCATCGGCCGTGTCGGTCTTCAGGGCGCCGTATCCCGCCCCGGCCGCCTGGTAGTCGGCCACGATGTCCGCCACCGGGCGTCCGGTGAACGAGGACTGGATGGTCAGCAGATTGGACACGCCGGGCTTCATCTCGCGGTCGAAGCGGATCTCGCCGTCGTTGTCCGTCACCGCGCCGCGGATCCGCTTGGCGGAGACCTTCGGGTCGTCGAGCAGGTTGACGATGCCCTTGGGGTTGTCCCCCGACTTGCTCATCTTGGCCGTCGGCTCCTGCAGGTCGTAGATCTTGGCCGAGCCCTCGAGGATCTTGCCCTCGGGCACCACGAAGGTCTTCGTGTAGCGGGAGTTGAACCGCATCGCCAGGTCGCGGGTGAGCTCGAGGTGCTGGCGCTGGTCCTCCCCCACCGGGACCAGGTGCGGGCGGTAGAGCAGGATGTCGGCGGCCATGAGCACCGGGTAGGTGAACAACCCCACGGTGGTGCCCTCGGTGCCCTGCTTGGCGGCCTTGTCCTTGAACTGCGTCATCCGGGCGGCCTCGCCGTACCCGGTGATGCACCCCAGCACCCAGGCCAGCTCGGCGTGCTCGGGCACGTGGGACTGCACGAACAGCACCGAGCGGGCGGGGTCCACGCCCAGCGCGAGCAGCTGCGCGCAGCCGCGGAAGACCCGCTCGCGCAGCTCCTTGGGGTCCTGCCTGACCGTGATCGCGTGCAGGTCGGGGATGAAGTAGTAGGCGTCGTAGCCGTCCTGCAGGTCCACCCACTGCCGCACCGCGCCCAGGTAGTTGCCGAGGTGGTAGGAGTCGGCGGTGGGCTGGATGCCGGACAGGACCCGCTGGCGTGTGGCGGGCGCTGCGGTGGAGGGCTGCTCAGACATGGCGACCATTCTCCCACGGGGCCGGGGCGCCGCCGTTCACCACCTCATCCGCGGTCGGGCCGGCCCTGCTCCGGCGGGAAGCCGCCGGTGGCGACCGGGCCCCAGCGGTCGATCGTCACCCGGATGAGGCACTTGCCCTGCCGGACCATCGCCGCGCGGTACTCGTCCCAGTCACTGTGCTCGCCCGCCACCGAGCGGAAGTACTCGACCAGCGGCTCGACCGCCTCGGGCAGGTCCACGATCTCCGCCGCGCCGTCCAGGTGCACGTACGGGCCGGTGAACTCGTCGGAGAGCACGCACACGCTCACGGCCGGGTCGCGGCGGATGTTGGCCACCTTCGCCCGCTGCGGATAGGTCGCCACCACCAGGCGGCCCGCCTCGTCGATCCCGCAGGTCACGGGCGAGCTCTGGAGCCCACCGGACCCCCGCCGGGTGATCAGCACGGCGCGGTGGCGGGGGCGGAGGAACTCCTCGAGCCCGGCGCGGTCGGGACGGTCGGCGGTGGCGAACGTGGTCATGGGCCCGAGGGTACGGCCCGGAATCGATCCGGCTCGGCACACGGGCGCCGGCTCAGCGCCACCAGCGGTCCCCGGGGTCGGTGCCGGGAGGAACGGAGTAGACGACGACGAGGGGACCCGTCCCCCGCCCGGCGCGGACCTCGTTCGCGTCGGCGACGGCCTCACCGAACCACTCCCGACGACCCGGTTCGGCCTCCAGCATGGCGGCGGCGTCGGTCACCACGAGGATCACGGTCCCGCCGGGCGACTCGGGGAGGTCGAGGTCACGGAGACACTCGTCAAGCGCGTCGAGGTTGCGGCCGAAGTAGTCGGGGAACTGCAGCGCCGCCGACGTCTCGTCGTACAGCGCGTCCAGGTCCGCCATCCTGGTGCCGCTCAGCCGTCGGACTCCGGCCACCGGCGCGAGGTCGGCGGGCACCTCGGGCAGCGGACCGGTGACCTCGAAGGCGGAGGACGCCGCGGTGCGGGCCTCGGAGGCGAGCGCGTGGAAGTCGAGCATCGGGAATCCTTCCCTGGCCGGGTTCACCGGATCCGGACGAACGAGGAGTAGTGGTCGGCGGTGTACCAGGCCGACCCGTCGCTGCCGGTGACGATCCGCTCGGCGTCCCGGCCGCCGCCCCGCGGCTTGGGGTTGACGTCCCACTCGCGGTAGGCCACGGGAGATCCGTCCGCGGCCGCCCGCGGGAGCAGGCGCTCGCGGTTGCCGAAGCGGTCGCCTCCCCGGGTGCCGGGGGCGTCGGCGGCGTCGGGCCAGTCCCCGGCGTCGATCAGGGCGAGCGTGTCCAGGACGTGCGCCGGAATGGCCGCCGACCAGGCCGTGTCCGGCGGATCGGACGACTCGTCCCGAGCGGGGCCGGACGAGGTCGCCGAGCTCGTCGTCGTCCCCCCGTCCCCCACGCTCCCGGGTCCGGCGTCCCCGGTCCCGCCGCCGGTGTACGAGACCACAGCGAAGGTCAGGATCACCCCCGCGACCAGGGCCAGGACCGCCTTCACGGCGCCGCTCATCGACGTCTCCTCACGACGGCCGCCTCACTCGTAGACGACCGTGACCGGCGCGTGGTCGGACCACCGCAGGTCGTAGGCGCCCGCGCGGTCCACCCGGTCGTGGACCGCGCGATGGACCAGGCCGTCGGACACCACGTGGTAGTCGATCCGCCAGCCGGCGTCGTTGTCGAAGGCCTTGCCGCGCTGGGACCACCACGAGTACGGGCCGACCTCGTCGGGGCGGCGGTGGCGGACGACGTCGTGCCAGCCGCTGTCCCCCGAGAGCACGTCGGTCATCCAGTCGCGCTCGTGGGGCAGGAAGCCGGAGGTCTTGTGGTTGCCCTTGTGGTTCTTCAGGTCGGCCTCGCGGTGAGCGATGTTCCAGTCGCCGCAGATGATCATCTCGTGGCCGGCCCGGGCGCCGACGACCGCCGCGGCCTCGGCCAGGTGCTCCCGGAAGCTCGCCAGGAAGCGGTCCTTCTCGTCCTGCTTGGGCGTGTCCGCGGTGCCCGAGGGCAGGTAGAGGCTGGCGACGGTGACGGTCTCCCCCTCGATCGCGCCCGGGTAGACGGCCTCGATGTAGCGGCCGGACTCGTCGAACTCCGGGTCGCCGTGGCCGATGCGGACCTCCGCCGGCTCGTGCCGGGACAGGATCGCCACGCCGGCCCGCCCCTTGAGCGACGAGGCCGAACCGATGAGATGCCACCCGGAGTCGAGCGCGGGGGCCAGCGCCGCGCGGGCCTGGTCCTCGTCGGCGCGGACCTCCTGGAGGGCGACCACGTCCGCCCCGCTGCTCTCCAGCCAGGGCAGGAACCCCAGGTTGGTCTCCGAGCGCTGCTTGACGGCGGCGCGGATCCCGTTGACGTTGACGGTGCTGACGGTGAGGCTCACGGCCGTCATCGTAGCCACCGCGACCTCCGGAGACGGCCTCGGAGCAGCACCCCCGCGCCGATGACCGTTACATGTAACATGACCACCGTGAGTACCACGGACCGGGTTCGTCGACACCGCGAGCGCCTCCGCGCGCAGGGACTACGGCCGATTCAGATCTGGGTCCCCGACGTGACGTGGCCGGGCTTCAGCGCCGAGGCCCACAAGCAGTCGGCAGCGGTCGCGGCGAGTGCACAGGAGTCCTCGGATCAGAGCTTCATCGAGTCGCTGGCCTCGGACTGGGACGACGACTGACAGGTGCGGCGAGGAGAGATCTGGGTCGCGTCGGGACCCGGTTACGCGGGCAAACCCCGCCCGGTGGTCATCGTGCAGGATGACCGATTCGACGCCACGGCCTCGGTGGTGGTGTGTCCGTTGACGACTGATCCGACCGAGGCGCCGCTCTTCCGGCCCGTGGTCGAGCCGTCCCCGCACAACGGTCTCGTCCAGACGTCGAGGCTCATGGTGGACAAGCTCACCGCCGCCCCTCGAGATCGGGTGCGGGAACGGATCGGCACGCTGGAGCCGGAGCATCTCCGGGCGTTGGAACGAAGCATGATCGTCTTCCTCGGCATGGCGGACTAGGGATGACGGTGCCGGCGTGGCCCTGACACCGCCGCCACCAGGATCCCCAGGCCGACCGCCGCCAGGCCCGCGCCCGCGAGCGCCGGGGAGGTGTACCCGAACCCCAGGGCGATCACCGCGCCGCCGAGCCACGCCCCCAGCGCGTTGGCCGCGTTGAGCGCCGAGTGGTTGAGCGAGGCGGCGAGCGTCTGACCGCGGCCGGCGTGGCGCATGAGCCGGGCCTGCAGCCCGGGCACCATCGCCGACCCGGTGCTCCCCACCAGGAACAGGCCCACCACGGCGGTGACGGGGTGGTGCGCGGCCACCGAGAACAGGGCGAGGATCACGGTCATGGCCGCGGCGATCGCGAGCAGCCCCCGGTCGAGGTCACGGTCGGCAACCACCCCGCCCGCCAGGTTCCCCGCCACCATGCCGAGCCCGTAGACGGCCAGCACCGCGGGCATCCACGCGCGGTCGATCCCGGCCACGTCGACCATCGTCCACTGGATGTAGGTGTAGACCGCGAACATGCCGCCGAACCCCACCGCCCCCACGGCGAGCGTGGCCAGGACCTGGGGCCGCGCCAGCGCGGCGAGCTCCTCGCGGGCGCGCACGACCACCGTCCCGGTGGGTTCGGGGACGACGACGAGGATGGCCGCCACGGTCAGTGCGCCGATCACCCCGACTGCGAGGAAGGCGGCCTGCCACCCCATCGCCTCCCCGAGCCAGGTCGCGGCGGGGACACCGATCACGTTCGCGACCGACAGGCCGAGCAGCACCATGGAGACCGCCCGCGCCTGTCTACCCGGCCCGGCCAGGGAGGCCGCGACCAGCGAGGCGACCCCGAAGTAGGCGCCGTGCGGGATGCCCGCGACGAACCGGGCCGCGACGAGTGTCCCCGCGGTGGGGGCGAAGGCGGCGACGACGTTGCCCACGGTGAACAGGGCCATGAGCACCAGCAGCAGGGTGCGCCGCCGCCACCGGGACGTCCACACCGTGAGCAGTGGCGCCCCCACCACCACGCCGAGCGCGTAGGCGGTGATCACCTGTCCTGCCCGGGGCTCGGTGAGCCCGAAGTCATCGGCGATCGAACGTAGCAGGCCCATCGCCGCGAACTCGGTGACGCCGATGCCGAACCCGCCGAGCGCCAGGGCGAGGATCGCCACCTGCACGCGGCGCGGGGAGAGCGCGGCGGCGGCGGCGGCCGGGTTCGTGGTCACCGGGGCAGGCTACGCCCGCCGGCCCGGTCGGCTCAGGTTGCCGTGCGCATGAGACGACGGCCACCGTAGACCAACCCGAAGGTGGTGACGTACATGACGATGCTGTACACGGCCGCCGCGAGCCCGACCTCCTCGATCCCGATGACGGTGAACGCGATGAGCATGGTCAGGGTGGTGTTCTTGATGCCCATCTCCACGGCGATCGCGATCTGCTCGGCCCGGCCGAGCCTGCACACCCAGGCCGCGAGCCCGCCGACGGCGATCAGGGCGAGGTTGAGCACGATCACCGCCGGGCCCACGGAGACGATGAGGTCGACGATCCGGTCCCGCTCCCCGAGCACGATGCCCACGATCAGCAGGACCAGCACGACGAGTCCGACGAGGCCCACGAAGCGCTCGATGCGGTCGGCCAGCGCGGGCCTCCTCGCCCTGAGGATCATGCCCAGGACGACCGGGATGAGGATCACCCCGAGCAGCAGCCCGAAGGTCTGGGCCAGCGGGACCGAGACCTCGAACTCCGCGGCGCCGGGGATGACGCGGGCGCCGACGTCGAACCACAGCGGCAGGGTGAGGATGACCGCGACCGAGGCGATGGCGGTGAGGATGATCGACAGCGCGACGTTGCCCCGGGCCAGGTAGGTGATGAGGTTCGAGGTCGCGCCGCCGGGCGAGGCTGCCACCAGCACCACCCCGAGGGCCAGCAGCGGCGTCAGGTCGAAGAGCAGGGCCACGCCGATGCCGACCAACGGCACCAGGACGAGCTGCCCGACCAGGCCGACGATCGTCGCCCAGGGCGACCGGGCCTGGACCTCGAAATCCGACCTGGTGAGGCTGAGTCCGATCCCGACCATGATGATCGCCAGCGCGACGGGCAGGCCGATCTCGATCAGTGGGCTCTGGTCCACGGGGGCTCCTCGGGTGCTCGGTCGGTCGTTCGGCCGGTCCGCGAGTGTTGTGGACCACTGTCCACGCACGGTAGCCCACCTCGCACCGGCGCGGACGGTTCGTGGTGGCGTCGGGTCAGGCGCGCGCCTTCTGCAGGTTCTGGTCCAGCGCCGCGAGGAACTCCTCGGTGGTGAGGTAGGCCTGCTCGTCGCCGACGAGGCCGGCGAGGTCCTTGGTCATCTGCCCGTCCTCGACGGTCTTGATCACCACGTCCTCGAGCTGGTGCGCGAACTCGATGACCTCCGGGGTGCCGTCGAGCTTGCCGCGGTGCTCGAGGCCGCGGGTCCACGCGAAGATCGAGGCGATCGGGTTGGTGGAGGTGGGCTTGCCGGCCTGGTGCTGGCGGAAGTGGCGGGTCACGGTGCCGTGGGCGGCCTCGGCCTCGCAGGTCTTCCCGTCCGGGGTGAGCAGGACGGAGGTCATGAGGCCGAGCGAGCCGAAGCCCTGGGCCACGGTGTCGGACTGCACGTCCCCGTCGTAGTTCTTGCAGGCCCAGACATACCCACCCTCCCACTTGAGCGCGGAGGCCACCATGTCGTCGATGAGGCGGTGCTCGTAGCTGATCCCCGCCGTCTCGAACCGCTCCTTGAACTCGCTGTCGTAGACGTCCTGGAAGATGTCCTTGAACGCTCCGTCGTAGGCCTTGAGGATCGTGTTCTTGGTGGACAGGTACACCGGGTAGTCGCGGTCCAGCCCGTAGTTGAACGAGGCGCGCGCGAAGTCCTCGATGGACTTGGTGAAGTTGTACATGCCCATCACCACGCCGCCGTCCTCCGGCAACTCCACCACCTCGTGCTCGATCGGCTCGGACCCGTCGGCCGGCGTGTAGGTGATGGTGACCCTGCCCGCCCCGGGGACCTTGAAGTCCGTGGCCCGGTACTGGTCGCCGAAGGCGTGGCGGCCGACGATGATCGGCTTGGTCCAGCCCGGCACGAGACGCGGGACGGTGGAGATGATGATCGGCGCCCGGAAGATCGTCCCGCCGAGGATGTTGCGGATGGTGCCGTTGGGCGAGCGGTACATCCGCTTGAGCCCGAACTCCTCCATGCGGGCCTCGTCCGGGGTGATGGTGGCGCACTTGACGCCCACGCCGTGCTTCTTGATGGCCTCCGCCGCGTCGACGGTGACCTGGTCGTCGGTCGCGTCCCGGTTCTCGATGCCCAGGTCGTAGTACTCGAGGTCCACGTCGAGGTACGGGTTGATGAGCTCGTCCTTGATGAACTTCCAGATGATGCGGGTCATCTCGTC
>DIAZ01000171.1:4734-9644 GCA_002415925.1 Dietzia sp. UBA5065 | reverse complement strand
TCCCGCCACCACCGCCGCCACCGCGTGCGTGCGCTGGATCAACTCGAGCGTCTCGCTCCCCGTGTAGCGGGTGTTGGCGGGGACCACCGTGCCGCCCGCGAACTGCACGCCGAGCGCCGCGATGACCCAGTGGCGGGTGTTGGGCGCCCAGATCACCACGCGGTCGCCGGGCCGGACGCCGCGCGAGATCAGGCCCGCGGCGAACCGGCGGACCTCGTCGAGGAGCGCCGCCCACGTCAGGCGGGCGTCCTGGCCGGGTTGGACGTCGGCGATCGCCTCGCGGTCCGGCCAGAGCGCGGCCGCGCGCCGGAGCGCGGCGGGGGTCGTCTCGACGGGGTGGGCGTCGGTGGCGGGCATCGCTGACTCCTCGGGGGCTGCTGGTGTGGCCGCCACCACGGTACCAAGCAAGTGCTTGGTAGGAGTCGGGGTGGTTGCTCAGTCGCAGAGGGCGGCCGCGGCCACGGGATCGGACGGGATCCGTGCCGAGTACTTGCCGAACGACCCGGCGATGTTGGACAGGAACCTGCCAGGGGTGAGTGGCGCCGTGGCGGGGGCGAGCAGGTCCCGGACCTCCGGGCAGGCCAGGGCCGCCCGCGCGGCCGCGACACGGACCGGGTCGACGTCCGGGGGGAGGGCTGACCAGGGAGGACCCTGGGCCATCGAGGCCACGGCCCACTCGAGGGGCATGTCCTTGTCGTGCCCGATCCGCCCGCCACGGATCCCCTCGATATGGCCCGCGAGCGGGGTGGCCAACCCGACGTAATCCCAGACCCGGACCCGGAGGGGGGAGAGCGCGGCATCTATCCCGAGGTGATGAGCGACGATCGTGGTGGGATCAGCGCTGCCCACCGGTGGGGGGACCTCGATCCAGGTCCGGTTGTCACGGCGCGCCATGAGGAGCGTCCCACCGGGCGCGGAGCCGAGTGTCCCGACGAGCGCCGGCGCGGCCTCGATGCCCGCGTAGGAGTCGGTGTCGTCGGGAGTGGGATCCCCGGAGAAGTCGACCTTGTAGGCACGCTCGTCCACGATTCCGCGGATCTCGGTCGTGTCAGCATGTCCGGGTGGCGGCGCCGCGAGCACGGCGGAGCCCGACCACAGCATCATCACCGCGGCCCCGGCCGCGACGGTCAGACGAGCGGCGGAGTCGGCACGGCCCCCGGTACCGGACCGGAACCGCACCGGGATCCAGGCGACGGGGGCCAGCGCCAGCGCGAGCGGGAACAGGGTCATCCTGCCGCGCATGTAGTCGCCGCCGTTGTACACGGAGTAGGCGAGCAGGATCGCGGCGGAGGCCAGCACCACGACGATCGGGCCGATCCTGCGCAGCGCCGCCCCGTCCATGCGCGGCCGACGGGAGGCGAGCGCGATCGCGAGGACACCTGCGCCTCCGAGCGCGAGGAGCACCGACCCGGCCCGGAACCAACCGACGTTGAAGAGCAGCAGCGAGTGGTTCCAGTAGAACAGGCCCTGCTCGACGCGGTTCACCCCGGCTTCCTTCGCCATCGCGGTGTGCGGAACGGGGAGGCCGTAGAAACCCATCCGGAACACCTGGTAGAGCGCCGGTAGGGCGGCAGCCCACGCCAGGGTGAGGACCCGCTCGCGCCGGCCCCGGGCCGTGGCGAGGAGGTAGAGCCCCGCCAGGGCGGTCACGACCGCGGCCTCGGGGCGGACCAGAGGGCCGAGACCCACCAGGACCGCGGTCAGGGCGAGCTCCCTGCCACCCGGCGAGCCGACCGCACGGCGGCACAGCAACCACCACACGACCCCGACCCAGGCCAGGACGAGTCCGTTCTCCAGGCCGGAACTGGCGAAGTCCCGGGCGGCGGGCAGCGCGCAGTAGGCGGCGACCCCGACCGGAACGAAGAACCGTGCCCTCGAGCCCCCGTACAGCACCGCGCATCCGGCGACCAGACCGAGGAGGCCCACCGTGCTCAGGCCGATGCCCTCCACGATCGACACCGCGTCGAGGTCCTCCCAGATCGCACCCCCGGCCGCGACGACGTAGGTCCACAGCACGGAGGTGTTCGCCTCCACGCGTTCCCCGGCGTTGAAGACGGGGCCGTGACCCGCGAGAAGGTTGCGGACGGTGCGGTGGACGATGATGCCGTCGTCGGCGATCCATCTGAAGGCCCAGGCGCGGACGGCGAACAGGCCGATCACGGCGAGGGCCAGACCCCATGAGATCCACCCGAGCGGCGTCACCCCGGTCGACCGCGCGCGAGTGTCGCCCAGAGCGTTCACGTGGCGGCCTCCATTCGCCCGCGCGGGGGAGCACGGGCCGATGTGAGCATTTTCCCATTGGTCAGGCCGGGCGTCTAGGTTGGGTCGTGTGCACGGCTGACCGGAGAGGAATCAACGTGACGGAACAGAGCACGTCCGGCGTCGCGGACGCCCTCCGCGTCCGGGGGCTCTGGATCCTGGCATGGGCGCTGTCCGCGGGGTTGGCGCTCGCCACCATCGCGACCAAGGGAGTGAACATCGTCGATTTCGACGAGGTGTTCACGGTGTCAGAGGACCTGACGGTCTACCAGGACGCCGCGGTCGCCCTGGTGAACGGCCTCCCGCTGTACGGGACCGGTGACCATTACCGGATGGGCGGGGAGTTGATCCTCACCTATCCGCCCTTCGCCGCCTTCCTGTTCCTGCCGATGGCCTACACCTCACCGGGGGCCGTCGCGATCCTGTGGCAGATCAGTTGCCTCGCGGCCACGGCCTTCATCATCTGGGCTGTGGCGCGCGCGGAGGGGTTCCGGCGACCACTGTGGGTCGCCGGCGCCCTCCTCGGTCCCGCCACACTGCTCTACCCCGTGGAGTCGACCTTCCACTACGGCCAGATCAACCTGCTCCTGTTCGCACTCGTCGCAGCTGATCTGTTCGGCGTCACGCCCAGCAGGTTCCGAGGGGTGGGGATCGGGATCGCGGCCTCGCTCAAGCTCACACCCCTCGGCTTCATCCTGGTCCTGCTCGTGCGGCGGGACTGGGCCTCCGTCGGGCGGGCGCTGGGCACGCTCGCCGCCACGGTGGTCGGGTTCTGGATCCTGTTGCCCGCCGCGTCCCGGGAGTACTGGACGGACTTCGCCTGGGACACCGGGCACTCCGGCGCGCGGTGGTACGTGCAGAACCAGTCGCTGACCGGCCCCATGCTGCGGGCCGGGTTGACGGAGGAGAACGTCACCGTTCCCTACGCCGTACTCGCCGCGGTCGTCATCCTGGCCGTGGCCTTCTGTGCGCACGTCCTCCACCGCCGCGGGTTCGACACGGCCGTCGTCGCGATCGTCGCGCTCGGAGTGGTCCTGGCCGCGCCGATGTCGTTCCAGCATCACTGGGTGGGGGCGATTCTGCTCCTGGTGATGGTGCTGACGGCCCGGTACGCGGCATGGGCTCCCTGGTTGGCGGCCCTGGTGGCGCTCTTCGTCCTGGGGCCGGTGCACTGGTTCATGAAGAGGGACTGGGCGATCCGGCTCGACCAACCCCTCCACATCCAACTGCTCTCAAACATCGTCTTCATGGCGGCTGTGGTGACGCTCGTCGCCGCAGTCGTGGTGTGCGTGAGGTGGCTACGGGCGGACGAGCGGGAGTCCGAGCCCGGTCCGGTTCGAGAGCCTCTGCGAGGGGGAGGGCACCTGTAGCCGCCGGATCCTTACCGCCAAGCAAGTGCTTGGTAGTGTGTCGGGCATGACCAAGAGCACGAGGCCCGCGTCGGAGTTGACCGACGACGAGTTCGCCGCGGAGTTCCGCGAGTGGTTGGACGCCAACCTCGTCGGCGAGTTCGCCGAGATCAAGGGCGTCGGCGGGCCGGGCAGCGAGCACGAGTTCTTCCCACAGCGACTGGCCTGGGAGCGGCACATGGCCGCCGCGGGCTGGACCTGCGTCGGGTGGCCCGTCGAGCACGGGGGCCGCGGCGCATCGCTCAGCCAGCAGGTGCGCTTCCACGAGGAGTACGCCAAAGCCGACGCCCCGGCCCGCGTGTCCCACCTCGGCGAGACGCTGCTCGGGCCCACCCTCATCGCCCACGGCACGCAGGAGCAGAAGGACCGCTTCCTGCCGAAGATCGTGGACGTGTCCGAGCTGTGGGCCCAGGGTTACTCCGAGCCGGGTGCCGGCTCGGACCTCGCGAACGTCGCCACCACCGCCGAGCTGCGCGAGGACGGCAGGTGGCATATCAACGGCCAGAAGGTGTGGACCTCGCTCGCGCATCTGAGCCAGTGGGCGTTCGTGGTGGCCCGCACCGAGGAGGGCACGAGCCGCCACAAGGGTCTGAGCTTCCTCCTGGTCCCGCTTGACCAGCCGGGAGTGGAGATCCGGCCGATCCAGCAGCTCACCGGCACCAGCGAGTTCAACGAGGTGTTCTTCGACGACGCGGTGACCGACGCGTCCATGATCGTGGGGGAGCGGGGCGAGGGCTGGAAGGTCGCCATGACCCTGCTCGAGTTCGAGCGCGGCGTGTCCACCCTCGGCCAGCAGGTCGGTTTCGCCCGAGAGCTCGAGCAGATCACCGGGATGGCGCGCGCCAACGGCAGCGCGGACGTCCCCGCCGTGCGCGAGGCGATCACCCGCGCCTGGATCGGCCTCAAGGTGATCCGCGCCCACGCGCTGCGCACCCTCGCCGAGCGGGACGCCACCGGGGGCAACGCCTCCGCCGCCAAGCTGCTCTGGGCTAACTGGCACCGCGATCTCGGCGAGCTGGCGATGCTGGTGCAGGGCGCCGAGTCCCTCACCGGCCCCACCGAGACGTCCGAGGGGGCGCCCAACGACCTGCGGGACCCCGAGCACGTGGAGCTGGCGCTGTGGCAGCGGCTGTTCCTGTTCACCCGCTCCGACACCATCTACGGCGGGTCCAACGAGATCCAGCGCAACATCATCTCCGAGCGTGTGCTCGGACTACCCCGAGAGGCCAGGCCGTCATGACC
>DIAZ01000171.1:875-4585 GCA_002415925.1 Dietzia sp. UBA5065 | reverse complement strand
GCAGCAGTTCGAGGCGATCACCTGCAACGTGCAGTCGACCTCGGACGTCGACGCGCTCATCACCGGTGCCGCCGAGAAGCTCGGCCGGATCGACGTGCTGGTCAACAACGCCGGGTTCGGCGGCGAGGGCGAGCTCGTCGACATGACCGACGAGGACTGGGACCGCGTCCTGGACATCACCCTCAACGGCACGTTCCGCGCCACCCGCGCCGCGCTGCGGTACTTCCGCGACGTGCCCCACAACGGGGTGATCGTCAACAACGCCTCCGTCCTGGGCTGGCGTGCACAGCGGGCCCAGGCCCACTACGCCGCCGCCAAGGCCGGCGTCATGGCGCTGACCCGCTGCTCGGCCATCGAGGGGGCGGACTTCGGCGTGCGGATCAACGCGATCGCACCGTCCATCGCGCGTCACGCGTTCCTCGAGAAGTCGGCCTCGGCGGAGTTGCTCGACGAGCTCGCCTCAAAGGAGGCCTTCGGGCGCGCGGCGGACGTGTGGGAGGTGGCCGCGACCATCGCGATGCTCGCGAGCGACTACACCACCTATCTCACGGGTGAGGTCATCTCCATCTCCTCGCAGAGAGCCTGAGCTGACAGCAGTGGACGGTCGCCCATCTCACCGCTGGTGGGGAGGATGTCCGCAGGCGGTCGGACCCATTCCGGTCACGGTCCGTGGCAAGGAGATCCTTATGTCCGGCTCAGGTCGATAATCGGGTGCAGCCACCCAGCCGAGCCGAGGCTGGTCCGGACGTCAGGAGCCTGGCATGGATATCAGTGACATCGTGTACGACCTCGCGGATGACGTGTGGGGGTCGGCGGACGACATCTCACCCGAAGGGTCGATCGGAAACGTGATCGGCGGGGTGCTCAAGATCCCCGGGAACCTTCTGTACTTCATCGGCGACATCCTCTGGGACTTCGGGTCCTGAGACCCGCCGCGCCCCGCCCACCAAGGAGAAGACCATGCTCAGCGATTTGCTGCACGACGCCCACGAGGCGATCGACGGATCCGTCAGTGACCTCACCCTGCCCGAGAGTTCGGTCGGCGACGTGCTCAACGGCGTACTCCGCCTGCCCGCACGGCTGATCAGCCTGCTCGAGTACCTGTTGGAGGACTTCGGGTCCTGACCCCTAGGCCCGGCGGATCTTCTCGACCTGCCTGGCAAACACGTCCACGGCGGTGTCGCGGGCGGCGTCGGGCACCGGGCCGCCCGCGCCCGTCGCGGTGACGGACACCCCGACCCCCCGGACCACGCCGGTGATCATGAGGTTGCCGGTGCGGATCTCGGTCCCCATCATGGTCATCGTGCTGTCCTGCGAGACGGCGGCGAAGTCGGTCACGCCCTCCGGCGGATCGAGCGGCAGAAGCGTGTTCTGCGTGACGGACGCGACGTCGGCGCCCTCGATCGGGACCGTCACGGTCATGACGGGGCAGTCGGTGATCACCCTGTCGCGACCGGGGACCCCGTCGGTCACCGTGGTCACCGCCACCGCGTACGAGGTGTCCCCGGACCGGCCGGCCTGGATGGCCATCGCGCCGGGCCGGGCCTGGGCGAGGAAGGCGTCCTGGCTGAAGTCCGCGCAGTTCTCGGGCTCCACGCGCAGCCCGGCGGTGAGGGTCTCCAGGGAGTCGATGCCGCCGGTGAGTTCCTGGGGGGAGATCGGCGCGAGGCCGAGGTCCGGGGCGTCCTGCGCGGAGAGCACCAGCTGATCCATGGGCGTGGCCGGGGTGTCCGGGGCCGGCGGCTCCTGCCCCGGCGCGACCTCGGCCGCCGCCGACGAGGGGGGAGCGGCGGTCTCGTCGTCGTCCCCCTCCCCGCTCGCGCACGCGGCGAGGCTCAGGGCGAGGCCGAGCGCCGCGGACGCCGCGAGGACGCGGCGGCCGGGCCGGCGGGGTGGGCGCGTGGTGGAGGTCCGCATGCGGGGAGCCTAGACCACCTCCCCCGCGAGGCGGACCCGTACCTAGCAAGTGCTTGGTTGGTACCCTGTCCCCATGACCAGCACGACCAGACGTGAGGAGCTCCTGGCGATCGCCGCCGGGCTCTTCGCCGAACGCGGCCTGCGCGCGACGACCGTGCGCGACATCGCCGACGCGGCGGGCATCCTCTCCGGGAGTCTGTACCACCACTTCTCCTCCAAGGAGGCGATCGTCGACGAGATCCTCAGGGGCTTCCTCGACTCGCTCTTCGGGGACTACCGCAGGATCGTCCGGTCCGGCTCGCCGCCCCGGGAGACCCTCGAGGGGCTGGTCCACGCGTCCTTCGAGGCGATCCACCGCCACCGCGACGAGGTGGCCATCTACCAGGACGAGCTCAAGCACCTCCGCGGCAACCCGCGTTTCGAATACCTACGCGAGCGCAACACCGAGTTCCGCGACATGTGGACCGATGTCCTGAGGCAGGGCATGGACTCCGGCGAGTTCCGCGGCGACCTGGACATCCGGCTGACGTACCGCTTCCTGCGCGACACCGTGTGGGTGGCCGTGCGCTGGTACCGGCCCGAGGACCGATACGACCACGCGGAGATCGCGGACCAGTACCTCACCATCGTGCTCGACGGTCTGGCCGTCGAGTGACCTTCTTCACCCCATCCCGAGGAGACCAATGACCAGTGTGACCGGCCGCGAGGCCTATGTGATCGACGCAGTGCGGACGCCCGTGGGCAAGCGCGGCGGGACCCTGTCGGGACAGCACCCGGCCGACCTCGGCGCGCACGTCATCCGCGCGGTCGTGGAGCGGACGGGGATCGACCCCGAGGTGGTCGACGACGTGATCTTCGGCTGCGTGGACGCGATCGGGCCCCAGGCCGGCAACATCGCCCGGTCGGCGTGGCTCGCGGCCGGGATGCCGCTCGGCGTGCCCGGCACCACCGTGGACCGCCAGTGCGGGTCCAGCCAGCAGGCCATCCACTTCGGCGCCCAAGCGATCATGTCCGGGACCCAGGACGTGGTCCTGTTCGGCGGCGTGCAGAACATGAGTGCCCTGCCCATCTCCTCGGCCATGCTCGCCGGGCGCGAGTACGGCTTCGACGACCCGTTCACCGGGTCCACCGGGTGGGTCGAGCGCTTCGGGTCGCAGGAGATCTCGCAGTTCAACGGCGCCCAGATGATGGCCGACAGGTGGAACGTCTCGCGCCGGGAGATGGAGGAGTGGGCGCTGCAGTCCCACACCCGCGCCCGCGCCGCGATCGCCGAGGGCCGGTTCGCGGGCGAGTACGTCCCGCTGGCCGGGCTCGAGGCCGACGAGACCACCCGCGAGACCACCCTGGAGAAGATGGCCTCGCTGCCGGTCCTGGCCGAGGGGGGGTCGCTCACCGCGGCGGTGGCCTCGCAGATCTGCGACGGCGCGTCCGCCGGGCTCCTCGCGTCCGCCGAGGCGGTGGAGAAGTACGGCCTCACGCCCCGCGCCCGCATCCATCACCTCACCGTCCGCGGTGACGATCCGGTGATGATGCTCTCCGCGCCCATCCCAGCGACCAAGTGGGCGCTGGCCAAGACGGGCCTGTCGATCGACGACATCGACGTGGTGGAGATCAACGAGGCCTTTGCCCCCGTCGTGCTGGCGTGGATCAAGGAGACCGGCGCCGACCCGGCCCGCGTCAACCCCAACGGCGGCGGCATCGCGCTGGGTCACCCGCTCGGCGCCACCGGCGCCAAGCTGTTCGCGACCATGCTCAACGAGCTCGAGCGCACCGGCGGCCGCTACGGCCTGCAG
>DIAZ01000171.1:0-729 GCA_002415925.1 Dietzia sp. UBA5065 | reverse complement strand
GGCCTGCAGACCATGTGCGAGGGCGGCGGCACCGCCAACGTGACGATCATCGAGCGCCTGGACAGCTGATCGGCCGACCCCGGCACAGCGCAGGGCCCCGCGCCGGATCTCCGGTGTGGGGCCCTCGTGCATTCCGGGGTCAGGCGATGCTGCCGGCGTCGCCTTGGGCAGTCGTCAGGGCAGCGTCGGCCGGTCGCGTGGCCCGAGAGTGTGACGCAGCCGACAATCCGGCGCCGTGAGCGGCAAAGAGAAATGTCGGCTCACGGTATCCGGTCAGAGAGGCTACCTCTCAGGTGTTTTCGGTCGAGTCGTAGCGTCGCAGGTGGGAGAGGGTCGCCATGGTGCCATGATGCGGAGCGCGGACCGCTCCTGTGGATACTTCTATCTCTAAACTTAGTGTAAACTTATGCTCGGGCAATGATGCCCTGGGCCTGAGTTCTCACGAGTGAGGGGCCGAGACGCAGCGAGAAAGGACAGTCCATGCGACGTTCGCGAGGTGCCCCTCCGATTGGGTTGACGCCCGGCGGAACGGGCCGAACCAGGTCGGGGAAGGCCGTGGTTCCACCATCTTCCACATCCCCGGATGCCGGATCCGCAGGCTCGAGCACCAGTTGGCTCCGGACCGGCGCCCTGGCCTTCGTCATGTTCCTCGTGGCCACAGTGGCCCCGGGAATCTCCAGCACGGCCCCGGCGGCCAACGCGGCGCCGGTGGTGTCGGGGGCGCTGTGT
>DIAZ01000118.1 GCA_002415925.1 Dietzia sp. UBA5065 | reverse complement strand
CGGAAGCCCCGGGCGACGTCGGCGTCCTCCCTGATGTAGGCGATGCCGTAGCCGATCGCGACCACGGAGATCAGGGCGAAGAGCACCACCTGCGCGACGATGTGGCGGTTCACGGCGCGCCTCCCACGGGCGGCTGGGCGTCCGGCGGGCCGGTCGCGCCGGGCGGGAGCGGGCGGCCCGCCCGCGCCTCGCCGCCGGTGCCCAGCGCATCGAGCGATCCGGGGAGGTCGAGCGCGCCGTCGAACATCATGTGGTCCCCGCGGATGGCCTCGTCGAACCTGTCGACGAACCCCCGCAGCGCCTCCAGGGTGGGGGCGACCTCGTTGCCGAAGCCCTCCATGTCCTCGAGGAGGACGGTGAGGGTCCGCAGCGACGGGGTGAGCCGCCCGTCCGTGGCCGAGGTGAAGCGCTCGACCTGGATGGTCAGCGCCGTGGTGGTGTCCATGAGCGCGGAGATGGTCTCGCGGTTGCGCGCCGCCTCGGACACGAGGTCGGCGGAGACCGTCATTCCGCGGTCGATGAGGTCGCGGCGGGCGGCGAGCGCGGCGTTCACCCGGTCGAGGGCGAGCACCGCGGCGTCGATGTGGTCCCGGTTGGCCTCGTACAGCTCGAGGGCACGCTCTCCGCGGTCGCGGATCCGCCCGATCTCGTCGCCGCGACCGTCCAGCGCCACGGTGAGCTCCTCCATCACCGAGCCGAGCTGGGCGATCCCGCTGCCGTTGAGCAGCAGCCCCAGCGAGGCGAGGCTGGACTCGAGGTCGGGTCCGACGCCCGTGCGCTCCCGCGGGACCAGCCGCGTGTCCTCGAGGAGCAGGTCGCCGGGCGGGGTCGTGCCGGGCGGGGTGAGCGCGACGAACGGGCTGCCCAGCGCGGTGGGCAGCCTGATCTCGGCGAACACGCCGGCGGGCACGCCGGAGCCGCCCTCGAGCCGGACACCGATCACGGCGTCGGTGCCGTCGGTGTCCACCGCGCGGACCCGGCCCACCAGCCGCTCGCCGTACCGGACCTCCGCGCCGGGGGCGAGCCGATCCGCACGCTCGAAGCGCAGCTCCACGTCCGCCGACCCCTCGCCGGTGTCCATCCCGAGCGGCACCGACTGGAGCGCGAGCTGCGGGGTGTTCAGGGCGACCAGCGCCGCCACCCCGAGCAGGACCACCCCGAGCACGGTCACGAGTCCGCGGATCATCAGCGGCGTCCTCCGCGTCTCACGCATCGCTCACCCACCCCCCGCCACCCGGTCGAGGGCACCGAACAGCCCGAGTGGGTCGCCCTGCTCCACCGGGAACATGAGCGGGTTGGTCAGGCCGGCGCCGGTGCACAGCGGCAGCGGCTCCCGGGCGCAGAGTTCGCGCCCGCGGGCGAAATGCGTGATGTTGGAGGAGACGTTGAGACGGATCCGGGCCCGGCCGTCGGGCCCGATCCCCTCGGCGAGGTTGTCCATCATCACCGGGTACAGGTCCAGGAACTCGGCGAAGTCGGCGCGGTGACGGGCGTAGAGCGCGGTGACCTCGCGGGTCGCGTCGGTGGCGCCGGTGATGTCGTCCCCGCGCGCGGCGATGATCGCGTCCAGCTCGTCGAGGATCACCCGCAGGTCCTCGGCCGGGCCGGCCACGTCGACCCCGTCGTCGCGCAGCTGGCGGCCGAGCTCGTCCAGCCCCAGCACGAGATCCCGCATGGTCTGGTCCCGTCCGCCCGCGGCCTCCATGAGCACCGCCAGCTCGGTGACGATCGCGCCGAGGTCCGCCGCCCGGTCGCCCCCCACGGCGGAGACCGTGGACAGGTTCCTGATGGCCCGGCCCAGGGCCTCGCCCCGCCCGTCGAGCGCCTGCGCCCCCCGGTCCAGCCCCCCTCCGATCTCCTCCGCGCCGGGCGAGAACACCGAGCTCAGGGTGTCGAGGCTCGAGACGAACTCGTCGAAGTCCAGCGGGGCCCGGGTGCGCTCCGGGGGGATGACCCCGCCGTCGGGGAACTCCGGCCCGCCCGTGTACGCGGGCGTGAGCTCCACGAACCGGTCCGCGATCACCGCCGGGTTCATCACCACCGCGCCGACGTCGGCGGGCAGCCGCGTCCCGGGGTCGAGCGAGAGGCGGACCCTGGCGACCGCTCCGGCGGGCTCGATCCCCTCGACGACGCCCACCTCGACCCCCACGATCCGCACCTGCGAGCCGACGTACACCCCGTCGGCGGAGGCGAACTCGGCGGTGACGACCCGGCGGGCGTCGCCGTCGCGCCCGTCCGACAGGAGGTAGGCCAGGACCACGACCGCGGCGAGGGCGGTGGCGAGGATCGCGACGATCCTCGCCCGGCCCGGGTGCGCGGGGCTCAGTTGCATCCGTCCATCACCCCCAGGGCGCACAGGGCGGAATCGGGGATCGGTCCGGTCGGCGTCGCGACATCGGTCCACGGGCCGTTTCCGGTCGCGTCCGTGACCGCGCGGAGCCCCGGCGGCATCCGGGTGAGCACCTCGTCCATCACCCCGATGTTGCGCCGGTAGGTCTCGCTGATCTCGCGCATGTTCCCCAGCAGCCGGTCCACGTCCTCCGCCTCCTCGTCGAGCAGCACCCGGACCGTGGCCGCGAGGTCCTCGAGCGAGGCCACGAGCGCGGTGAGCGCCTCGCGGCGCTGCGTGAGCACCGTGACCACGATGAGCGACTGGTCGGTCAGCGCGCGGATGCCCGCCTCCTGGGAGACCAGGACCCCGGTGAGCTCGCGGGTGGTGGTGACGACCCCGGAGATCCGCGCGTCCTCTCGCGCGAGCACCCCGAGGGCCGCCGAGACGTCGTCGATGGCCTCCCCCGTCGCCCCGGCGTCCTGCGGGAGGATGCTGTCCAGGCTGTCGATCATGGCGCCCACCGCCGCGGTGTCGAGCCCGTCGGCGAGGTCGGTCACCGCGCCGCCGATGTCGTCGATCATGTACGGCGAGGTGGTTCGCTCCACGC
>DIAZ01000048.1:17712-19717 GCA_002415925.1 Dietzia sp. UBA5065 | reverse complement strand
CCGCGAACCCGGCACCGGCGAGCCGACCCCGGAGTCCCCCGACACCCCGGCGTCCCCGACCGAGGGGGCGCCCACCACCTCGCCCTCGGCGACCCCACCGGGCGAGACCGGCCCCGCCACCCCCGGCCAGACCGGCCCCACCACCCCCGGCCAGCCGGGTCCGACGTCACCGGGCGGGACCGACCCGTCCACGACGGGGTCGACCGAGCAGACTCCGACCGCCGTCCCGAACGTCACGGTCCCGACCGTCACGGTCCCGACCGTCACCGAGGCCCCGGGGGCCCGGCCGGCCCCGACCCCCTCGTCGCTCGGGTCCGTCGACCCGCTCGGGTCGGGAGCACAGGCCCCGGCCCGCTCACAGGGGTTCGCCCCCCTGCCGTGGTTCGTCGGCCCGATCGCCCGGGCCGACTAGACCGCCGGGGCGGCCGGACGCCTCAGGCCTCGCCCATCCGACGGTGCAGGTCCTCGCGCTTCTCGCGCCGCCCGGCGTCCACCGCCGCGATGTCGGAGTTGATCTCCGCGCGCATCCGGGTGAACAGGACCATGGAGAGCGGCAGCGCGATCACCACCGCGATGATCGCGGCGACGATCACCGGGACCTCCACGCCGGCGAGCAACCCGATGCCGATGATGAGCAGGGTCAGTCCCAGGACCAGGAGCAGTCGCAGAATCGTGTAGAAGGCCATGTTCCGGGCCAGCCGGCCGCCCGGCCTGGGGCCGGCCGGGGCCTGCGTGGGGATCGTTGACTCGTCGTGCTCGCTCATGACCCCAAGGATACGTATCGTGGTGGGAAGGAGGTTCGAGTGATCTGGCTGTTCGCACTCATCGGGGCGGTGACCGTGGGGATCCTGCTGTGGCGGGCCTTCGGCCCCGGGTCACGCCCGGCTCCGCCGCGGGTGATCGCGCCCGACGACGACCCCGACTTCCTCCGCGACCTCGACCGGAGGAAGCCGCTGGATCCGTAGCCGCCCGGGGCGGTGTGCCCGCGTCGGCGGGCGCGTCGGCGCCGTCAGGTGCGTGCGAGGAGCCGGACGATCGAGTCCACCGCGGCGCTGATCCGGGCGCCGGTCCGGTCGAACACCTCGGGGTCCCGGCCGATGGGATCCTCCACGTCCAGCGACGGGTCCTCGGGATCGATGCCCAGCCGGGCCCTCGGCAGCCCCGCCAGGGTCAGCGACGCGTCGGCGTCGGCCAGTCGCGCCGCCTCGAGCAGCGTGTAGGTCCTCTTCCACAACAGCGGCGCGAGTTCCTGCACGGCGTCGCGGTGGGCGCGGGTGGCGGTGAGGACCAGGTCGTGGCCGGCGAGCAGCCGCGGCGTGAGGAGCCGGGACGCGAAGCCGTCGGCGCTGCCGCCGTAGCCCTCGAGCACCCGCAGGGTCTCGCGGTGAATCCGCACCCCGTTGGCGGCCCGGGTCCCGGCGGAGTCCACCGTCACCTCGATCCCGGCCTCGGCCGCGCGCGCCGCGAGCAACCGTTCCGCCAGCGGCGAGCGACACATGTTGCCGGTACAGACCGTCATCACCGCGAGCGCCATCCCGCCGATCCTAGTGTGCGGCGATCCCGGCGGGCCCGCCGCTCACTTACCCTGCCACTGCGGGGCGCGCTTCTCGAGAAACGCCGTCATCCCCTCCTGCGCGTCGCAGGTCACCGCGTTGGTGGCCATGGTCTCGGCCATCTCGCGGTAGGCCGCGTCCTGCGGGAGGTCGATCTGCCGGTAGAAGGCCTGCTTACCGATCTCCAGGGTGAGGGGGCTGGCGTCGGCGATCCGGGCGGCCAGCTCGTCCACGCGCGCGCGGAGCCGGTCCGCGGGCACGGCCTCGTTGACCAGCCCCCACTCCACGGCGGTGGCCGCGTCGATCGTCTCGCCGGTCAGCAGCATCTGCAGCGCTCGCTTGCGGCCGATGGAGCGCGAGACGGCGACCATCGGGGTGGAACAGAAGAGGCCGATCTTGACCCCCGGGGTGCCGAAGCGCGCGGAGTCGACGGCCACCGCGAGGTCGCAGGT
>DIAZ01000048.1:0-17531 GCA_002415925.1 Dietzia sp. UBA5065 | reverse complement strand
GCCGGCCCGGAGCCGGTGAGCACCACGACGCCGCACGTCGGGTCCCGGCCGAGGTCGCGGATCGCGGCGGTGGCCTCGCGCATCATCTCCAGGGACAGCGGGTTGCGCCGGTCGGGCCGGTCGAGGGTCACTCGGGCGGTCGGACCGCTGCGGTCGACGAGGACGTACGGGGTGCTCACTGGGGGCCTCCGGGGTGACGAGGGGATCGCTCCCCCGGTTCTACCCCGCCGGCCGGGGCGGCGGAGGCGGTGCGCCGGGGAATGCCCCCGGGTCACCGCCTCCGCCCGGCGCCCCGGGACCGCGGCCCCGGGGCGGGCGACCTACGTGGTGGACGTGCCGTGCTGGCCGCCGCACCACTGCTCGGCGGGCACGCTCGCCTTGACCTCGGCGACGTGCTGGCCGCAGCCGTCCCAGGTGATCTTGCCGCAGACGGGGCAGGTGACGGGGTAACACATCGTGGCCTCCTTCGAGAGGGTGTCGGCACGGCCGGGCGCCGTCCGATACCCCCTAGGGTATATCACGCCGGGGCCGGGCGCCACTCCTCGTCGACGCGGGCGGTGGCCTCGCGGAGGCGCTCCACGTGCGCGGCGCAGTCCTCCCAGCGCGGGAGCCGACCCGCGGCCGCCACGTCGAGCAGGCTCGGCGCGTCGCGGTCCTTCTCGCTCATGACGGTGGTGATCGCGGTGCCGTCGAGCGCCACCGACGGCCAGTCGATCGCGATGTGGGGGTCCAGGGCGTCCACCACGTGCTCGGCGCCCGGCCTCCAGCCCTCGGAACACAGGTACATCACCGTGGACTGCGGCTCGAGCGCGAGGAACCCGTGCGCGAGGCCCTCCGGGATGTAGATCGCCCGCTGCTCGCGCGAGTCGAGGATCACCCCGGACCACTCGCCGAAGGTCGGCGATCCGAGGCGGACGTCCACCACCACGTCGAACACCGTGCCGGACGGGCACATCACGTACTTGGCCTGGCCGGGCGGGACGTCCGCGAAGTGCAGGCCCCGCAGCACGCCCTCCCCCGACACCGACACGTTGACCTGCGCCAGGTCGAAGCGGTGTCCGGTCATGCGGCGGAAGGCGGGATCGGTGAACGCCTCGTGGAACACCCCCCGGTCGTCGGCGATCTGCCGGGGCGTGATCTCCCACGCCCCCGTCACGCTGAGTTCGCGCATGTGCATCCGGTCCCACCTTCCCGTCGACGGACTCCGCCCACCCTAACGGTGCCTCAGCCCCGCATCGCCTCGACGATCTGCGCCGCGGACCATTCCCCGATCAGCAGGCACCCCATGGCCGAGTCGTGCATGTCCGCGTCCTCGTGCCACCCGGTGACGACAAACTGGAAGACGTAGGTCGCCTCGTCGTCGCTCCACCCCACGATCAGGCTCGAGGTGGCCATCTCACCGGGCTCGGCGGTGTAGGTGCCGCGGATGAAGCGGTAGCTGCTGCGGACGGCGCCGGCGCTCTCGTCGCCCTCCCCCGCCACCTCCTCGACGAGGGTCCAGCCGTCCAGCGCCTCGGCGGTGGCGACGATCATGGCCACCGCGGTGTCGGTGTCCATCGCGGGCGCGATGCGGGCGCAGGTGGCGATGGCGTTGGGCGAGAACCCGTCGCGGTGCGCGCCCGGGTCCACGTAGATCACCGCGGACGGCTCGGGGGACTCGATCCGCTCCCAGGGCGGGCTGTCCACCCAGGTGAGCGGCTGCGCGGCGACGGCCATCGGCGGGCTCGCCTCGAGCGCGCGGCCGGTCGAGGCGCAGAACTCCTGGATCGAGGTCACGTCAGCCGTCCAGCCCGGCGCCGACGATGTGGGCCCCGCCGTCCACGACGAGGGTCTGGCCGGTGATCCAGTGCGCGTCGTCGGAGAGCAGGAACGCCACGGGCCCGGCGATGTCGTCCGGCACCCCCAGCCGACCGGCGGGCAGCCTCGCCGACATCGCCTCCTCGCGCCCGGAGTACAGCGCCTCGGCGAAGCGGGTCTTGACCACCCCGGGCGCGACCGCGTTGACCCGCACGGCGGGCCCGATCTCCGCGGCCAGCTCCTGGGTCAGGCGCATGACCAGCGCCTTGGTGGCGCCGTACCAGCCGATGCCGGGCGATGGCGCGAGGCCCGCGATCGAGGCGATGTTCACCACGGCGCCGCCGCGCTCGCCGAGGCCCGAGTGGTAGACCCGCTGCGTCCAGGCCAGGGTGCCGAGCGCGTTGACCTCGGTGATCTTGCGGGCCGCCGCCAGGTCCACGTCGATCGTCCGGCCGTACACCGGGTTGATGCCCGTGTTGTTGACCAGCAGGTCGACGGGCCCGAAGGCGTCCTCGGCGCGGGCCACCACCTCGCGCTGGTGCTCGGGGTCGTCGGCCCGGCCCGCCACCGCGAGCACCCGGTCCGGCGACGCGAGCTCGGCCACGGCCCCGTCCAGGCCCTCCTGCCCGCGCGCGGTGATCACCACCGACGCCCCCTCCGCCAGCAGCCGGCGCGCGATGCCCAGGCCGATCCCGCGGCTGGCGCCGGTGACGATCGCGGTGCGGCCGGCGAAGCGGTCCGGGACGACGGGTCCGGTGCGGGGGGCGGGAAGGGGGGTGTGGGTCACTGCCGTCTCCTGGGTGCGTGGGGGAAGTCGTGGCGTGCAGAGTCCCAGCCTAGAGGCCCTGGCCGGTCCCGCGTTCACCGGATTTTCTCAGCCGGTGCGCACGGGTCACTGTGCACATCGCGGCCGCCGCGTTAAAGTTCTCGACAGAAACCATCCGGCGCCGCGCGCGGCACGAGCAGTCCGAGGCGGGTCCGATGTCCTCACTCACCCCCCACGGTGCGGACTCCTCGACGTGCTCGATCCTCGACGTCCCGGGCCCCCGTTGGTTCCACCCCGGCGACCCGATCTGGCGCGTCCACGGCGACGCCGCCACGCCGATCGGCATCACCACCGGGCTGTTGATGCTGGTGGCCAACCCGGCGTTCGCCGCCGTCCTCAGCGCCTGCGGGGTGGAGGACTCGCCCTGGACCGTCGACGACTACCTGCACGACCTCGTGGAGATCAGCACGTTCGGGACGGTCGACGACGCGATGGTGACCATCGAGCACGCGTACCGGGACCGCCGCTCGCTCTCCGGGACCACCGAGCAGGGCGAGTACTTCTACGGTCTGGACCCGGAGCTCCTGGAGTGGGCGCACGCCGCCGTCACCTGGGCCCTGCTCGCCGCGTACCAGCGCTTCGGCGCCGAGCCGCTCAGCCCCGCCGAATCCGACCACTACGTGCGGCAGTGCGCGGCGATCGCCCACCTCCACGGGGCCCGCACCTCCCCCACCACCGTCCGCGAGCTCGAGCAGTTGCTGCGCAGCGCCCGCGGTCGGGCCCGGGCGACCGCGGCCGGTCGCACCGCCGCCGCGACCCTCCGCTCCTCGGCGCGCCCCTGCCCCGGCGTGGTCGACACGTCCGTCACCGCCCACCGGCAGTGCGTGACCGTGGTGGACGCCGCCGCCGGCCTGGTCCCGTCCGACGTGCGCCGGGCGCTGGCCCTGCCCCACCGGCCCATGGACCGGACCGCGGTCTTCGGCCGGATCACCAGGGCCCACGAGGGGCTGGGCAGGCCGATGCTCACCACCCGCGCCCCCATCGCCGCGCCGTCCGCGTTGCGCGCGCGCCCGCGCTGACCTCACCAGTGGCGGTTGAGGCCGCCCTTGACCCACCCGGCGGCCTCCCACACCAGGTGCACCGGCAGCATCGCGCCGTCCACCCGCCGGATCGGCGTCATCCTCACGTCCAGCCCCGTGGCGTTGCGCATCCACCGGCCGGCGCGGAGCGTGTGGGGGCGGTTGGTCACCACCAGGATGCGCTCCCACCCGCGGGCCCGGGCGATCGCCGCCACCGTCCGCGCCTCGCCCCAGGTGGTCCGCGGCTCCGGGGAGAAGCACACCACCTCGGCGTGGGCGGGGCGGGCGATGCCCGTGCACAGCCGGCGGGCGACCAACTCGGAGTTCCCGCCGGGGTTGCTCACCAGCAGCGTGTCCGCGTACCCGGCCTCGACCAGGTCGCGGGCGTGGAGGTGACGACCGTCGTCGGCGCCGGCGAGCATCACCACCGCGTCGGCGCGGACCGGGGGGTCGGCGCGGGGCCGGAGCAGGAACACCCCCCACGCGGTGAGGACGAGCGCGGCGACCGTCACGGCGGCGGCCCCGACGATCGCCGCGCGCCGCGGACGGGACCGTCGGCCGGCGCGGGCCGCGGGTGCGGGCGGGGTCACCGGAGGGGCGACGACGACGAGGCCGCGCCCACCACCCCGGGTGCCGAGGCCAGCGCCGCCCGCAGGCTCTCCCCCCAGTCCGGCAGGGGCGCCAGGCCGGCGTCCTCCCAGGACCGCCCGGACAGCACCGAGAACGCCGGCCGCGGGGCGGGCCGGGGGAAGTCGGCGGTGGTGCAGGGCGTCACCCGGTCCGGGTCGGCGCCGAGGTGGGCGAAGGTCCGGCGGGCGACCTCGCACCACGTCGCCCGGCCCGACCCGGCCGCGTGGAGCACGAGCCCGCGGGTGTCCACCGCTCCGTCGGCCTCCAGCGCGACCATCTCGAGGATCGCCGCGGCCAGCGTGGGCGCGTGCGTGGGCGAGCCCCACTGGTCGTCCACCACGGAGACGGTGTCCCTCTGGCCCTCCAGCCTCGCCATGGTGTCCACGAAGTCCGAGCCCGACAGTCCCTGGCCCCGGCGTCCCGGCCCGGTGTACACCCACGCCGTGCGGATCACCGTGGCCTCGGGGTGGGCCGCCAGCACCGCGAGTTCGCCGGCGAGCTTGGTCCGCCCGTACGCGGTCGCGGGGCCGGTCGGGTCGTCGGGCTCGACCCCCGGCGCCGTGGCCGGGTCACCGCCGCCGGGGACCTCGCCGGAGAAGACGTAGTCGGTGCTGAGGTGGATCAGGCGGATCCCCCGGTCTCGGCAGGCCAGGCCGAGTGACCCGGCACCCGCCGCGTTGACCGCCCGGGCGGCGGCCTCGTCGGATTCCGCGCCGTCGACGTCCGTGTACGCCGCCGCGTTGATCACGACCCGCGGCCGGTGGCGGTCCAGCGCCGCCGCGATGGAGCCGGGGTCCGTGAGGTCGAGCTCGCGCCGCCCGAGGGCCACGACGCGGGCCCCGGCGCGGGCCCCGGCGGACCTCGCGAGGTGATGCCCGAGCTGACCGCCCCCGCCGGTGGCGAGGATCGCGTCCGGATGGCCGACGCTCACCGGCGCCGGCCCCCCTCGCGGCGGAGTACGTCGAGGAGGTACTGCCCGTACCCCGATTTCCTCAGGCCCCGGGCGCGGTCGGCCAGCTCGTCGTCGTCGAGGTATCCCATCCGCCACGCCACCTCCTCCGGGCAGCCGATCTTCAGGCCCTGCCGGTCCTCGATGGTCCGGATGAAGTTGCCCGCGTCCAGCAGCGAGTCGTGGGTCCCGGTGTCCAGCCAGGCGGTGCCCCGGGGCAGCACCTCCACCTGCAGGCGACCCGCCTCGAGGTAGTGGCGGTTGACGTCGGTGATCTCGTACTCACCGCGCGGGGACTTCTCCAGGTTCCGCGCCACGTCCACCACGTCGGCGCTATAGAAGTAGAGGCCGGGGACGGCGAAGTCCGAGGACGGGTTCTCCGGCTTCTCCTCGAGGCTGATCGCGCGGCCGTCGGCGTCGAAGTCGATCACCCCGTACGCGCTCGGGTCGGCCACCCGGTAGGCGAACACCGCGCCGCCGTCGAGGTCCGCGAACCGCCGGAGCTGGTTGCCGAGCCCGGGGCCGTAGAAGATGTTGTCTCCCAGGATCAGCGCCACCGGCTCGTCACCGATGTGGTCCGCACCCAGCACGAACGCCTGGGCGAGCCCCTCCGGCCGATCCTGCTCGACGTAGCTCAGCGTGATGCCGAAGTTCGAGCCGTCGCCCAGCAGCCGGCGGAACTGCGGGCCGTCCTCCGGCGTGGTGATCACCAGGATGTCGGTGATGCCGGCGAGCATGAGCGAGGTCAGCGGGTAGTAGATCATCGGTTTGTCGTACACCGGCACGAGCTGCTTGCTGGTGGCCAGCGTGAGCGGACGCAGCCGCGTACCGCTGCCGCCGGCCAACACGATCCCCTTCACAGCACCCTCTCCGTCTGCGCATATCTCGCCTCGACGCGGGCCTTGACCGGCTCCCACCAGTCGGGGTGGTGACGATACCAGTCGATCGTCTGCCGCAGACCCTCCCTCAGGTCGGTGTACCGCGGCTCCCAGCCCAGCTCCTCGCGGGTGCGGCTCGCGTCGATCGCGTAGCGCAGGTCGTGGCCCGGACGGTCGGTGACGTGGTCGAAGCCGGGGTCGTCGCCGCCGTCACCGGCCCCCATGAGCTCGCAGATCATCTGCATGACCTGCAGGTTCGACCGCTCGCCGTCGGCGCCGACGAGGTAGGTCCGGCCGAGCTCGCCGCGCTCGAGGATCCGCAGGACGGCCGCGTTGTGGTCGTGGACGTGGATCCAGTCCCGCACGTTGGCCCCACTTCCGTAGAGGCGGGGGCGCCGGCCGGTGAGCAGGTTGGTGATCTGCCGCGGGATGAACTTCTCCACGTGCTGGTACGGCCCGTAGTTGTTGGAGCAGTTGCTGATCGTGGCGCGGAGCCCGAAGCTGCGGACCCACGCCCGGACCAGCATGTCGGAGCCGGCCTTGGTGGCCGAGTACGGGCTCGACGGGTTGTAGGCGGTCTCCGGGGTGAACTTGGCCGGGTCGTCCAGCTCGAGGTCGCCGTAGACCTCGTCGGTCGAGACGTGATGGAGCCGCACGTCGTGGCGGCGGCACGCCTCGAGGATCGCGTAAGTGCCCACGATGTTGGAGTGCACGAACGGCCACGGGGCGGCCAACGAGTTGTCGTTGTGGCTCTCCGCGGCGAAGTGCACCACGGCGTCGCGGGGCCCGGTGAGACCGGCGACCAGTCCGTCGGTGACCGCCTGGTCGGCGCAGTCCGCCTCCACCACCTCGACCCGGTCCGCGGGCAGGTCGGCCAGGCTCGCGCTGTTGGCGGCGTAGGTCATGGAATCCAGCACGGTGAGGTGGGCGTCCGGGTGATCCCGGACCACGGTGCGGACGAAGTTGGCACCGATGAACCCGGCTCCACCGGTGACGACGAGGCGCATGCCCGCCACCCTACCGCCGCGACCGGCCCGTCTCGGGGGTGTCCTCGACCGGCGGCTCGAGCCGCAGCGCCCGGTACCGGTCCAGCATCTCCTCCCGCTTCCGGTCCCGCCGCACGCTCGCGGCCGTGTCCCGCGGGGTGAGCACGAGGGTCTCCTCGGCCGGGAGCCCGTCCCGGATCTGCCGTACGCGCAGCACCTCCGCGTCCAACCGGACCCCGTAGACCACCGCGATGTTGACCGACCACAGCCACAGCAGGAAGATGATCGCCCCGGCGAGCGAGCCGTACACCTCGTTGAAGTTCCCGAAGTGGGTGACGAAGAGGTTCAGCCCGTAGGTGGCCACGCCGATGACGGCCAACGCCACGCCCGCGCCCAGGGAGAGCCAGCTGAACTTCCGCGTGGCGACGTTGGGCGCGAACCGGTAGAGGATCGCCAGGGCGAGGACCGCGGACACGATCGCGGCCGGCCACTTGGCCGTCTCCCACACCGCCAGCGCGGTGGCCCCCAGCCCGATCCAGCCGCCCACCCGCTCGGCGACGGGGCCGGTGAACACCAGCGCCAGGCACCCGATCACCGTGAGCGCGACGAGCGCCGACGTGAGCAGGAACCCGGCCGGCCACAGCCGCCACAAAGGCCGCCCCTCCTCGACCCCGTACACCGCGTTCATCGTCCGTCCCAGCGCCCGCACGTAGCGCGACGCCGTCCACAGCGCCGCGACGGTGCCCACGACGAGCGCGGTGCCGGCGGCCGGGGTGGTGACCAGCGCCGTCACCGGGCCGCGGATCGTGTCGAGCGCCTCCGCCGGCACGACGTCGGCGAACGTCTCCATGACCGCGTCGACCGTTCTGGTCCCCTGGCCCAGGATCCCGAGCATGGAGATGGCCGCCAGCAGCGCGGGGAAGAGCGAGAGCACGCCGTAGAAGGTGAGCGAGCCCGCGAGGTCGGGACCCCGCTCGCGCAGGAACTCCCCGACCGACCGGACCAGGACCAGGCGGACGGTGTACAGCCGTCGCCGAACGGCCGTCACGAGGCCACCGGGGGTGTTGTCATGGGGAGATTATGGACTGCGGGCGCCGGGGCCTCAGCGTCGGTCGCGGGCCTGTTCCGCCTGGGCCTCCCGGCGGACGTCCGCGGCCTCGTCGATCGTCCTGCGCCGCTTCTCCTCCGCCTTGTCGCTGGCGGTGGTGTCGCGGGGCGGGAGCTGGATGGTCTCCTCGGCGGGCAGACCCGCCTGCAACTCGCGCGCCCGCTCGATCTCCGCGTCCACCTCGGCGCCGAACAGCAGGGCGTTGTTGGTGATCCACAGCCAGAGCAGGAACACGATCACGCCGGCCAGCGAGCCGTACGTGGCGTTGTAGCTGCTGAAGTTGGAGACGTAGAACACGAACCCCACGGTGGCGACCGCCCACACGAGCAGCGCCACGATCGCCCCGACGGAGATCCACCGGAACCGGGGCTGCTTGACGTTGGGCGAGAAGCCGTAGAGCACGGCCAGGATCACCACCACGACGAGGGCCAGCACCGGCCACTTGGCGATGCCCCACACGGTCACCGCCGTCGCGCCGAGGCCCACGAGGTCGCCCACCCACGCGGCGACTGGCCCGCTGACGACCAGCATGAGCCCGGCCACACAGACCAGCAGCAGCAGGATCGCGGTGAGCAGCAGCGTGGCGGGCTTGAGCTTCCAGAAGGGCCGCCCCTCCTCGACCTCGTAGATCCGGTTCATCGCCCGGCCGAACGCGCCCACGTACCCGGACGCCGACCACAGCGCGCCCGCCAGACCGGTGACCAGCGCGATCCCCGCGGCAGGGGTGTTGACCAGCGCGTCGATGGGACCGCGCAACGCGGCCAGCGTCTCCTCGGGGGCAGCGCCCTCGAGGAGATCCATCACGGCGTCGACGGTGGCCTGCCCCTGGCCGAACACGCCGAGCAGGGACACCACCGCCAGCAACGCCGGGAACAGCGAGAGCACCGCGAAATACGTCAGCGACGCGGCGAGGTCCGTGCACTGGTCCTTGGAGAACTCCCCCGCCGCGCGCGTCAGGCCGATCTTCCACGCCCCCGGCGTCAACGAGGTGGGCGACTCCGGCTTCCCGGCGTCCGGATCGGTGCCGGGATCGGGCTTGTCGCTGATGTCGCGGTCATCGGCCACACGGTCGGTGCTCATGTCCGCCGAGCCTGCCACCTGCGGGCCCCCCGCGCATCCGCGGCGTGCAAGCCTCCGCCGCCGCGGGCGAGTCGGTGCGGCGCTCGGCGCGTTCTCCGCCGGGCTGCTCTCGTTGTACTTCCACCATCCGGCGATGACCGAGTCCAGCAGGACCGGGCCTTCATCGCGTCAGTCGCAGCATGCCCCCGAATATCTTCTCAACCGCCGGAATCCAGGGATCGGATTCGTCGCTGAGTTCAGTGAGTCCCGCTGTGACGGCATCCGCCGGACCAGACAATCGGACCATCACCTCGCGCGAACCGTCGGACCGGATCACGGCCTGGAGCGTGGTGGTGATTCCCGGCCCCACCTTCTTCTCGAAAAGACGTGTCAACGCCTGGGCGGGATCACTCGCGCACACCTGGACTATCTCTAGAGAACCGGGCAGGACCTCTCCCGCGAGGGCACCTTCAATTTCGCTCCTCAGCCGGCCCGGAATCGAGCACTGTCGCGAGGTGACGAATACCGCGGTCGCGCGGTCGAACGTGCTGGCATAGCTCACCGCGACCAGGTGGTCACCTCCGGCCTCGGTCCAGAGACTGTGCAGATCCGGCCGTTCGACCCGGAAAGGAGCATTCGACAGCAGATCCTGCGTCTGGTGTTCGTCGGCCTGCGCCTTGATTCCCACCCGCTCCACCAATGTCGGATCGATCGCGTCGATCGTCCTGGTGGCGAGCCGGTCGACAGCCGGGTCGCCGACCTGCCCGCCCCGAATCCGCTCCATCGCCGCCGCGATCACTTCGGGACGGCGAGCGGCGAACGGGCTCTCGAGCAACTTGTTGACCAGCTCGATCTCACGGTCGCTGTGATCCCGAAACGGTCCGGCGAATGCCGAGGGCGGTAGCCCAGCCAGCTCGGCCTTGTCGAGGATCGACTGGATCTCTCTCAGTTCCACCGCCGCCTGCACTCGGGTCGCTTCCAACCTCACCCGTTCCGAGGCCTCGATCTGGGCGAACTCGACGCTCGCCTGCAGGTCTGCGCGATGGCGCTCGTGCGCCGCGGCGATTTCGTCGGAGTCCCGCACGTCGACGACGCTTATCCTGTCGATCAACGACTGCGGCCAAACGACACTCGTCACTCGCGCACCCTCGACCGCGAACATGGGATCCGCGAAACCCGGTCCGGAGCGGGGAAAGAGGAAATCTTCGATCCCCTGCCGATAGACGGACTCGGGCGCCGCGTCGGCCAGCTTCCCCCTCACGTACGCATTCACGTTCTTCTGCAGGGTCTGGAGGAGGGACGACGAGAACGAGTCCCCGCGGGACCCCAGCAGATCGAGCACCTCCTTCTCCCTATCTGCGGGATCCAACGCCACGGTCAATTCCAGTGAGAGCTCCGGGATGAAGAGATCTGGCCCGATCGCGATGCCGCTCAGATCCCACGCGAGTGGGAACAAGGACGTGTCCAGCGGTGCGACCGTCACGGAACCCCACCTGAACTGGTTCCACCACCCCGCCCTGGAGCCGGACTTGTACAACTGGACGCCTCGCCCGTTCTTGAACAGGACCAGCCACTGACCCGGTACCGGTGCGGTCGACCGGTCAACTTCGACTGCGGCCCCCAGTAGTTGCTTCATACTCCACACCCTCCCCGGGATGTCGTGACACAGCTGATAGAGCACTAATACTGCAATGAGGGATGGCATCCACGAGCGATCGGACCCGTGGCGCGACATGCACCTCGCGGCTCATTGACGTCGCGGTTATCAAGTTAACGGTAGTGCAGCACACGGTCGGGCGATTCGATTAGCATTTCCCTATCCAAATCCGGATCGACACGGTGTGCAAGGCGGAGATGCAAGGTGGAACCGATGGCACTCAACGAGCTGAGTGATCGAATTGTCGGCGGGCTGCAGGCGACGGCGATCGGAGCAGCACTCGGGGTGACGGTGGGGACTGCCCCGATCCCGGAAGCCGGTCGCGACGTGGTCCAAGATGGAACCCCCGTCGCGTCGATGATCGATTTCGCAGCGGACTCCCGCGACGGCGCCGAGGCATTGGCGCAGGCCATCGCGGACGGCGAACTGGACGACCCTGTCTCCGAGGTCGACTACGGGGATCACGGGGACCCGCCGGACGATGCCGACGCATCCGACCTGGACGATTTCATCGGCGAGGTCGATACGTGGGACGACGGGGAGAGCGACCTCGACGATCTTGAATACGGCGGGGAACTCGACGATTCCTGCGCCGATGTCGATACCGACGACTACTGACGGGCCGGCACACCCACATGACTTTGAGGGACCTACCCGAACTGATCCCGGTGGCCCGCGGGCGATGGGCGTGGACCGTCGACGTGCCGATCCTGCCGGACAGCATCGGCGACGAAGTCGTCTACGGTCTCGACACGGTGGACCGTGCTTACACCAACCTGGCGGAGGCCGTCGCACATTCGTCGCCCCCCGGGTCGGCAGTCCAGTTCAGGCTGCACTCGGAGAGCGGGAGCCTGACACGGCCCACGTCCATCAACGCGGCCGTGATGGGTGCGGCCTCGTCGAAGACCGACGCCGAGCACTTGGCGATGCTCGTACTGGCCAATCTCCCCACCGAACTACACGTGAACCCGTGCGACCAGGCAGGATCCGCGAAGCTGGTGACGTATCTGGACGCCACCGCCGAACTGTCGATGGTCGAGGTACGTCGACGCCTGGAAGAAGCCGACCCGTTGAGGCTCATCACGGACCCCTCAGCCCCGCATCTTCCCTTTGTGTTGAGGTGGTCTCCCGAACGATTCGCGCTCCGCAAGTCCGTCGAATTGCTCTCACGCCAGTCCGGCCGTGCAGTGATCTGCCTCCACATGCAGGCGTCGACCCCATCCGAATCCCTTCTGGACACGCTCACCGACACCGTCCAGATATTGCGTGAGGACCCCGCGCGGAGACTCGATGACCTGAGTACCCAGATCCTGTCGGAAGCAATACGAGACATCCGCGATCTTCCGCGCGCGGCCCTGCACGTCCGGGTCGCCTACGGGGGCCACGAACCGCCGCTCCCGGGGCTACTGGAATCCATCGGCATGGACCTCACCGGGCCCGGAGGTTTCGAGCTCATCGCCTCCACTCCCGATGAGACGATGGATGCCAGGGAGCTTTTCAGTTCAGCGACCTCCATCCCGTGGGGTATTTCGGGGATGGATCGCGGAATGCGCGAAATGATCCACCTGACCCCGGCGGACCTGGCGGGGCGGGTCGTCCGGTTCCCCCAGCCGCCTGTAGGGGGACTGCCCGCGATGGCCAGCGAGCCACTCAGCACGCTTCCCCGATCACCTCAGAGACGCGCGTTCGAGAGAAATGGGGCGCCCTCACCCGTGTGCACGATCGGGCGGAGTTCCAGCGGCGGCTCCGTGGACCTGACACTGTCCGAACTCAACCGGCACGTACTGGTCGCGGGGCTGCCCGGCTTCGGCAAGACCCAGACTATCCACACCATCTTGGCGTCCCTCTGGCGCGACCACCGGATCCCGTTTCTTGTCCTCGATCCCGCGAAGAGCGACTACGGCGACCTGGCCGACTTGCTCGCCGATTCAGGCGCACGCCGCGTCGTACTGGGGCCGGAAACACCGGCGTTCAACCCGTTCGTCGTCCCCGTCGGGTGCACCATCGAAGCGCACGCGGCACGCGTCACCGGCGCGTTCGACACAGCGCTCCGGCTCTCTGAGTCGTGGCCATTCGGATACATCATGTTGACGCGGGGAATCTATCGGGCCTACGAACTCGCCACCCGCGACGGGACTTCGCCCACGCTCAAGGACTTGTACCGTTCGATCGGGGACATCGTCCGCACCGCGAGATACGACGACAAGGTCAGGTCGCAGGTCACGGGATCCCTGCTGGGGCGCCTCGAGACGCTGGTACGCGGGCCGCTCGGTGCTGGATTCCTCGCCGGCCCGGACTCCGGCCTCGACTGGGAGGACCTGCTCTCCCGCCCCACCATCATCGAGTTCCGCAAGTTCGCGGGGACCACGGAACGTTCCCTGGTATTCGGCCTGCTGATCGCAGGGCTCGCCTCTTACAGGGAGGGACACCCACCACCGGGGAGCCTGTCGCACGTCACGGTTCTGGAGGAAGCTCACCGAGTCCTCGCCGACCGCGACGGGGTGCAGTCCGAGGGTATTCGCCTGTTGGCCGAGGCCGTCGCCGAGCTTCGCGGGAGCGGCGAGGGCTTCATAATCTGCGACCAGGCACCGTCGACTCTGGATCCGGTGGTCCGGAAAGTGACAGGAAGTTTGATCTGTCACCGGATTGTTGATCGCGACGAACGTGACCTAATCGGGAACTCACTTCTCCTCAGCGCCCGCCAGAACGAGGACCTCGCTCGCCTCGACATCGGCGAAGCCGTCGTGTACGGGGCGCAGCGTGCAGCCCCCACGGTCGCGCTCATCGAGCGCGCGGTCCACACCGGGTCCCAGAAGTGCGACGTGTCCGATTCGCTGGTCCTCCCCGACACCGTTCCACTGCCCTGTATCGGCTGTCCGTCGATGTGCACGGCTAAGAGCGCCGGGGACGCTGCGGTCGGGTCTGCTCCACGACCCCTTGACAACAACAGCCTGGTGGCACTGATCGATGGCCACCTTCGCCGGTATGAAGCCGGCGAGATCTCGGGCGCGGAAGCCTGGTGCGGCGCATCGCACCTTCTCACGTTGGCCCCCGATGCGGGGAAGCCGATCGTTTTCCTGGCGACGCTCAGCGATCTCCAGACCAACCTGTCCCGGATTCAAGCACGGCGTGTGGCCGCGAGAAGAAAGGGTGCTGACGCCCATGTCCGACAATGACCTCTTCGACGGGTTCTTCTCCGATTCTCCTCGCGAGTTGGAAGGGGCTGGGGGTACCAACCTTCCCGCAGTTCCACCTACCCCGCTCACCCCGGACCCTGTCGAGCCCACATTCTCCGAACGACTGTCCCGACACCCTTCGCCACCCGTTTCATCGCGGTCGACCGACGCTACCGCGTCGGACGATCCCCGGAAGCCGGAAGGCTCCCCGGCGGTGAAGCTCTCCGCCTCGTCCGGGACCTCCAGCCGGCTCCGGCTCGCCGACGCCGACGCCGGAGCCGACGCCCCGACGCTGGCCGTTACGGAGCGGACGGCGACGCACACTCCCGCGACCGCCCTCACACGCGCGACCTACGCGATGACGGGACTCGCCGTTCTGCTCGTACCCACCGTGGCCGGGTACATCCGGTTCTGGTTGCCGGAACTGCGTGGGATCCCCGGACTGGACGCCGCTCTGGAGCAACTGGCACCTGCAATGGGCCGGGAGCTGGCCCGGTTTGGCGCGGTGACCGATTGGCAGAATTCCCATTCGTCGTGGCTGGCCTCGATCGCACTTCTGTGCGCGCTGGTGACCTTTGGAGTACTCACGCACCACAATCCGGCGATACGTCGATTCGCCTTGTTCGCAGCTGCACCCGCCGCGTTGTTCAGCCTCCTGGCTGCACTTGCCGGACTCGTCACCGGAGCCCTGAGCTCGGGTCTAATCGGAATGCTGCTCCTGGTCCTGTCGGTGGCGTTGCAGGGATTGCTCACGTATCGCTGCCTTGAGGCGGAACCCGACTCCGGGAACGTCAAGTTCCCGGTTCGACCGCCGGATCTCTTCGTCGCAGCGACAGTCACCCTGCTTCCCGCCTTCGCCCTGGGACGCGCCATGGGCGGACGAGACGTCTGGGAAGTGGCGTCGCGGCTCTCCGACGACGGCTTCGAATACCTCTGGTCGCTGATGGCGTGGTCGACGCTGAGTCAATTGGTGCTCGGCATCGGGACACTCGGCGTAGCCGTACTGGTGACGCGACTGATCTGGCCTGGTGAATCCCAGCCCAAGAAGGTCCCCAGCGTGGTGGCGGCAGTGATCGCTATCGGGATCCTGTTCGCGTTCATCGCTCCGTGGACGGAGCGTCAGAGCCAGGACGCCGCCGTCTCGCTTTCCTCCGTGGCAAGGGAGAGCCCGGTTTCCGAGCAGTGCGCGAGATGGTCGGACAACTCGACCAAGACCTCGATCGCGATCGCCGGTCCGGAGTGCAGAGAGGTCCGGACATATGCCGGACATGTCCGGACCTCGACGCGCGCGCTTGGCTTCAGCGCGACGACCCCATCGGGGGAATGGCTCACCACGACAGGCCACTGGGTCGACCAGGGGACAGTGACGGGGGCATATGACGACGTCTTGGTGGTCGCTGGAGCACGGGTCCCCTACTTCCACTCCCCGACCGTCATGACGGGGATCGACTTCAACACGGGCGAGGAAAAGTGGACCTATCGTTGCGGGGAATGGTCACCGTTCCTTCTGACCCTGTCAGGAAGCGCCGGAGGAGACGACCCCGATGAAGCCCGGGTCACCGTGCCCGAGGCCGGGAAGTCCCTCATCGTCGACTGCGGGGGGACCATCCGATTCCTCGACCCGATCACCGGCAAGCCACGTTGACGAGGTGAAGTCGAGATCCCGGATCCCGCCGTCGGTGTAGACCACCTCATCCCTCCGCGATCGCCCCCAGGATCCGCTCGGCGAGGTCGGCGCGGCACACCACCAGGTCCGGCAGGTAGGTGTCGGCGACGTTGTACTCCAGCGGCGAGCCGTCGACCCGCAGCGCGACCACGCCCCGGGCCAGCGCCACCCCGGCGGGCGCGGCCGAGTCCCACTGGTACTGCCCGCCGGCGTGGATGTAGGCGTCGGCCTCGCCGCGGACGACCGCGGCCGCCTTCGCGCCGGCCGAACCCAACGGGACCAGGTCACCGCCCACCGCCCGGGCGACCGCCTCCGCGAACGCCGGGGGGCGGGTCGCGGAGAGGACGATCCTCGGGCGCGAGCCCGTGCGCGGCGGGAGGAGGCCTCCCCCGTCCACCGAGCCGTTGCCGACGGGAGCGGCGTAGACCTCGTCGTCGTCGGTCCCCAACACCACCCCGAGCGCCGGCAGCGACACCGCGGCGGCGGTGAGCCGCGACCGCGCCGGGTCCCCGGACCGCTCCCACAGCGCCACGTGCACGGCCCAGTCCGGGCGGTCGCCCAGCCCGTACTCGCGCGTGCCGTCGACGGGGTCGATGATCCACACGCGGTCGGCCCCGACGCGCGCGGGATCGTCCCGGGACTCCTCGGAGAGCACGGCATCGCCGGGCCGCTCGGCGGCCAGGCGGTCCAGGATCAGCGTGTTGGCCCGGCGGTCGCCCAGGTCGCCCAGCGCGCGGCGGGTGGGGCCGGAGGTGCGGAGGTCCACCAGGAGGCGGCCGGCGTCGACCGCCAGATCGACGGCGAGTTGCTGGTCCGGGGAACGCGTGGGGTCTGCCATGACCCCCACCCTAGGAGGCCCGGGGCGCACGCGAGCGGGGACCGCCTATCGATGGCGGCGCAGGCCTCGCAGGCGGCCGCGCCCGTGTTCCCGGACCACCCGCGCCGGCTCGTCCGGACAGCGGTGGGCGTCGGCGGCGACACGGGCCGCCCCGCGCGACGGGAGGAGGCCGCTCAGGGCGCCGCAGCGACGACATCCCCACCGGGCCCCTTCCTCGGCCTCCTCGACAAAGCACGATCGCTCGCCAACCTCGTTCATAGCCCTCCCCGACCAGTCGCGCCGTCCCAGACCCTACACAGAGACGGCAATGATGTCACAGAACTCTCATCCTGTTCACGGCACGCCCCGCATCGGCAGACAGATCGGTCCAGGGGGTCCTCGGGAGGGGCAATCACCCTGCGCCGCCGGGCCTTTCCCGACCCGGGGCAGCGGCGACGAGGCCTCCTTCCGCCGCCGCCGACGGTCCCCCGCAGCCCTCGCGGGCGGCCTCGCCCGTCGACTCTGGGAGACTGTCCACATGAGGGTCACCGCGAAGTCGGACTACGCCCTGCGCGCGCTCGTGGAGCTCGCGGTGGCGCGGGACGACCACACCGGGGACGATCCGCGCGGGACCCCGGTCAGCGCCGAGGAGCTGGGCCGGCTGCAGGGCATCCCGCACGGCTTCCTCCAGGCCATCCTCTCGGACCTGCGCCGGGCCGGACTCGTCGCCAGCCGGCGGGGCAAGTCCGGCGGCTGGACCCTGGCCCGGGACGCCCGCGAGATCACCGTCGCCGACGTCCTGCGCGCGGTCGACGGCCCACTGGTGAGCGTGCACGACGTGCGCCCGGAGTCGGTCAGCTACAACGAGCGGGCGTCCCGGGCCAGGGTCCAGCCGCCGGACTTGCCCCGCCGGCTGGCGACGAGTCCGGCCCGGCGCAGGTCCGAGAGGATGGCCTGGAGGAA
>DIAZ01000059.1:36612-39064 GCA_002415925.1 Dietzia sp. UBA5065 | reverse complement strand
GACCAAGTCGACCAAGGACTTCTACACCGGCGGTTCGAGCTTCACCGGACCCCAGAACGGGTTCGCGATCGCCGGCGACTACCTGTCGGCGGCCTCGTTCCTCGGCATCGCCGGCGCCATCGCGATCAACGGCTACGACGGCTTCCTCTACTCCATCGGCTTCCTGGTGGCCTGGCTCGTCGCCCTGATGCTGGTCGCGGAGTTGATGCGCAACACGGGCCGATTCACGATGGCGGACGTGCTGAGCTTCCGGCTCAACCAGCGGCCGGTCCGGATGGCCGCGGCCCTGGCGACCCTCGCGGTGTGCCTGTTCTACCTCATCGCCCAGATGGCGGGCGCGGGTGGCCTGGTCGCCCTTCTCCTCAACATCGACGACTCGACCGGGCAGGCGATCGTCGTCGCGGTCGTGGGACTGCTGATGATCGTGTACGTCCTGGTCGGCGGCATGAAGGGCACCACCTACGTCCAGATGGTCAAGGCGGTCCTGCTCGTGGGCGGCGTGTTGATCATGTGCATCCTCGTGCTGGTGGCCGCCCGCGGCAACTTCTCCGCGCTGCTCGGTGAGGCGGTGGCCAACTCCGGCAAGGACCTGCTCCAACCGGGTCTGCAGTACGGCGCCACCGAGACCAGCAAGCTCGACTTCGTCTCGCTGTCGATCGCCCTGGTCTTCGGCACCGCCGGTCTCCCGCACGTGCTGATGCGCTTCTACACCGTCCCGACGGCCAAGGAGGCGCGCCGGTCCGTGACCTGGGCGATCGTCCTCATCGGCGGCTTCTACCTGTTCACCCTCGTCCTCGGCTTCGGCGCGGCGGCGATGGTGGGGCCCGAGGTCATCAAGGCGGCGCCGGGCGGCGTCAACTCGGCGGCACCGCTGCTGGCGTTCGCCCTCGGCGGCGAGATCTTCCTGGGCATCATCTCGGCGGTCGCCTTCGCCACCATCCTCGCGGTGGTGGCCGGACTGGCGATCACCGCGTCGGCGTCGTTCGCCCACGACATCTACAACGGCGTGATCAAGCACGGCAAGGCGACCGAGAAGGACCAGCTCCGGGTCTCCAGGATCACCGTGGTCGTGATCGGCCTCGTGTCGATCGTGATGGGGATCGGCGCGATGGGTCAGAACATCGCGTTCCTCGTGGCGCTCGCCTTTGCCATCGCGGCCTCGGCGAACCTGCCGACGATCCTGTACTCGCTGTTCTGGAAGCGGTTCAACACCACCGGCGCCCTGTGCTCCATGTACGGCGGCCTGATCACCACCCTGGTGCTGATCGCGCTGTCGCCGGCCGTCTCCGGCAGTGAGAAGTCGATGATCTCCAGCGTGGACTTCTCCCTGTTCCCGCTGTCCAATCCGGGCATCGTGTCGATCCCGCTGGCGTTCCTGCTGGGCATCATCGGTACCTTCCTCGGCAAGAAGGACGAGTTCCCCGAGAGGCGGATCGAGATGGAGGTGCGCTCCCTCACGGGTGTCGGTGTGGAGAAGACGATCTCGCACTGACGGATCCGCACTGACGGACGCGTCCCGGCGCGACCCACCACCGGCCCGCCCGACCGCCACAACGGTCGGGCGGGCCGCGTCATGTCCACGGGAGGGCTACCCTCGGGGACCACCACACGTAATCGAAGGCGGTAGCGATGTATCCCGGACAGGACGACCAGACACGGCGGATGGGGCAGCAGCCGGAATCCCGCGCGTATTCGCAGGCCGGCGGGAACCCCGCGTACGACGAGCCCTACGCGACCGACCCCGGGTATCCGGAGCGCCGCGAACCCCGCGGCCCGGCGCTCGACGTGGGGAAGTTCGTCGGCAGCGTCGCCGCCACCGCGCTGGTCGCGGCGATCGCCGGGTGGCTGATCTCGTGGGTGGTCGACGCGGTGTTCACCAGGTTCGGTCACCAGTGGGCAGGCGGCGGCAACACCCCCACCATGTACGCCGTGTACGGGGCGGTGGCGGCGCTCCTGGCGGGCCTGCTCTGGTACCTCCTGCTGGTGGGTACCGCGAACCCCCAGCAGTTCTTCTCGTGGACCGTCGGGCTCCTCATCGTGGCCGCGGTGGCCCTGCCCCTGTTGGTCACGGTCCCGTTCCTTGACGGTCTGGCGGCGGCGATAGTGCACCTGCTCATCGGGCTGCCGATCCTCGCGCTGACCGGGTCGCTCAACGCCACCCTCCGGCGCTGACGATCGGAGGGGGCACGTGGTGCCCTCGAGAGGAATCGAACCTCCGACACCGGCTTTAGGAGAGCCGTGCTCTATCCACTGAGCTACGAGGGCGGGAACCGGGGAGAGTCTAACTGATGGCCGGGGCGGGCGTGGCCGCGAGTTGGAGCGACGCACCGCGGCCGGTAGGGTAGACCGCTGGCGTCCGTGTCGTCCCCGTCGCCGGGGATCGACGGACCGCCTCCGCGGGTCACCACCGGCCGCCGCGCGAGGGGGAGGGCGTCCGTCCGGCCGGCAGCCC
>DIAZ01000059.1:28664-36519 GCA_002415925.1 Dietzia sp. UBA5065 | reverse complement strand
GCCGTCCAGGTCGCCAACATCCTCCGCGGCAAGCACAAGCCGCAGTTCGCCCCGAACGCCGACACCGGCGACTTCGTCATCATCATCAACGCCGACAAGGTCGCGATCTCGTCCAACAAGCGCGAGCGCGTCTTCCACCACCGCCACTCCGGTTTCCCGGGCGGGCTCAAGTCGCAGTCCCTCGGCAAGGCCATGGAGACGCGCCCGGACCGCGTCGTCGAGAAGGCGGTCAAGGGCATGCTCCCGAGCAACAAGCTCGGCAATGCCGTCGCCTCCAAGCTGAAGGTGTACGCGGGTCCCGAGCACCCGCACGCCGCCCAGCAGCCCGTGCCCTACGAGATCAAGCAGGTGGCCCAGTGACCGACGAGAACATCACCCCCGAGGCCGAGGTCGCCGACGACACCGTGGCGGATCTCGCCGCCGAGGTCGCCGAGGACTACAGCGAGGCCGACTACGCCGGTGGCACCGAGTACGACTCCGGCACCGAGACCCAGCTGGCGCCGATCGTCACCTCCGGCCCGACGCAGGCCGTCGGCCGCCGCAAGGAGGCCGTCGCCCGCGTCCGCCTCGTGCCCGGCTCCGGCCAGTTCACGCTGAACGGTCGCACCCTCGAGGGCTACTTCCCGAACAAGGTGCACCAGCAGCTGGTCAAGTCGCCGCTGGTGCTAGTCGAGCGCGAGGAGCAGTTCGACATCGTGGGTCTGCTCCACGGTGGCGGGCCGTCCGGGCAGGCGGGCGCGTTGCGTCTGGCCATCGCCCGTGCGCTCATCGAGTACGCCCCGGACGATCGCCCGGCCCTGAAGAAGGCCGGCTTCCTTACCCGGGACGCCCGCGCCGTCGAGCGCAAGAAGGCCGGCCTCAAGAAGGCCCGTAAGGCCCCGCAGTACTCGAAGCGCTGATCTCTCCCGCCGAGATCGCGTCACCCAGAGCAGGTTCCCGCACCGCGCGGGGGCCTGCTCTGGTCCTTTCCAGGACGCTGTCCCCTCAGCGGTTATCCTGACCGAGGCCCGAACGCCGACTGTCGGCGGCAATGCTCACACGGTGAACATCAGCGGCGCGAACGCGCACACCCGAATCCGGAGGATTCACGACATGACCCGACTCTTCGGCACCGACGGGGTCCGCGGACTGGCCAACCGGACGCTCACCGCGGACCTGGCGCTGCGGCTCGGAGCCGCCGCCGCGGCCGTCCTCGCGGCGGAACGCGACCACGACGGCACCGTCACCGCCCGCCCGCTGGCAGTGGTGGGACGGGACCCGCGCGTCTCCGGCGAGATGCTCGAAGCCGCCCTCTCGGCAGGCCTGTCCAGCCAGGGCGTCGACGTGCTCCTGGTGGGCGAGCTGCCCACCCCGGCCGTCGCCCACCTCACCGCCCAGCACGGGGCCGCGCTCGGCGCGATGATCTCCGCCTCGCACAACGCCATGCCGGACAACGGCATCAAGTTCTTCGCCGCCGGCGGGCACAAGCTCGGCGACCACGTCGAGGACGCCATCGAGTCCGCGCTCACCGGTGAGCCGATCACCGGCCCGACCGGTGACGCGATCGGCCGGATCAGCCGCGCCTGCCCCGCAGACGCCCTGGACGGCTATGTCGGCCATCTGCTCAGCGCCACGCCGGGTCGGCTGGACGGCCTCGTCGTCGTCGTCGACTGCGCCAACGGCGCCGCCAGCGACGCCGCGCCGCGCGCCTACCGCGAGGCCGGCGCCACGGTGATCGAGATCCACGCCAGCCCCGACGGCTACAACATCAACGACAAATGCGGCTCCACCCACCTCGACGACGTGCGCGCCGCGGTGGTCGAGCACGGCGCCGACCTCGGCCTGGCGCACGACGGCGACGCCGACCGCTGCCTCGCCGTGGACGCCGCCGGCGAGGTGGTCGACGGCGACCAGATCATGGCCATCCTCGCCCTCGCGATGCGCGACTCCGGCGAGCTGGCGGAGAACACCCTGGTCGCCACCGTGATGAGCAACCTCGGACTCAAGGTCGCCATGCGCGAGGCGGGCATCGAGATCGCCGAGACCAAGGTCGGCGACCGGTACGTGCTCGAGCGGCTGCGCGAGGGCTCCTACAGCCTCGGCGGCGAGCAGTCCGGGCACCTCGTGCTGCCCGCGCACGCCACCACCGGCGACGGCGTCCTGACCGGCCTGCGGATCATGGCGCGGATGGCCGAGACCGGCAAGAGCCTCGCCGAGCTGGCCGGCGTCATGACCGTCCTGCCGCAGGTGCTCATCAACGTGCCCGTCGGGGACAAGGCCGCAGTGGCCGCGTCCGGCGCCGTGGCCGATGCCGTGGCGGCGGAGGAGGCGACGCTCGGTAGTGCCGGCCGCGTGCTGCTGCGCCCGTCGGGGACCGAGCAACTCGTCCGCGTGATGGTCGAGGCGCAGGACCCCGACCTCGCGCAGGGCGTCGCCGAGCGGCTCGCGGACGTCGTCGCCGCGGTCTGAGCCGGTCGGGGAGGGCGCCGGTTCAGCTCCCGGTGAGGCCCTTGACCAACTTGAGGAGCGGCGGGGTGCTGGGGACGAGGTCGTCCCCCTCCTCGTCCAGCATCTCGTCGGTCACCGTGACGGCGCCCTTGAACCCGGCGTCGGGGTCGGCGAACGCGGCGTAGGCGTCGTCCCCCGCGAGCGTGGCCAGCAGGTAACCGGCGAGAAGCGGCCGCACCGTGCGCTGCGTGCGGTGGTCCGGGTCGGCCAGGCCGACGTACTTGAGCAGCGGGGCGCCCTCGACCAGTCCCGGCTCGATCGCCTTGGCCATGCGCCGGTGCACTATCGGCCCGCGCCACGCCAGGTGGAGTGCGCGCGCGTCCTCGGCGTGGACGCCGCCCGACGCGGACAGCAGCAACGCGGGGGCGTCGATGGTCACGGCGCGATCGGCGGCCGCGGGGACGGTCTCCGTGGGGAAGAGCATCGCCACCGCGTCGATGTCCGTGCGCTGGGACGCCAACAGGGCGCCGACCCCTCCGCCCAGCCCGTGGCCGACCAGGCCTATCCGGCGCGCATCGGCGCGGACCGCCCCCCGTCCGAGGGTGGCCTGGAGGGCGTCCTCGACGGCGGCCGACAGGTGGTCGGCGTAGTGCTGGTGGTGCGGCCGGACCGACGTGTCGGTGGCCGGTGCCACTACGACGAAGCCCCACGACGCGAGGTGCTTGAGGGTGTCGACGTAGTGACGGGGGGCCTTGGTCCAGTCGTGCGCGAAGCCCACCAGGGGTGCGGGCGACGACGCGTCCCGGGGGACGAACACCGTGCCGGGGGTCCCGGTGAAGCCGAGATCGCCGGTGTCGACCCCGTGGGGGCCCCGGCGACTGAGCGTCTCGAGCAGTTCCTTGGTCTTGATGGCCACGGGGCCAACAGTATCGCCTCCCGCGCACGGACGGTGCCGGGGAGCCGGGTCGGCGTGGCTACACTTAGCGCCCATGTGCGGAATCGTCGGTTATGTGGGGCATCAGGCTGCCCTCCCCGTTGTGGTCGAGGCCCTACGGCGGATGGAGTACCGCGGATACGACTCGTCCGGGGTGGCCATTCTCGACGGGTCGGGCTCGTCCCGGGTCGAGAAGAAGGAGGGCAAGCTCGCCAACCTCGAGGCCGCGCTCGACGCCGCCGGCCGGGACGGGTTCCCGGGCACCACGGGGATCGGCCACACGCGGTGGGCCACCCACGGGCGCCCGAGTGACCGCAACGCCCACCCCCACGTGTCGGGGGACGTGGCGATCGTGCACAACGGCATCATCGAGAACTTCGCCCCGCTGAGAGCCGAGCTCGAGGCCGCGGGCGTCGAGCTGGAGTCGGATACCGACTCCGAGGTCGCCGCGCACCTGTTGGCCCGCGAGATGTCTTCCGGCCCGAACGCCGGGGACTTCGTCGCCGCGTGCCGCGCCGTGCTCAACCGCCTCGAGGGCGCGTTCACGCTGGTGTTCAGTCACGCCGCCCACCCCGACACCCTCGTCGCCGCCCGTCGCTCCACCCCGCTCGTGCTGGGCGTGGGGGAGGGGGAGATGTTCCTCGGGTCGGACGTCGCCGCGTTCATCGAGCACACCCGCGAGGCGGTGGAGCTCGGCCAGGACAACGTGGTGGTGCTGCGGGCCGACGGATACGAGATCACCGACTTCGCCGGTGAGCCCTCCGAGGGCCGTCCGTTCCACATCGACTGGGACCTCGCCGCCGCCGAGAAGGGCGGGTACGACTACTTCATGCTCAAGGAGATCACCGAGCAGCCGGCGGCCGTGGCGGACACCCTCCTCGGCCATTTCCAGGACGGCCGCATCGTGCTGGACGAGCAGCGGATGAGCGACCAGGAACTGCGGGACATCGACAAGGTGTTCATCGTGGCCTGCGGCAGTGCCTACCACTCCGGGATGGTGGCCAAGTACGCGATCGAGCACTGGACGCGGCTGCCGTGTGAGGTCGAGATCGCCTCGGAGTTCCGCTACCGCGACCCCGTGCTGGACCGGTCCACCCTGGTGGTGGCGATCTCCCAGTCCGGCGAGACCGCCGACACCCTCGAGGCGGTGCGACACGCCAGGGCGCAGAAGGCCCGCGTGTTGGCGGTGTGCAACACCAACGGCTCGCAGATCCCCCGGGAGGCCGACGCCGTGCTCTACACGCACGCCGGCCCCGAGATCGGCGTGGCGTCCACCAAGGCGTACCTCGCGCAGATCACCGCCAACTACCTCGTCGGCCTGGCGTTGGCGCAGGCCCGCGGCACCAAGTACCCCGACGAGGTGGCCGCCGAGTTCCGCCAGCTCGAGCAGATGCCGGCCCTCATCCAGCAGGTCGTGGACTCCCTGGAGCCGGTCCGCGAGATCGCGCGGGAGCTGGCCGACTCCAAATCCGTGCTGTTCCTCGGTCGTCACGTCGGCTACCCGACGGCGCTCGAGGGCGCGCTCAAGCTCAAGGAGCTCGCGTACATGCACGCGGAGGGTTTCCCCGCCGGCGAGCTCAAGCACGGCCCCATCGCGCTCATCGAGGACGGCCTGCCCGTCTTTGTGGTGATGCCCCCCGTCGAGGGCCGCGGGGTCCTCCACTCCAAGCTGGTGAGCAACATCCAGGAGATCCGGGCCCGCGGCGCGCGGACCATCGTGATCGCCGAGGAGGGTGACGAGGTGGTGCGGCCGCTGGCGGACCACTTCATCCCGATCCCGGCCACGACCACGCTCCTGCAGCCGCTGCTGGCCACGATCCCGTATCAGGCGTTCGCCGCCGAGGTGGCCGCCGCCCGCGGCTACGACGTGGACAAGCCGCGCAACCTGGCCAAGTCCGTCACGGTGGAGTGACCCGTCCGCGAGACTGACGGTCATGAGGCGAGCACACCCGGTCGAGGCGATCCGGGCCGCCGAGCGCCCGCTTCTCGAGGCGGCCGAGGCATCCGGTGACCCGGACGCCGTGATGCGTCGCGCGGCCGCGGGCGTCGCCCACCACACCGCCGCGCTGCTGCGCTCGAGGTCCGGCGGCGTGTTCGGCCGGTCGGTCCTGCTGATCGTGGGCAGCGGGGACAACGGTGGGGACGCCCTGTACGCCGGCGCGATGCTGCGGGCCCGGGGCTGCCGCGTCGAGGCGGTCCTGCTCGACCCGGCCCGGGCGCACGCGCGGGCCCTCGCCGCGTTGCGGCGTGCGGGGGGGCGGGCGGCCGGGTTCCGCGCCGGGCCCGGTGCCGGGGCCACCCCGCCCGACGTGGTGATCGACGGGGTCGTGGGCCTGGCGGGCAGCGGCCCGCTGCGGGAGCCGGCGGCGGGGATCGTCGCCCACCACGCCGCGGCGGGGGTCCCGTTCGTGTCGGTGGATCTGCCGAGCGGGGTCGACGCGGACACGGGAACGGTCCACGACCCGCACGTGCCGGCCCACGTCACCGTGACCTTCGGCGCTCTCCGGCGGGCCCACCTGCTGGCCTCCCCGGCGTGCGGCCGGGTCGAGGTGGTGGACATCGGGATGGGCGGGATCCCCGCCGGACCGCGATCCGTCCGCCGACCGGACCGCGCGGAGGTCGGCCGGTCGTGGCCGGTGCCCGGGCCGGGCGACGACAAGTACAGCCAGGGCGTGGTGGCGATCCGCGCCGGTTCCGACCGCTTCCCCGGGGCGGCCGTCCTCTGCGCCTCGGCGGCGGTGGCGGCGACCTCGGGGATGGTGCGCTACGTGGGTTCGGGCTCGGGCGCGGTGCTCGCTGTCCGGCCCGAGGTGGTGTGTCACCCGTCGGTGGCGGAGGCGGGGACCGCGCAGGCCTGGGTCGTGGGCCCGGGTGCGGGCACCGGCGCCGAGGCCGTGGCCGACATCGACGCCGTCCTCGCGCACGGGCTGCCGACGGTGCTCGACGCCGACGCCCTGACCTGCGTCGCCGCCCACCCGGTCCTGCTGCGCGGCGTCGCCGCGTCGGTGCTGCTCACCCCCCACGCGGGGGAGTTCGACCGCCTCACCGGCGGGTGGGACCGGGCGGACCGGGCCGGGGCCCTGCGCCGGTACGTCGCCGGTCTACGAGACCGGGGGATCAACGCGACGGTGCTGCTCAAGGGACGCGTCACGCTTGTCGACGACGGCGAGACGACCTGGTCCGTCGACGCCGGCTGCTCCTGGGCCGCCACGGCAGGCTCCGGGGATGTGCTGTCCGGGATAGCCGGGGCGTTGCTCGCGGGCGGCAGGGGGGACGGTCGGGCCGCGGCGTGGCCGGCGGTCGCGGCGGCGGTGGTGCACGGCGACGCCGCCCGCGCCGCCGCGGTGCGAACGGGCGGGGCGGGCGCGCCGATCGGTGCCACCGACCTGCTGTCCGCACTCCCGGGGGCGATCTCCTCGCTCCGCGATGAATGAATCGCCACCGTCGCCGCTGTTTGGCATAATGGACAAAATGGGTCTGATTGTCCCGCCGGCGCCGTGCCGCGCCGAGATCGATCTGGACGCGATCGAGCACAACGCCCGCGTCCTGCTCCGGTCTGCCCGCGGCGCGCGGGTGATGGCCGTGGTCAAGGCCGACGCCTACGGCCACGGTGCCGTCCCGGTCTCCCTCGCGGCGCTGCGCGGGGGTGCGGACGCCCTCGGGGTGACCACGATCGGGGAGGCGCTCGAACTGCGCGGGGCGGGGATCGACGCGGAGATCCTGGCCTGGCTCTACTCGGCCGGCGACGACGTCCGTTCCGCTCTGGAGGCAGACGTGGACCTCGCGGTCCCCGGGCCCGGTCACCTCGACACCATCCTCGACGCCGCGCGCCGCACCGGCCGCCGCGCCCGGGTGACCCCCAAGATCGACACCGGGCTCGCCCGCTCCGGGATCACGCTGGACGACTGGCCCGCCGTCCTCGACAGGCTGGTGGACGCCTCGGAGGAGGGGCTCATCGAGGTCACCGGGTTGATGGCGCACTTCGCGCATGCCGACGACCCGGGGAACCCGGTGATCGACCAGCAGGTGGCGCGGCTGCACGAGTGCGTGGCGCAGGCCCGCGCGCGCGGCCTGGACTGCCCCGTCAACCACCACGCCAACTCGGCCGCGACGCTGACCCGCCCGGAGGACGGCTTCGAGATGGTCCGGCCCGGGATCGCCCTGTACGGGCTCTCCCCGGTCGACGACCCGGGGGTGGAGCTCATTCCGGCCATGACGTTCTCGGCGGAGGTCCTGATGACCAAGCGGCTGGCGGCCGGTCAGGGTGTGAGCTACGGGCACACCTGGCACGCGCCCCGCGACACCACGGTCGCGCTCGTGGCGGCGGGGTACGCCGACGGGGTGTGGCGCCTGCTCTCGGGCAGGCTCGACGTCTCGATCGGTGGCCGTCGGTACCCGAACGTCGGTCGCGTCTGCATGGACCAGTTCGTCGTGGACCTCGGGCCGGACCCGGGTGACGCGGTGCGGGCGGGCGACACCGCGGTCCTGTTCGGT
>DIAZ01000059.1:0-28510 GCA_002415925.1 Dietzia sp. UBA5065 | reverse complement strand
CACAGGGAGGGTCAACGATGAGCGAGAACCAGGACACCGCGGATCGTCGCGGGGGTAGGCCGCGGATCCGGTTGCCCCGCCGCCCCACCCGGACCCCGGGGGAGGAGCCGGTCGAGGTCCGGCCCCCCGAGCTCGTCGGCGGGGATCCGGCTGACGTCGAGGCGGTGGCGGAACAGATCCGCACGCCCGGCGGCCTGGCCGCGGGGCTCAGCGCACTCGGGGCGGCCACCATCGGATCCGTCGGCACGCTCCTGCCCGGGCGGCGGGCCAACGACCCGTGGGCGGGCGAGGACATGTGGGAACTGGGCGTGGACCGCGGCTCGATGGTCGCCGCCTCGGACGGCGTCCCGCTGGCCGTGCGCGAGGCCGGGCCGACCGACGCCCCGATGACGGTGGTGTTCGCCCACGGCTACACGCTCTCGATGGATTCCTGGCACTTCCAGCGCCGGCACCTGCAGGACCGGTTCGGGTCCGAGGTCCGGATGGTGTTCTACGACCAGCGCGGTCACGGCCTCAGCGGGAAGAGTTCCCGTGCCAACTCGACCATCGCGCAGCTCGCCTCCGACCTCGACACGGTCGTCTCGGCGACGGCCCCGACGGGCCCGATCGTGGTGATCGGTCACTCCATGGGGGGCATGACCGTCATGGGCTACGCCGCCCGCCACCCCGGGTCCGTCCGCGAGCGGGTCCTGGGGGTGGGGCTGGTCGCCACCGCCATGGCCGAGCTGTCCGAGGCGGGGCTCGGCGCGGTGCTCGACAGCAGGACCGTCGCCAGGGTCGCGGGTCTCGCCGGACGGACCCCCGGCGTGTTCACCGGCGGGCGACGAGCCCTCGGCGCGCTCATCTCCCCGTTCATCTACGGTGGCTCGTTCGGCGACCCGGCCAGGATGAGCCCGACCGTCGCCAGGTTCGTGGACAAGCTCATCGCGTCGACCGACGTGCTGACCATCGCGAACTTCTTCGAGACCCTCACCCAACACGACGAGACCGCCGCGATGCCCGTGTTGCGGTCCGTGCGCACCACCGTGCTGTGCGGCGACCGCGACCTGCTCACCCCGCTCGACCGGTCCGTGGACATCGCGGAGGCGCTGCCGGACGCGGAGTTCGTCGTGGTCCCGGGGTGCGGTCACATGGTGATGATGGAGGAGCCCGCACACGTCTCCGAGGTCCTCGGTGACCTCATCGCGGACGCGATCGTCGAGTGGCGCACGCGCATCCGCGCCGCCGAGGAGGGCGGCGGCCCCCCGGCGGGGCACAGCAAGGCCTCGTGACGATCGGGGTGCCGGGGGAACGCGAGTTGCCCTCGGTGGAGCACACCCACGCGCTCGGGGCGGAGCTGGCCGGACTGCTGCGGGCCGGGGACGTGGTGGTGCTCGACGGGCCCCTCGGCGCGGGCAAGACCGCGCTCGCCTCGGGGATCGCCGCCGGGCTCGGGGTCCGCGGGCGCGTGACGTCGCCGACCTTCGTCATCGCGCGCCGCCACGCGCCGGGAACCGCGGACGGGCCGGGGCTGGTCCACGTGGACGCGTATCGCCTGCTCGGGGGCGAGGACCCCCACGGCGGTCGGCCCGGCCGGGCGGACCTGGCCGACCAGCTCGAATCGCTCGACCTGGACTCCGCGCTGGACCGCGACGTGGTGGTGGTCGAATGGGGCGCGGGGTTCGTCGACTCCCTGGTCGCCGACCCGCTCGTCGTCACGCTGAGCCGCGGCGAGGACACGGACGTGCGCTCGGCGGTCTGGCACCGGGCCGGGGGCGCGCCGGGCCCGGCGGTACCCTGACCGGTGTGCTGGTCCTCGCCGTAGACACCTCCACCCCCGCCGTCACCGCGGGGGTCTGCCGCCTCGTGCGCGGCGACGGCCGCCCGGTCGTCACCACCCTCGCCTCGCGGGTCACCGAGGACGCTCGCGCCCACGCGGAGCTGCTCACCCCCCACATCCTCGACAGCCTCGCCGAGGCGGGACTCGCCCCGGCCGAGCTCGACGCGGTGGTGGTGGGGGTCGGTCCCGGGCCGTTCACCGGGCTGCGGGTGGGGATGGCCACCGCGGCGGCGTTCGCGGACGCGATCGGGCGACCGGTGTACGGGGTGGTCTCGCTCGACGGGCTCGCGGAGACCGCGCGCGCCGCCGGGGTGGTCGGCGAGCTCGTCGTCGTCACCGACGCCCGGCGCCGCGAGGCCTACCACGCGCGCTACTCCGCGGACGGCGCCCGCGTCTCCGGACCGACGGTCGGCCCCGCCGCCGACATCGCGGTGGAGGGCGTCGACCACCTGGTGGGCGACCCCGCCCGGCTCGCCGAGGTCGTCGGCGCCGCGTCCCCGGCCGCGGCGGGTCTGGTCGCGCCCGGCCCGGTCTCGCCGGACCCCGCCGGGCTCGTCAGGGTCGCGGCCGGAGACCTGCTGCGCGGCGTGACCCCGGCCCCGCTCGAACCCCTCTACCTCAGGCGGCCGGACGCGGTTCCGCCCCGCAGGGTGGAGCCGTCGCGGGCGTTGCGGGGCGTCGACCGCAGTGGCGGCCCGCGCCGATGAGCGGGACGGATCCGGACGGGGTGGTCTACGGGCCGCTCACCGCCGAGGACGCGACGGGCTGCGCCGGCCTCGAGCGGATCCTGTTCGCCGGTGACGGGCCGTGGTCGGCGGCGGCGTTCCTGTCCGAGATCGGGTCCCGCCACACCACGTGCGTGGCGGCCCGGGCGGGCGAGCGGCTGGTCGGGTACGCGGTGCTCGCGGCGCTCGGGCGACCGGGCGACCGGGAGTTCGAGGTGCACACCATCGGGGTCGACCCCGCGTACCAGGGGCGGGGGATCGGGCGCACGATGCTCCGTCGCCTGCTCGACCTGGCGGACGCGGAGTCCGCACCGGTGGTGCTGGACGTGCGCACCGACAACCTGCCGGCGCGATCGCTGTACCTCGCGCACGGCTTCGAGGTGGCGGGGGTGCGGCCCCGCTACTACCGGCCGAGCATGGCCGATGCCTACCTGATGGTCCGGTCCGCGGTGCCCCGGGCGGGGCACCGCGACACCGAGGAGGGGAGTGGCCCGTGAGAACGGTCATGGGGATCGAGAGCTCGTGCGACGAGACGGGGGTGGCGGTCGCGCGGATCCACGACGACGGTCGGGTCGAACTGCTCTCCGACGTGGTGGCCTCGTCGATGTCCGAGCACGCGCGGTTCGGCGGGGTGGTTCCCGAGATCGCCTCCCGGGCACACCTCGAGGCGCTAGTGCCGACGGTCCGGGCGGCGCTCGCCGACGCGGGGGTCGACCGGCCCGACGCGGTCGCCACGACCATCGGACCCGGGCTGTCCGGAGCGCTGCTGGTGGGCTCGTCGGCGGCCAAGGCCTACGCGGCGGCGTGGGGGACGCCGTTCTACGCCGTCAACCATCTGGTCGGGCACGTGGCCGTGGCGGGATTTGACGGTGACCCGCTCGGCGAGTGCGTGGCGCTGCTCGTCTCCGGCGGGCACACGCAGCTGCTGCACGTGACGTCGTTGACCGAGCCCGTGGTGGAACTCGGCTCGACCGTCGACGACGCGGCGGGGGAGGCCTACGACAAGGTGGCGCGGTTGCTGGGCCTGGGCTACCCGGGCGGTCCGGCGATCGACAGGCTCGCCGCGTCCGGCGATCCCGCGGCCATCGCGTTCCCGCGCGGCATGACCGGCCCCCGGGACGCGCGTCACGACTTCTCCTTCTCCGGGCTCAAGACCTCCGTCGCGAGGCGGATCGAGGCCGCGGAGCGGGACGGCGTCCGGGTGGACGTGGCGGACGTCGCGGCCTCGTTCCAGGAGGCCGTCGCCGACGTGCTCACCATGAAGGCGGTCCGGGCCTGCACCGACCTCGGCGTGGACACGCTCCTAGTGGGCGGAGGGGTGGCGGCCAACTCCAGGCTCCGGGAGTTGGCCGCGCAGCGGTGCGCCGAGGCGGGCATCACCCTGAGGGTCCCCCGCCCACGCCTGTGCACGGACAACGGGGCGATGGTGGTGGGCGTGGCGTCGGCGCTGTTCGCCTCGGGGGCCGAGCCCAGCGCCCTCACGGTGGCCGTCGACCCGGGGCTGCCGGTCGGGGTGACGCAGGTGAGGTGAGGCCTGCCCGGGTGTTCGCCCTCGGCGAATCGGGCCGATCGGGCACCCGGGGCACTTGAGTGCTGGCACTCGCACATATAGAGTGCCAATAGGCATGGACCCGGCCGCGTCACCCGCGACGACGCCACCCCGGATCCCGCCCCCCAGAACACACATCACCATCTACACACGGAGGATCCATCGTGGCGATCAAGCCGCTTGAGGACAAGATTCTCGTCGAGGCCACCGCTGCCGAGACCACCACGGCGTCCGGCCTCGTCATCCCGGACACCGCCAAGGAGAAGCCCCAGGAGGGCACCGTGGTCGCGGTCGGCAAGGGCCGCTTCGACGAGGACGGTGACCGCATCCCCATGGACATCAAGGAGGGTGACAAGGTCATCTACTCCAAGTACGGCGGCACCGAGATCAAGTACGAGGGCAAGGAGTACCTGATCCTCTCCTCGCGCGACGTTCTCGCGGTCATCGACTGACGTGAGCTCGTAACCCCCGCCCCGGTGGCGCCGGACAGTGACCGGCCCCGCCGGGGCGGTGGTGTCTCACGCTGCTCGTCCCGCCCGTCCCGAACACCCTTTTTCTCCCCAGGAGTCCATCCATGTCCAAGTTGATCGCGTTCGACGAGGAGGCCCGCAAGGGCATGCTCGCCGGTGTCGACGAACTCGCCGACACCGTCAAGGTCACGCTCGGCCCCAAGGGTCGGCACGTCGTGCTGGCCAAGGCCTTCGGTGGCCCCACCGTCACCAACGACGGCGTCTCCATCGCCCGCGAGATCGAGCTCTCCGAGCCGTTCGCGAACCTCGGTGCGCAGCTGGTCAAGAGCGTCGCCACCAAGACCAACGACGTCGCCGGTGACGGCACCACCACCGCGACCGTGCTGGCCCAGGCCCTCATCCGTGAGGGTCTGCGCAACGTCACCGCCGGGTCCAACCCCATGTCCATGGGCAAGGGCATCGAGAAGGCGTCGGCGGCGGTCGTGGAGTTCCTCAGGTCCGCGGCCACCCCGGTCTCCGGGTCCGAGGCCGTGGCCCAGGTGGCCACGGTGTCCTCGCGTGATCCCGAGATCGGTCGCATGGTCTCCGAGGCCATGGACGCGGTCGGCGTCAACGGCGTCGTCTCCGTGGAGGAGTCGCAGGGTCTGCTGACCGAGGTCACCGTGACCGAGGGCATCGCTTTTGACAAGGGCTACCTCAGCCCGTACTTCGTCACCGACCCCGACGAGCAGAAGGCCATCTACGAGGACGTCCTGATCCTCCTGCACCGCGAGAAGATCAGCTCCCTCCCCGACCTCCTCCCCCTCCTGGAGAAGGTCGCCGAGACCGGCAAGCCGCTGCTCATCGTGGCCGAGGACGTCGACGGCGAGGCGCTGTCGACCCTGGTCGTGAACTCCATCCGCAAGACCCTCAAGGCCGTCGCGATCAAGGCCCCGTACTTCGGGGACCGGCGCAAGGCGTTCCAGGACGACCTGGCGATCGTCCTCAAGGGTCAGGTCGTCAGCCCCGACCTGGGCATGAAGCTCTCGGACTGCGGCCTCGAGGTGCTCGGCCACGCCCGCCGCGTGACCGTGTCCAAGGACGAGACGATCATCGTCGACGGCGACGGTGACCAGGCGGACGTCGACGCCCGGGTGGCGCAGCTGCGTCGCGAGGCCGAGGCCACCGATTCCGACTGGGATCGCGAGAAGCTCGAGGAGCGCATCGCCAAGCTCTCCGGCGGAGTCGCCGTGATCCGCGTGGGCGCGGCCACGGAGACCGAGCTCACCGAGCGCAAGCTGCGCGTCGAGGACGCGGTCAACTCGGCCAAGGCCGCGGTCGAGGAGGGCGTGATCGCCGGTGGCGGTTCCGTGCTCGTCCAGGCCGCGGCCTCGCTCGAGCGGCTGGCCGCGGACACCGCCGACGCCGACGAGGCCGTGGGCGTGAACGTGGTCCGCAAGGCGCTCTCGGCACCGCTGTTCTGGATCGCCGCCAACGCGGGCGAGGACGGCTCCGTGGTGGTCAACAAGGTGTCCGGCCTCGGCCCGCGGGACGGCTTCAACGCCGCCACCGGCGAGTACGGCGACCTGGTGTCGGCGGGGATCATCGACCCGGTCAAGGTCACCAGCTCGGCGGTCGTCAACGCCTGTTCGGTCGCGCGGATGGTCCTCACCACCGAGACCGCGATCGTCGAGAAGCCCGAGGAGCGGGGCGGCGACGCTCACTCGCACGCCGGCCATTCTCACTGACATCGGGCGAGACCGGGCCCCGGCCACCGCGACAGCGGGGCCGGGGCCCGTTCCCCTTTGTCGGGCGGGCGTGTGGTCTCATGACGGCGTCAACGGTTACGCTGGACTCTCACGAGATGACCTCCGGCCCAGGGGTCACGCACGTATCCTGTGCCCACGTCCCGAGAGACACCCGCGGGCCGCGCGTGGGACCACGACGTCCGGCGTCGTTCACCACGACAGAAAGGCCGTGCCCCGTAACACACCCGTGTAACGAGAGGCCCCCCGAATTCGATGACAGGTATAGCAGACGAGTTGGAACTCGCCGTCGCAGACGCGGTCAAGGGAGACCGGACCGCAGCGGCGCGGGTGCTCGAACTCGTACGTCCCGGTGTGGTGCGCTATTGCCGCTCCCGCGTCGGGGGTGCGGAGAGGGTCAACCTGTCTGCTGACGATGTCGCGCAGGAGGTGTTGATCGCGGTGCTCTCGGCGCTGCCGGGATATCGCGATCAGGGACGTCCCTTCATGGCGTTCGTGTACGGGATCGTAGCCCACAAGGTTGCGGACGCCCACCGGGGAGCCGCACGGAACAAGTCGGATCCCGTGGAGTACCTCCCCGAGGTGCTCTCGACGGACACGGGGCCGGAGGACCACGTCCTGGACGGCGAGGTGACCAGGGCGATGAGCCGTCTGCTGGGGACCCTGCCGGAGAAGCAGCGGGAGATCATCCGGCTGCGAGTGGTGGTCGGTCTCTCCGCGGAGGAGACCGCGGAGATCGTGGACAGTACGGCCGGTGCCGTGCGCGTCGCCCAGCACAGGGCGATGAAGCAGCTCCGGGCACGGCTCGAGAAGGACGGAGAGGAGCGATGGCGATGAACGACGACGAAGTGGATCCCGGCACCCGGGACGACGACGCCTCGCTCACCGACGAGAGGTGCGAGCCGGGCGAGGTGGAGCGTGACGACGCGCTCCTCGACGCCCTCGCGGCGGGCGACCGGCCCGCGTCCGAGGACCCGCTTCTCGCCCTGTTGTCGGACTGGCGCGCCGAGGTGGGCGCCGCACCCCTGCCCGGGTTGCCGAGCGCCGAGGAGATCGAGATCGCCCTCGCGCCCAACGTCTCCCGCCTGTGGCCGCGACGCGGCTGGGCGAAGTCCCACGAACATCACCACGGGCAGCGCCCGGCGCTCTGGCAGGCGGTGACCGGTGCCGCCGCCGTGGCCGCCGTGATCGTCGGGGGGCTGTCCGTCGCCGCGCACAGCGCGATGCCGGGTGACCCCCTGTGGGGGGTCTCCAAGACGATCTTCTCCGATCGCGCCGGCGAGGTGGAGCTGGTCAGCGACCTGACCGAGCACCTGGCGGCGGCGGACCTGGCCGCCCGCGAAGGTGACCGGGACACGGCCGAGCGACTCCTGGACGAGGTGACCGACCGGCTGGACGAGGTCGCGGACGCGTCGGAGCGGGTCGAGTTGATGAAGCGTCGCGACGCGATCATGAGGGACCTGAGCCGGGTCACCCCGAGCGCGGTCCCGTCGCCGGCCCCCGCTCCCGTCCCGGCCCCGGGGCCGGGACCGGGTGTCGCCACGCTCGTCCCGGGGATCCCGGTTCCGCTACCGACGAACCTCATCCAGCCGCCCCCGCCCGGTATCCCGGTGATCCCGCTGCCCCTCGACGGGTTGCGGATCCCGACCACGCTGCAGATCCCGATCGACACACAGCGGCTGCAGGACTTCCTGTCACCCACCACCGGGCTGGAGGAGTCGGATGAGGACGAGTCGGTCACGCCGACCCCGTCCCCCACGCGGACCACCGTGACCCAGGTCCCGACCCCGTCGACGAGTCCGGCCAGCGACCCTCAGACAGCGCAGTCGAGCCAGCCCGCCAACTGAGGGCACTCATCGACACGGGCCCCGCCCGCACCGTCGCCGGTGCGGGCGGGGCCCGTGTCGTCAGCGGGTCGGCAGGCGCCGGGTCAGCGCCGCCAGTTGAGGCGCCGCGGACGCATCGCGCGAACCCCCTCGACGTATCCGCGGCAGAACTCCCACGTGGCGTAGTCGTCCGGGATCGGATCGAACGCCGGCTCGTGGGGCAGCACCGATCCGTCCAGGAGGAGTTGCATGAGGTTGGCGCGGAGCATGTCCCACTCGTGGTAGTGCTCCTCGTCGCAGTCCTCGCACTGCACGGCGACGCCCTTGACCCCGGTCGGGGCCAGGAGTTCGCGGAACTCGGCGAGATCGGCCAGATCCTCCTCGATCGCGAGCCGTTCGTCGGGATCGAGCGGACCGGAGGGGGAACCGTCGTCGACGGGATCCAGCCCGGCCAGTTCCGCGGCCGGGTCGTCCGGATCGCCGGCGAAGGGGTCGGGCGGCATGCCGTCTCGTAGCGGATCGTTCACACCCCCACCGTACCCGTGACCACCACCTCGCGGGGCCGACGGTTCGAGCCGAAGAGCCCGGACGCACTATCCTCGGGGAAAGCAGTGAGACCACCACCAGGAGGACGGCAGATGAGCGAGTCGCGAGGCCCCGTACGCACCGGCGGCGACGATCCGAGCAAGGTCGCCATGGTGGGCCTTACCTTCGACGACGTGCTGCTTCTCCCGGCCGCCTCCGAGGTCGTCCCGAGCGAGGTCGACACGAGCACTCGTCTCACCCGGGACATCACGCTCCGCGTCCCGCTGGTCTCGTCGGCCATGGACACCGTGACCGAGGCGCGCATGGCGATCGCCATGGCCCGCCAGGGCGGGATCGGGGTGCTGCACCGGAACCTGTCGGCCGCGGACCAGGCGGCACAGGTGGACACGGTCAAGCGATCGGAGGCCGGGATGGTCACCGACCCGGTGACCTGTTCGCCCGCCAACACCCTCGCCGAGGTCGACGAGATGTGCGCCCGCTATCGGATCTCCGGCCTTCCGGTCACCGACGAGCGCGGCGAGCTGGTGGGGATCATCACCAACCGTGACATGCGATTCGAGGTCGACAAGTCCCGGCGGGTCGACGAGGTCATGACCCGCGCGCCGCTGGTGGTCGCCCGCGAGGGCGTCACGGCGGAGGCGGCGCTCGGGCTCCTGCGCCGTCACAAGATCGAGAAGCTGCCGATCGTGGACGGCGACGGTCGGCTCACCGGGCTCATCACGGTCAAGGACTTCGTCAAGACCGAGAAGCACCCGGACGCCACCAAGGATTCCGACGGGCGGCTGCGGGTGGCGGCCGCGATCGGCACGGGCGAGGACGCCTGGCAGCGCGCGGGCATGCTCACCGAGGCCGGGGTGGATGTCCTGGTGGTGGACACCGCGCACGCGCACAACCGGAACGCCCTCGAGATGGTCGCGCGCGTCAAGCGCGACCTGGGGGACCGCGTCCAGGTGATCGGGGGCAACCTCGCCACCCGCGGCGCGGCCCAGGCCATGATCGACGCGGGCGCGGACGCCATCAAGGTGGGCATCGGCCCCGGTTCGATCTGCACCACCCGCGTCGTCGCGGGCGTGGGCGCTCCCCAGATCACGGCCATCCTCGAGGCGTCCGTCGCCGCGCAGGCGGCGGGCATCCCGGTGATCGCCGACGGCGGCATGCAGTACTCCGGCGATGTGGCCAAGGCCATCGCCGCCGGGGCGTCCGCGTGCATGTTCGGTTCGCTCCTGGCGGGCTGCACCGAGTCGCCCGGGGAGCTCATCTTTGTGGACGGCAAGCAGTACAAGGTCTACCGCGGCATGGGCTCGCTGGGCGCGATGCGTGGACGCGGCAAGCGGGGCCAGGAGAAGTCGTACTCCAAGGACCGGTACTTCCAGGACAACGTCCTGTCCGAGGAGAAGCTGGTGCCCGAGGGCATCGAGGGGCGGGTCCCCTACCGGGGCGACGTCGCGCAGGTGCTGCACCAGCTCACCGGGGGGTTGCGGGCGGGTATGGGCTACACCGGCTCGGCCACCATCCCGGACATGAACCGCGCCCAGTTCGTCCAGATCACCGCGGCGGGCCTCAAGGAGAGCCACCCCCACGCGATCCAGATGACCGTCGAGGCACCCAACTACACCATCAAGGACTGAAGGCGCGTGCGAGACGTCGTGGAGATCGGAATGGGCCGCGAGGCCCGTCGGATGTACGGGCTGGGCGATGTGGACATCGTTCCCTCGCGCCGGACCCGCAGTTCCAAGGAGGTGTCGACGGCCTGGCAGATCGATGCCTACCGGATGGACATCCCCGTGATGACCCACCCGACTGACGCGGTGGTCTCCCCGGCCTCGGCGGTGGAGTTCTCCAGGCTGGGTGGTCTGGCGGTGCTCAACGGTGAGGGGTTGTGGGCCCGGCACGCGGACCCCGAGGCCGCGATCGCTCAGTTGCGTGAGATCGCGCTCGAGGACGTGACCGGTCACCGGGCGGTGGCGCGTCTGCAGGAACTGCACCGCGCGCCGATCGACCACGACCTGCTCGCCGCCGCGGTCACGAGGATCCGGGACGAGGGGGGGACCGTCGCCGTCCGGGTGTCCCCTCAGCATGCCCGCGCCCTCACCCCGGGCCTCGTCGCGGCCGGCATCGACATGCTGGTCGTCCAGGGCACGATCATCTCCGCCGAGCACGTGAGCGGAGAGGACGAGCCCCTGAACCTCAAGGAGTTCATCGGGGGACTCGACGTGCCGGTGATCGCCGGCGGTGTCGTGGACCACAAGACCGCCCTGCACCTCATGCGCACGGGCGCGGCCGGCGTGATCGTCGGCTACGGCGGCGTCGACGGTGTCACCACCACCGGCCAGGTGCTGGGCATGGAGGTCCACATGGCCACCGCGATCGCCGACGCGGCGGCCGCGCGCCGTGACTACCTCGACGAGACCGGTGGGCGCTACGTCCACGTCCTGGCCGACGGTGACATCTACACCTCCGGGGACATCGCCCGCGCGGTGGCCTGCGGCGCCGATGCCGTGGTGCTGGGCCCGCTCCTGGCCGGCGCTCTCGAGTCGCCCGGTGGCGGCGTCTACTGGAACTCGGTCTCCGCCCACCCCAAGGTCCCCCGCGGCCACGTCGCGGAGATCGACGAGGAGACGGCGCTGGCCCCGCTGGCGGAGGTTCTCGAGGGGCCGACGAGCGTCCCGGACGGGACCCGCAACCTCATGGGCGGCCTGCGCCGGGCGATGGCCAAGTGCGGGTACTCCGACGTCAAGGGATTCCAGAGGGTGGACCTGTCCGTGCGTCCGTGACCCGCCGGGGCGGCACGCCGGCGCGGAGGCGTCTGGACAAAACGAACCCTACTGTCGGGTAAGTTCGCGGTTCCTCGGGTAGTGTGATCCACATCCTCGACCACCCAGGGAGTTCCACCATGACGTCACACACGCCGTCGCCGTCGCCCTCGACCGCCGACCCCGCCGTGAGCACCGATACCGATGTCATCGTGATCGGGTCGGGATTCGGGGGAAGCGTCACGGCGCTCCGCCTGTCGGAGAAGGGGTACCGGGTCACGGTGCTCGAGGCGGGCCGCCGATTCGAGGACGCGGATTTCCCCAAGACCTCGTGGCGGCTCAACAGGTACGTGTGGGCGCCCAAGCTCAAGCTCTTCGGGCTCCAGCGCGTGCACATGCTGCGCGACGTGATGATCCTCGCGGGCGCGGGAGTGGGCGGCGGGTCACTGAACTACGCCAACACGCTGTACAAGCCGTCCACCCCGTTCTTCAAGGACCGGCAGTGGGGGCACATCACGGACTGGGAGGACGAGCTCACCCCGTTCTACGACCAGGGTCGCCGCATGCTCGGCGTGGTCACCAACCCCACGCACACGCACTCGGACGAGGTCATGAAGTCGGTCGCCGAGGACATGGGCGCGGGGGACACCTTCGTCTACACCCCGGTCGGCGTGTTCTTCGGCGAGAAGACCGGTGGCGAGGGCAAGCCGGGGCAGACCGTCAAGGATCCGTACTTCGGCGGGGCGGGGCCGGACCGCACCGCCTGCATCGAGTGCGGAGAGTGCATGACCGGGTGCCGCCACGGCGCCAAGAACACGCTGTTGAAGAACTACCTCGGCCTGGCCGAGCGCGCCGGTGCCCGGGTGCTCGACCGGACGACCGTCAGCGGCCTGCGCGAGCGCGGCGACGGCACGTGGGAGGTCACGTGCGAGCGCACAGGCGCGTGGACCGCCCGCGGCAAGCGCACCACCACCATGACGTCCGCCCACGTGGTGGTGGCCGCGGGAACCTGGGGCACCCAGCACCTGCTCCACTACGCCAAGGACGACGGGTCGCTGCCCAAGCTGTCCGACGCGCTCGGCAATCTCACGCGCACCAACTCGGAGTCGATCCTCGGGGCGATGCGGCCGAACTACATGCCGGAGCAGGACTTCTCCGAGGGGGTGGCCATCACGTCGTCGTTCCATCCCCGGCCCGACACCCACATCGAACCGGTCCGGTACGGCAAGGGCTCCAACGCCATCGCCATCCTGCAGACCCTGCTGACCGACGGTGACGGGCCGCTGCCGCGGTGGCGGACCCTGCTGAACGAGGTCCGGCGTGAACCGCGGATGTTCCTCCAGCTCTTCTACCTGCGGCGCTGGAGCCAGCGGTCGGTGATCGCCCTGGTCATGCAGACCCTGGACAACTCGCTCCAGACCTCGGTCAAGCGCGTCGGTCCGTTCCGGTACGTCACCAGCACACAGGGCCACGGCGAGCCCAACCCGACGTGGATCCCCGCCGGCAACGAGGCCACCCGCAGGATGGCCGAGAAGATCGGCGGACTCCCGGGTGGCACCTGGGGCGAGATCGCGAACATGCCCCTGACCGCCCACTTCCTGGGCGGATGCGCGATCTCGGATTCGCCCGAGGCCGGTGTCGTCGACCCGTACCACCGGGTGTGGAACTACCCGACGATGCACATCGTGGACGGTTCCGCGATCTCGGCCAACCTCGGCGTCAACCCGGCCCTGAGCATCACCGCGCAGGCCGAGCGGGCCATGTCCCTGTGGCCCAACAAGGGCGAGGCCGACCCCCGGCCCGCCCAGGGGGAGCGCTACCGGCGCGTGGCACCCGTGCGGCCCGCGGCCCCGGTCGTCCCGGAGGCCGCGCCCGGCGCGCTCCGCCTGCCCATCGTCGGGGTCAGCTGACGGAGCGCGGGCCGCTCAGTGGCCGCTGAGCTCGACCAGTTCGGCGAAGGCCGACTCGATCCCCCGCGCCACGACGTCCGGGTCGGGCACGAGGTGTTCGCACGAGATCACGCCCAGGTCGATGCGCCCGTCGATCGACACGCCGGTCACGGACAGCCCTGCACCGTGCAGGAGCGGACCGAACGGGTGTATGTGGGTGATCCGTGCGCCGAGGAAGTAGAGGGGGGTCCGGGGCCCGGGGACGTTCGAGATGATGAGGTTGTAGACCACCGGGTGGAGGTCGGCGAGCCGGAGCGACTCGTACGCCCGCATCCCCACGGCGAGGAGTCGGCCGGGACTCATCCGTCCCCAGTCGTCGAGCAGGGCCGGCCGTAGACTCGCGGCCTGCCGCTTGGCGGTCACGGCCGCGGAGCTGATCCGGTGGTACCGCTCGATCGGGTCGTCCACATCCGTAGCGAGCGAGGCGAACATCGCCGACACCTGGTTGGCGCCCGTGGTCACGAGGTCCTCCCGGGTGGACACGGGGACCACCGCCACCAGGGACGAGGCGGGGACGTCCCCGTTGGCCTCGAGGTAGGACCGGACCGCGCCGCCGATCACGGCGAGCAGGACGTCGTTGACCGTCCCGCCCAGGCGCCTCGTGACCGACTTGACGGCGTCGAGGTCGAGCGAGGCGGTGGCCACCGCCCGGTGCGGGGTGAGCGAATGGTTGAAGATCGTCCGCGGCGCGGTGAACGGCGCGGGCATCGACTCGCCTCGCCCCGCCCGGCCCCGGGCCCGCGTCATCACCGCGGGCACGGACAGGGTCTCGGGGAGCAGCCGCAGGAACGCCAGCGGTCGCCCGAGCAGGTCCCGGGCGCCACCCGCGATGAGCTGGAGGGAGTTGGCGCGGCCGACGTGGGTGCGGACGAGGTCGGGGTCCTGCGCGGGCGTGGAGGCGTCGGTCGCGGCGAGGGTGGCGAGCAACTCCGCCGCGAGTATGCCGTCGATGAGCGAGTGGTGGACCCGGCAGAACGCGGTGACGGTCGGGGCGTCGGGCCCGCCCCGCTCGATGATCCACACCTGCCACAGGGGGAGGGAGGGGTCGAGCGGGGTGGAGGCGAGCCTGCCGCACGTGGCCAACAGCTCGTCCTCGGCACCGCCCGGTCCGAGCTCGATCCGGCGGACGTGGTTGCCGATGTCGAAGTCGTAGTCCTCGACCCACGCCGGGTGGCCGAGGTTCCACCGGGAGTCGTGGACCTTGCGACGGAACGGGGGGATGGCCTTGACCCGCCGGGCGAGTCCCGAGCGCAGGCGTTCGAACGAGTACCCCTCCTCGATCGTGGAGACGTCGAGGTGGACCACGCCGTTGATGACCATCATCTGCTCGGCGGTCTCGAGGTAGAGGAAGCTGGCGTCGAGCCCGGTCATCCGTTGCACGGCTCACTCCTCCCCGGACATCGTGGGCTCCGGCGCCGCCTGTCGCTGCCTGGTGAGCGACAGCAACCGGTCCATGGACTCGCGGACCCCGTCGGCGAACAGGTCCGGATCGGGGACGAGGTGCTCGCACGCGTTGATCCCCACGTCGAGCTGGCCGCCCAGGGACATCGCCGTCACGGACAACCCGGAGCCGTGCATCAGCGGGCCCAGCGGATACATGTGCTTGACCCGGGCGCCGAGGAAGTCCAGCTTCCCCCTGGGGCCGGGGAAATTGGAGACGACGAGGTTGTGCACGACCGGGTGCAGGTCGGCCAGGTGGAAGTCGCCGTACAGGCGCATCAGCAGCGACAGGGGCGCGGCCGGGGCCAGGGTCGCCAGGTCCTGGATGAAGTCCGGGCGCATGCCGCTCCTGGTCTGCTTCTTGCCGCGGCGGGTCCGTGCGGACACCGCCCGCAGGCGCTCGACCGGGTCCGGGATGTCGGTCCCCAGCGAGGCGAACAGCACGGTCACCCTGTTGTTGCCCTGGGTGCCGTCGTCGTCGCGCGTCGAGACGGGGACGACGGCGATGAGCGGCTTCTCGGGCAGGTCGTCGTAGAGCCTGAGGTAGCGGCGGAGCCCTCCGCCCACCACCGTGAGGAACACGTCGTTGACGGTGACCCCGAAGGCGGACTTGATCTCCTTGATCTCCGTCAGGTCGAGCGTCGTCCCCCAGACCGCCCGGTGCGGGGTGATGGTCGCGTTGAAGCGGGTCCTCGGGGCGGTGAAGGGCGCGGCCTTGGGCGCCACCTCGTCGTCGGCCTCGACCGCCTCGTGCGTCCCGGTGCCCGCGCCGGCGTCCGGGTCCCGGACCTCCCGCGGCGCGGTCTTCTTCCCCGCCGCCCTCGTCCCGGCGGCCCTCCGCAGCCGGATCGGCAGCATGGCGGCCTCGGGCAGTAACCGGGCGATGGTGACCGGGCGGCGGACGTAGAAGTCCCACAGCCCGCCGGTGATCAGCTGGAGCGGGTTGGCACCTCCGGCCTGGGTCCGGACGAGGTCGAGGTCGCGGGAGGAGGGCTTCTGCCCGGCGGCGCTGAGCTTGCGGAGGACCGCGGCGCTGCTCGTTCCGTCCAGCAGCGCGTGGTGGGCGCGGAAGAAGACGGCGATGGTGCCGGGAGCGGCCAACCCCTCCAGCACCCACATCTCCCAGAGGGGCCTCGACCGGTCGAGCGGGCGGCTGCTCAGGGTTCCGCACATCTCGAACACGGCGTCGTCGTCGCCCGGCGCGTCCACCACGACGCGTCGGACGTGCTGGGTCACGTCGAGGTCGTACTCCTCCACCCACGCGGGGTGGCCGAGGTTGAGGGGCGAGTCGTAGATCTTCCGGCGGAACTCGGGGATCTCCTTGACCCGGCGCGCGAGCTCCGTCCGGACCCGGTCGAAGGTGTACTCGAAGTCCAGTGCGGAGACGTCGACGATGAGGATCCCGCCCACCACGAGCATCTGTTGCGAGGTCTCCAGGTACAGCAGGCTCGCGTCGAAACCCGTCATCCGCTCCATGGTGACTTCCCCCGTCGGTCGTGGTGGCCGCCAGAGCCCGGCCCCGTGCTGTGGTCCAGTGTGGACGGCTCCACCCGTCGCGTGGGGCGAGTTCGGTGGACGGGGTCCGACGCCTAGACTCTGGTCCGTGGCCGAGAACGCGCAGACCGACTCCCAGATCACCGCCGAAGCGGCGGCCCCCCGCCCCGTCCTGGTCGTCGACTTCGGCGCCCAGTACGCGCAACTCATCGCCCGCCGGGTGCGCGAGGCGAGGATCTACTCCGAGGTGATCCCCTACACCGCGACGGTGGACGAGATCCGGGCCAAGGATCCGGTGGCCCTGATCCTGTCCGGGGGCCCCGCCAGCGTCTACGCCGAGGACGCCCCGTCGCTCGATCCGGCCGTGCTGGAGCTCGGGCTCCCCGTGTTCGGCATCTGCTACGGCTTCCAGACCATGGCCGGCGCGCTGGGTGGGGAGGTCGCGCACACCGGAAGCCGCGAGTACGGGCGCACCGACGTGACGGTGTCCGGCGGGCTGCTGCACGCGGGCCTGCCCGAGCACCACCCGGTGTGGATGAGCCACGGCGACGCGGTCACCACCGCGCCCGAGGGGTTCACGGTCACCGCGACCTCCCCGGGGGCACCGGTGGCGGCGTTCGAATGCGTCGAGCGCCGGATGGCCGGCGTCCAGTACCACCCCGAGGTCCTGCACTCGCCGCACGGTCAGCAGGTGCTCACCCGCTTCCTCACCGAGGTGGCGGGCCTGGAGCCCACGTGGACCGCGTCCAACATCGCGGACCAGCTCGTGGAGGCCGTCCGCGAGCAGGTCGGCGACGGCCGGGCGATCTGCGGCCTGTCCGGTGGCGTCGACTCCGCCGTCGCGGCCGCGCTGGTCCAGAAGGCCATCGGTGACCGCCTCACGTGCGTGTTCGTCGACCACGGTCTGCTGCGCGCGGGGGAGCGGGAGCAGGTGGAGAACGACTTCGTGGCCGCCACCGGCGCCCGCCTCATCACGCTCGACGACTCCCAGACCTACCTCGGGCACCTGGCCGGCGTGACGGACCCCGAGTCCAAGCGCAAGATCATCGGCCGCGAGTTCATCCGGTCGTTCGAGCGGGCCGTCACGCAGGCCCTCGAGCTCCAGGGCTCCGACGACGGCCCGGCCTCCTCCGTCGACTTCCTCGTGCAGGGGACCCTGTACCCCGACGTGGTGGAGTCCGGCGGGGGCGCGGGCACGGCCAACATCAAGAGCCACCACAACGTGGGCGGGCTGCCCGACGACATCGAGTTCTCCCTGGTGGAGCCGCTGCGCCTGTTGTTCAAGGACGAGGTCCGCGCCGTGGGCCGCGAGCTGGGACTGCCCGAGGCGATCGTCGGCCGGCACCCCTTCCCGGGACCGGGGCTGGCCATCCGGATCGTCGGCGCCGTGGACCGCGACCGGCTCGAGACCCTGCGCGCGGCGGACGCGATCGTGCGCGAGGAGATGACCGCCGCGGGCCTGGACTCCTCGGTGTGGCAGTGCCCGGTGGTGCTGCTGGCCGACGTCCGATCGGTGGGCGTCCAGGGCGACGGTCGCACCTACGGTCACCCGATCGTCCTGCGCCCGGTCAGCTCCGAGGACGCCATGACGGCGGACTGGACCCGCGTGCCGTACGAGACGCTCGCGCTGATCTCGAGCCGCATCACCAACGAGGTCCCGGACGTCAACCGCGTGGTGCTGGACGTGACCAGCAAGCCGCCGGGCACCATCGAGTGGGAGTGACCCGGGCGCGGCCCTGACGCGGCCCCGGGGGTCAGCGGCGCACGACCATCGCCAGCCCGACCAGCACCAGCAGCACCAGTGCGGCGGAGACCACCACGGTGGAGGTGAGCATGGGCGCGCCCAGGATCGCCCAGACGGCGACACCCAGGGAGAGCAGCCCCGCCACCGCGAGGACCGGTGACCCGGGCCGTTCGCGCCGCGGCACCGGGGTGGTGCCGGTCCCGTAGGGGAGCGGATCGTGGAGCGGCCGGTCGGGGACGGTGGTCATGTCGGGGCTCCCGGTGGTGTGGTCGTGGGCGTTCTGGTCGGCGTTCCGGTCGGCACGATCCGCGTCGCTCATCGGGTCACCTCGACGTCGCCGAGATTTGTCGTGACGTCGAGGGTCAACACGGGGCCACCGGCGTCGGGTCCCGCGCTCTCGGGGCACTCCACCCGGCCGATGTCGGTGCGGCAGGTCGCCTGCACGTCGAGCCCGGCGGGCAGGAGGACCCGCACCTCGCCGACCTCGTTGGTGATGCGGTAGCCGCGGTCGCGGTCCAGGACGAGCCCGCGCATGTCCACCGTGACGTCGCCGAACTCGTGGGTCACCGGGGTGTCGAGCTGGGCGGGTCCGGTGATCTCGACGCGCAGGTCGCCGGCGCCCTCCCAGCCGCCCTCGGGGACCTGGATCAGCGACGCGAGCAGCACGAACCCGGCGAGTGGGCCGGCCACCACCAGCAGCCCGTGCCCCGTGCGGGTGACGGCGCCGACGAGCAACCCGACCGCGACCACGGCGAGGGCGATCGCGGCGATCCTGGTCGGCTCGAGCCAGGTCACCCCGCCCAGGGTGGTCAGCCCGACGGCGACCGCCACGGCGATGAGCGCCAGCCCGAGGGTGACCGTGGTCAGTCGGGACCGGGGCGGGGCCGGCGGGGCGTCGGGGAGGGGGGTGTACGCGGGGTCGGGGAGATCCCAGGCGAACGGCGCGGCGCCGAGGGGGTCCCACGAGGGTGGGACGGGCGGGCCGAACGGGGCGCCGGGGTCGGCGACGTCGGGGGCTCCGGTGCCCGCCGAGGGGGGCCGCACGGCGGTCGCCTCCGCCCACCCTGCCGGCGGCGTGGGGGTGCGACGGTGGAGTGCGTACCACCCGACGAGCATGGCCGCGGCCAGGAGGAACCCGGCGCCGACGAAGAAGGCCTCACCGGAACCGCCGAAGGTGGGGGCGCTGAGGAGGACGACGACGACGAGGACGACGGCGGTCGCCTTGGATCCCGATGCCCGGCCCTTCCCGAGCAGCGCCTCCCCCTTCGACACCTCGTCACCGGCCGAGCGCAGGAGCAGCCAGGCCAGGGCGTACAGGAACACCCCGGCCCCGCCCCAGAGCGCGGCGATCACGAACGCGATGCGGAAGAGGACGGGGTCCACGCCGTAGCGCCGACCGAAGCCTCCGCAGACCCCGGCGATCCTGGAGTCGTCCGGCGTCCGGACGGGTCGGGTGCGCCACAGGGAGCGGAGCTCGGAGGTGAGGTCGGGACTACTCGTGCTGGACATGATCCCATCGTGCTCGGCCGGGCGGGCGGACGCATCGGGGACCGACCCTGAGATCCGGACCCCGGGAACCTCGGGGTCGGACCCCGATGCGCCCCCCGGGGTCCGTCTGTGACCATGGCGTACATGAGTGAGGATACGGTCGAGCACCCGGCGCGGACCCCGGTCGCGCGGCCGGTCGGGGCCCGGTGGTACCCGACGCTCGACCGGATCCCGGACGGCGCCGTGGTGGCGGGGGTGTGCGCCGGCCTCGCCGACCATCTGGGGGTGCGGGTCACCTCCGTCCGCCTGGCGATGGTCCTGCTCGCCACGCTGTCCGGCGCGGGCGTGCTGCTCTACGCCGCGCTGTGGGCCCTCACCCCGTCCGGGGCGGCCCGGGAGGGGGCCGCCGCGCCGGACGGGCGCGAGCGGCGACGCGGAATGGCGCTGGCGGCCGTGGGGCTGGCGGGTTCGGTGCTGTCGATCATGCTGACCACCGCGACGGGACTGAACGTCATGGTCCCCGTCCTCGTCGTGGCCCTGGGAGCCGGGCTGGTCTGGCAGCAGTACGACGGTGGGGGGAGGGTCGCCCCGCGGTCCGTCGTCGACTGGGCCAGGGTCACCGCGGGTGCCACCCTCGTCGTCGTCGGTCTCGCCGTCGTGGTGCTCGGCCAGGTCGAGTTCGCCGCCCTGCGGTCGTCCCTCCTCGCGGTGCTGGTGACCCTCGTGGGGGTGGTGCTGCTCAGCATCCCGGTGGGGCTTCGGCTGTGGCGGTCGTTGGAGGAGGAGCGGGCGGCCCGGATCCGCGAGGCCGAGCGCAGCGAGATCGCCTCGCACCTGCACGACTCCGTGCTGCAGACGCTGGCGTTGATCCAGAAGCGCTCCGACGACCCGGGGCAGGTGCTGCGGCTGGCCCGCCGGCAGGAGCGCGAGTTGCGGCAGTGGCTCTTCGGCGCCGGGTCCCGGATGTCCTCGGGCGCGACCACCGTGGCCGGGGCCGTGGAGGTGATCGCGGGAGACGTCGAGGACGCCTACGGGCTGCGCGTGGACCAGGTGGTGGTGGGCGGTGACGGGCCGGTGGGCGAGGTCGGGGAGGCCGTACTGGGGGCCGTCCGCGAGGCCCTGGTCAACGTGGCCAAGCACGCCGGCGTCGACACCGCCGACGTCTTTGTGGAGAACGACGGCCGGGTGCTCAGCGCCTTCGTCCGCGACCGCGGGTGCGGTTTCGACCCCGAGGCGGTGGACGGCGACCGGCACGGGTTGGCCCGGTCCATCCGCCACCGGGTGGAGAGCCGGGGCGGCACCGTGGCGGTGCGCAGTACGCTCGGGCGCGGGACGGAGATCCGGATCGAGATGCCGCTGGAGGGCGAATGACGGACGCACCGGAGGTCGACGGCAGGGCCAGCAGGGTCTTCCTCGTGGACGACCACGCGGTGTTCCGCAGCGGCGTCCGCGCCGAACTCGCCGGCCAGGCCGGGGTCGAGGTGGTGGGGGAGGCGGGCTCGGTGGCCGAGGCGATCGCCGGGATCGGCCGGGTCCGGCCCGATGTGGTCCTGCTGGACGTCCACATGCCCGACGGCGGCGGCGTGGCCGTGCTCCGCTCGGTGCTCGGGTCCGACCCGGGTCGCGTCGCCGAACCCGCCCGGGCCCCGGAACCGACCTTCCTCGCGCTGAGCGTCTCGGACGCCGCCGAGGACGTGATCGCCGTGATCCGGGCCGGAGCCCGCGGCTACGTCACCAAGACCATCTCCGGCGACGAGCTCGCCGACGCCGTGCGCCGGGTGGCCGACGGCGACGCCGTGTTCTCGCCGCGACTGGCAGGCTTCGTGCTGGACGCGTTCGCCCGCGCCGCCCCCGGCCCCGAGGATCGCGGCGAGCCCGTCCACGACCCCGAGGTCGACTCCCTCACCCCGCGCGAGAAGGAGGTGCTCCGGCTGCTCGCCCGCGGCTACACCTACAGGGAGATCGCCGAGGAGCTGTTCATCTCGGTCAAGACGGTGGAGACCCACGCCTCCAACGTGCTGCGGAAGACCCAACAGTCCAACCGGCACGCGCTCACCCGCTGGGCGCAGTCCCGCCACCTCGACTGAGCGTTCCCCGCCGCCCGCCACCGGTGCGCCGCTACCGTGGTCCACGTGAGTGGACCGCGCGACATCCCGGTGTGCATCATCGGCGACTCGTTCGTCGCCGGCTTCGGCGACGAGACCGGCTGCGGCTGGACGGGGCACCTGGTCGCGGAGGGTGCCCGGGTGGGCCTGCGGCTCGACGCCACCGTCGCCGGGATCGGCGGGGACACCTCGGAGATGATCCTGGCCCGGTGGGGCGAGGTCGACCGGCGGCTGGCCTCGTGGCCGGGGACCGCGGTGATCGCGGAGTTCGGGGTGAACGACGTGTTTGTGCACGAGGGAGCGCTCCGCGTCGACGAGGCGGGGACGGTCGCGGCGTTGCGCGGGATGATCGCCCGGGCTCCCGAGGGGCGGTTGCTGGTGGTGGGCCCGCCGCCGGTGGTGTGGGAGGACGTCAACGAGCGGATCGCCGCCCGGTCCACCGCGATGGCCGCCGTCTGCGCCGAGACCGGGGTGCCGTACGTGCCGACGTTCGACGCCATCCTGTCCGGGCAGGCGTGGATGCGCGAGGTCGCGGCCGGTGACGGGGCGCATCCCGGGGCCGGCGGGTACGAGGAGTTCGCGGGGGTCGTCTCCGGCCCGGTGCTCGACTGGCTGCGGGCCCTCTGACTCAGCGGGCCCTCTGACTCAGCGCAGTATCTCGAACTGCCCGGACACCGCCCGCAGCGCACCCGCGCTGCGGGCGAACTGTTCCCGTTCGGTGGCGTCGAGCTCCAGCTCCACCACGCGCTGCACGCCGGTCCGGCCGATCACCGCGGGGACGCCGATGAAGATCCCGTCCTGCCCGTACTCGCCCCGCAGCAGGGTGGAGACCGGCAGCGACACCTGCTCGTTGCGCAGGACGGCGCGGGTGATGCGGGCCAGGCCCATGCCGATGCCGTAGCTGGTGGAGCCCTTGGAGTCGATGATCCGGTAGGCGGCGTCCCTGGTCTCGCCGAAGATCTGCGTGAGCCGCTCCCGCTTGGTCGGGTCCCCGTCGAGGTCCCGGCGTAGCGGCACCCCGGAGACGTTGGCGGAGGAGAAGACCGGCAGCTCGGAGTCCCCGTGCTCGCCGATGATCGAGGCGTGCACGCTCATCGGGGCGACGCCGTAGTACTCGCCGAGCATGAACCGGAAGCGCGCCGAGTCGAGGATCGTGCCCGAGCCGATCACCTGGGCGGCGGGCAGGCCGGAGTAGCGCCACGTGGCCTGGGCGAGGATGTCCACGGGGTTGGTGGCCACCAGCAGGATGCCGTCGAAACCGGTGGCCATGACGTCTCCGACGATCGCCTCGAAGATCGTCATGTTCCTGCCCACCAGGTCCAGCCGGGTCTCGCCGGGCCGCTGGGCCGCGCCGGCGCAGATCACCACCATGGTGGCGTCCGTGCAGTCGGCGTAGGCCCCCTCGGTGACGAGGGTGGGCGAGGGCGCCCACACGACGCCGTGGTTGAGGTCCATGACCTCGCCGGCCAGTTTGTCGCGGTCGATGTCGATGATGGCGAGGTGGTCCGCCAGTCCCTGGTTGACGAGCGCGTAGGCGTAGGCGACGCCCACGTCCCCGGCGCCGATGAGCACGATGCGGTTCCCGATGGAGGCCTTCATGGTCACCGAGGGTAGGCGCTCGGTGTGAACGAGGGGCGACGACGACGAGGAAAACCCGTATCGAACAGGTGTTCTTGCGCTGTGTCGTACCCGTGGTGTTCACTGTTCGTGGTAGTCGAAAAATAGTTCGATTGGCGCGCCGGTCGGCGTGTCGTCCGAGGCGGGGGGTTCCGGTGATGGTAGTGAGCGCTTCTGTTGCCGACCCGGCGACTCCGGGCCTGTCTGACCTCGGCACCGCGGATCGTGTCGCCGAACTGCGTCGGCGTCTCGCCGCGATGCCGGGTGGGGGTCCGCCCGCGGCCACGCGTTCGGGTGCGCCCGTGGAGGCGGTCCCGGCTGGTCCCGCCGCTCCGGGCGCCGCCCCCGCCGTTCCGGGCGTGGCCGTTCCGCGCGCGGTGGCGTCCCTGCTGCCGGGCGGGGTGCTGCCCGCCGGCCACGTCACGGTGGTGTCCGGCGGGGCCGGCCTCCGGGTGGGTCTGCTGGCCGCGGCCACGGCGGCCGGGGCCCGGTGCGCGGTCGTGGGCTGGCCGGAGTTGGGTGTGGCGGCGGTGGCGGAGCAGGGCGGCCGGCTGGACTGCCTGGCGTTGGTCCCGGACGCGGGGCCGGACCCGGCCGCGGTGGTGTCGGTGCTGCTCGACGGGCTGGACCTGGTCCTGCTGGGGCCCGCCGTCGCGGCCGTCCCCCCGTCCCGGGCCCGCGTGGTCGCGGGTCGGGTGCGGGCGGCGGGCGCGGTGCTGCTCGTGGGTCCGGGTTGGCCCGGCGCGGAGCTCGTGCTGGCGGGCCGGCACTGCCGCTACGGCGGACTGGGCACGGGCGCGGGCCGGCTGGCCTCCGTGTCCACCACGGTGCGGTGCTCCGGGCGGGCGGCCCCGTCCCGGACGGCGGAATGGGTGGCGGCGGGATGAGCCCGCGGGTCATGGCGGTGTGGTGCCCGGACTGGCCGGCGGTCGCGGCGGCCCGGGCCGAGGGGCACGGTCTGCATCTGCCGCTCGCGGTGGTCGGCCCCCGCGGGGTGCTCGCGTGCAACGCCGTCGCGCGGGGTGTCGGGGTGCGGCGCGGGCTGCGCCGGCGCGAGGCGCAGTTCCGGTGCCCGGAACTCGTCGTGGTGGCGGCGGACCCGGGGCGGGACGCCGTGTGGTTCGAGCCCGTGGTGCAGGCGCTGGACGCCGTGGTCCCGGGCATCGAGGTGCTGCGGCCCGGGCTGTTCGTGTTCTCGGCGGCCGGGGCGCTCCGCTTCCACGGCGGTGTCGAGGAGGTCGTCACGCGGGTCGTGGATGCGGTGGCGGCGGCCGGGACGGAGTGCCAGGTGGGGTTGGCGGACGAGCTGCCCACGGCCGTGCTCGGCGCGCGTGGCTCGGCGCTGCTGGAACCGGGTGGGGACGCCGGCTATCTCTCCGGCCTGCCCGTGGAGGCGCTCGTGGTGGAGCCGGCGCTGGGGGATCCGGACGAGCTGTCCGAGCTGGTCGGGCTGCTGCGCCGGCTCGGCGTGCGGACGCTCGGGGACTTCGCCGCCCTCCCGCCGCGGGACGTCGCCACCCGTTTCGGCGGGGCGGGTGCGGTGGCGCACCGCCTCGCGCGCGCCGTGCCGTGGCGGCCCCCGTCGGTGTCCGCGGTGCCCACGGGCTCGGCGGTCGAGCACCGGTGCGACCCGCCCCTGGAGCGGGTCGACGAGGCGGCGTTCCTCGGCCGCCGGCTGGCGGGGGAGCTGCACGCCGTCCTCGCCTCGGCGGGGGTCGCGTGCCTGCGCCTGTCCATCACCGCGCGGATCGAGGGGGGAACGGAGGTCCACCGGGTGTGGCGCTGCTCCGCGCCCCTGACCCCGGAGGGCACCGCCGACCGGTTGCGGTGGCAGCTGGAGGGCTGGCTCACGGGTACCGCGATCGCGGGCGGTGCCGGCGGGGCCGTCACCGCCCTCGTCCTCGAGCCGGTGGAGGTGGTCCCCGCGGGCCGTGTGCAGGAGGGGTTGTGGGGTGAGGCGGGCCTGGCGGAGGCGCGCGTCCACCGCGCGCTCGTCCGGGTCCAGGGCCTGCTCGGGCCCGAGTCCGTCCGCGTCCCCGTGGCGGTGGGCGGCCGCGGTCCGGGCGATCGCGTGCGGTCCCTGCCGTACGGGGACGCCCCGGCCGATCCCGTCACCACGGGCCCGTGGCCGGGGGCGCTACCGGCGCCGTCGCCGTCGGTGGTGTGGCCGGGTCCGGGCTACCGGTTGGAGCTGCGGGAGGGTCGTGACCCCGGGGCCGGGGTCGTGGCGGGCGTCCCCCTCGCCGGGGGAGTCGTGCTGCGTACCGCGGCGGGGGCCGCCGTCGGGGTGGGCCCGCGGGGCCTTCTCACCGGGCGGCCCGGGTCGATCGAGGTGGGCGGCCACCGGTGCGCGCTGCTCGGGTGGTCCAGGCCGTGGCCCATCGACGAGGCCTGGTGGGAGCCCGCGCCCGGTGGCGGGCCCCGTCGACCGAGGGCCCGGATGCAGGTCGTCCCCGAGCTGACGGCGGCGTTGCTGCTCTGCTGCCTGCTCGGGGACGACCAGGGGCGCTGGACGGTCGAGGGGGTCTACGAATGAACGGGCACGCGGGCCCCCTCGGTCGTCGGGCCGGTTCAGCGATCGATGTCCACCACGAGGCGGGTCGGGTTCTGCAGGAGGAAGGCGGAGAAGGCGCGGTCCGTGCCCTCGAGCCCGATCACGGCCTGGGCCTGACCCTCGAACTGCCCGGCGAAGGCGACCCCGGCCACCCCGGTCGCCTCGTCGGCGGTGACGGTGCCCACGGCGACCTCCGTCATGTCGGTCTCGGTGGGCAGGACCTGGTCGCGGATCGTCACCTGGAGGAACGAGTCGCCGGCCACCTCCACGGGGAAGCCGCTGCCCTGCTGCGCGGGGGCGGCGACGTAGTCCACGGAGTACCCCGGAACCCCCTGGCCGTCGAGTTCAAAGACCACGCGGTCCCTGCCCTGGTAGTCGCCCACGCGGATCTCGGTCACGACGAGCCGGGCGCGCTCGACGCCGTCCTCGCTCTTGGGTGCGGAGTCCGCGGGCGAGGGGTTGGAGGTCTCGGTCTCGTCCTGTGCCAGGGACCGGGCCAGTGCGGCGGGAGAGGATCCCGCGGTGGTCGTCTGGCTCGTGGCGGGGGCGTCGGTCGAGGAGTCGGCCCCGCATCCCGCCAGGGCCAGGGACGCGGCGGCGGTGAGGGCGGCGGCCGCGACGAGGCGGCGATGTCGGGTGCGCATGCCCCCAGCTTAAGTCCCTCTGGTCACTTTTGTCCCACAAGGTGTCTACAGTTACAGCCTTCTCCCGGGTGGGGCACCATGGGGGCGTGTCAGATATCGATCCCACCCTCCGCCCGGCCTGGTGTTCCTTCCAATCGACCGACGAGCCGCCGGCCGGCACCGCCGCCCACGAGCAGTCGTGGGTGCTGCTGGAGGTCCCCGGACGCTGGGGCCGCGACATCTTCGACGGTGAGGCGTTGGGTGCGGACCTGTCGCAGCGCCTCGAGCAGCACGTCGCGGCCTGCGGATCCCGCATGCTCTTCATCCGGCGGCCCGGCAGGGAAGGCCAGCAGCTCGACCGGCACCGCTTCTATCTCTGCGACACCCGCCCCGGCCGGCGGAGCATCCGCACCGGCCGCGTCGACGGCCCCGCGGACATGCTCGGGCTGGACCTCACGCCCGGCGCGCACGTGGCCGGCACCCGCGAGGTCGCCGCGCCGGTCCCGCTCGTGTGTACCCACGCCAAGCGCGACCAGTGCTGCGCGGTGCGGGGGCGCCCGGTCGCGGCCGGGCTCGAGGCGCTCGTCGGTGGGCGGCTGGCCGCGCTCGATACCGACGCCGCGGTGTGGGAGTGCTCCCACACCGGGGGGCACCGCTTCGCCCCGGTACTCCTGCTGCCCGGCACCGGGTACACCTACGGGCCCGCAGAGACGGCGGATGCGGCCCGGATCGTCGAGGCCGAGCTGGACGGCCGGGTGGTCACCGACAATCTGCGGGGACGCAGCACGTGGCCGCCGGTCGGGCAGGTGGCGGAGGTCGCCGTCCGGGACTCCGGCGTCGATGCGGGGATCGACGACCTCGTCGTCGTCCTCGACCCCGTCGACCCGGGCGTGGCCGTGGTCCACCACACCGACGGACGCGCGTGGCGCGTCGAGGCCGGCACGCGACCGCTCCCGCCGCGCTCCCAGAGCTGCCGCAAACCGCCCACCGACGCCTCGGCGTGGGTCGTGGAGACCCTCACCCCGCTCTGACCGTCCCCACCGGCACCGGGCGGGTGGGTCCCGGTGAACTGGTACCACGGACCCGGGACCTGGTCGGAGCTCGAGCGCGTCCTGTCCGGGCGGCCCGGCCCGCGCGGGCCGGAGAACCCGCATCCCGGTGACGGCAGCGACGCCCCCGCCTGGTCGCGGAAGCGGGGTGGGTACACGCCGCCGGAGCGGCCCCGGACGCCGGGGCGCGTGCCCTACGCGGAGTTGCACGCCCACACCGCCTTCAGCTTCCTCGACGGCGCCTCCTCCCCCGAGGCCATGGCGGAAGCCGCCGCGGAGCTGGGGCTCACGGCGCTCGCGATCACCGACCACGACGGGCTGTACGGGGTCGTCCGCTTCGCCGAGGCGGCCGCCGAGCTCGGGCTGGATACGGTGTTCGGAGCCGAACTCTCCCTCCAGGGTGGCGAGCACCTGCTGGTCCTGGCCCGCGGCGGGGAGGGGTACCGGCGGCTCTCGCGCGCGATCGCCCGCGCCCACCTCAGGGGCGGCGCCAAGGGGGAACCGAGATATGAGCTCGCCGAGCTCGCGGAGGCCGCCGGTGGCCACTGGTACGTCCTCACCGGGTGCCGCCGGGGTCGGGTGCGGCGGGCCCTCGAGCGGAACGGGCCGGGCGCGGCCGGGTTCGACACCGGGGGTGCCCGCGCGGCGCTGGCCCAGCTCGTCGCGCTGTTCGGTCGGGACAGGGTGGTCGTGGAGCTCACCTGCCACGGAGTCCCCGAGGACACCGAGCGGTGCGATGCGCTGGCCGCGCTCGCCGCGGAGTCGGGGCTGCCCGTCGTGGCCACCACCGCCGCGCACTGCGCGGGGCCGGAGGATGCGCGTCTGGCCTCCGTCATGGCGGCGCTCGGGGCGCGCAACGCCCTGGAGACCCACGCCGCGCACCTGCCCGCGGCCGGCGGGGCGCACCTGCGCTCGGGGGAGGAGATGGCGGAGCTGTTCGACCGCTGGCCCGACGCCGTCGCCGGGGCCGCCAGGCTGGGCGGGGAGTGCGCGTTCTGTCTCTTATACACATCT
>DIAZ01000062.1:16981-17960 GCA_002415925.1 Dietzia sp. UBA5065 | reverse complement strand
AGATGGGTGACGACGCCCGGAACGGTGCCGTACTGCCCCTCGGACGGAAGCGCGACCGTGGTCCAGCTGTCGCCGGGGGTGCCGAACACCCAGTCACGCATCTGGTCGACGGCGGCACCGGCGGCGGACGCCGCCGACGACGACCCCCGCACCGAGATGATCTCGGCGCCGCGGCCGGCGACCCGCGGGATGAAGGTGTCGACCAGCCACTCGTGGTCGAGGCCCGCGGTGACGGGCCGACCGGCGCGCGTGAGGTAGGAGACGTCGGGGAACTGGGTGGCGGAGTGGTTGCCCCACACCACCACACCGTCGAGCTCCGCCACGGGGGCGCCGAGGCGCGTCGCGAGCTGACTGAGCGCGCGGTTGTGGTCGAGCCGCATGAGGGCGGTGAAGCGGCCGGCAGGGACGTCCGGCGCGTGCCGGTGCGCGATGTAGGCGTTGGTGTTGGCGGGGTTGCCCACCACCACCACCCGGACGTCGTCCGCGGCGTGCTCGTTGATCGCCCGCCCCTGGTCGCGGAAGATCGCGCCGTTGGCGGTGAGCAGGTCGGCCCGCTCCATGCCCTTGCCGCGAGGCTTCGCGCCGACGAGGAACGCCGCGTTGGCGCCGTCGAACGCCGCGACCGGGTCGTCGGTGATGTCGATCCCGGCGACCAGGGGCAGCGCGCAGTCCTCGATCTCCATGGCCACGCCCTCGGCGGCGACCACGGCGGACGGGATGTCGAGAAGCCGCAGTCGGACCGGGGTGTCCGGGCCGAAGACCAGGCCCGAGGCGAGCCTGAACAGCAGCGAGTAGGCGATCTTGCCGGCGGCGCCGGTGACGGTGACGGTGACCGGGGTGGTGCTCATGCGCAGGGCCTTCCACAGACGACGACGGGGTCGGCCCCCACAGTAGTGAGGAACCGACCCCGGACCCGTCGCGGGCCGGGGTCGGGAGGCCGCGCCGGTCGAGGACAGCGTCAGTCGAGGACCGCGTCAGT
>DIAZ01000062.1:13669-16833 GCA_002415925.1 Dietzia sp. UBA5065 | reverse complement strand
GGACCGCGTCAGTCGAGGACCGCGGCGCCCGTCTTCTCGCGGACCTCCCCGAGGGTGACCCCCGGCGCGAGCTCCACCAGGCGGAAGCCCTCCGGGGTGATGTCGAGGACGCAGAGGTCGGTGACCACCCGCTGGACGCAGTGGCGCCCGGTGTACGGCAGGGTGTTCTCCGCCAGGAGCTTGAGGTCGCCCTTGCGGGTGACGTGGTCCATCATCACGATCACCCTGCCGGCGCCGTGGACCAGGTCCATCGCGCCGCCCATCCCCTTGACCATGGCGCCGGGGATCATCCAGTTGGACAGGTCGCCGGCCTGCGACACCTGCATGGCCCCGAGCACGGCCACGTCGACGTTGCCGCCGCGGATCATGGCGAAGGACTCCGACGACGAGAAGAACGCCGCCCCCGCAGCCGCGGTGATGGTCTCCTTGCCGGCGTTGATCATCTCCGGGTCGAGCTGCTCGCGCGTGGGGTAGGGACCCACGCCGAGGATGCCGTTCTCCGAGTGCAGTGTCACCTCGACGCCCTCCGGGACGAAGTCCGGGATCAGGGTCGGCATCCCGATCCCCAGGTTGACGTACTGGCCGTCGACGAAGTCGGACGCGATCCGCGCCGCCATCTGCTCGTGGGTCCAGCTCATGACCTCTCCTCCCCGTTGGCGCTCAGCTTCTCGATCTCCACGCCGGTCTCCTGCCGCCCGACCTCGACGAGGCGGTGGACGAAGATCCCGGGCAGGTGGACGTCCGCGGGATCGATCCCGCCGGCCGGCACGATCTCCTCGGCCTGCACGATCGTGATGCGTCCGGCCATGGCGACGTCCGGGTTGAAGTTGCGGGCGGTCCCGTAGAACTGCAGGTTCCCCGCGGTGTCCGCCCGGTGGGCGTGGACGAGGGCGAAGTCGGTGACGATCGAGCGCTCCAACACGTACGGGATGCCGTCGAACTCGCGCACCTCCTTGGGCTCGGAGGCCAGGGCGACCCCGCCGTCACCGTCGTACCGCAGCGGCAGACCGCCGTCGGCGACCATCGTGCCCACGCCGGCCGGGGTGTAGAAGGCGGGGATGCCGGCGCCGCCGGCCCGCATGCGCTCGGCGAGCGTGCCCTGGGGGGTGAGCTCCACCTCGAGCTCACCGCCCAGGTACTGCCGGGCGAACTCCTTGTTCGCCCCGACGTAGGAGGCCGTGGTCCGCGTGATGCGGCGGGCCTCCAGGAGCTTGCCGAGCCCGAAGCCGTCGGTCCCGCAGTTGTTGCTCACGGTCTCGAGGTCGGTCGCTCCCTGCTCGAGGAGGGCGTCGATCAGGACGGCGGGGATGCCGACCAGGCCGAAGCCCCCCACGGCGAGGGAGGCGCCGTCGGGGATGTCCGCGACCGCCGCTGCGGCCGACGAGAAGATCTTGTTGGTCATGTCACACACGGTAGGCGACGTTCGCTAGATGCACAAGCGTTCGCCTTACGCACATCAAGGGGGTATCGTGGTCCACGTCACCGGGATCCGACCCGTTCCGGCCTCGACCCCACGGAAAGGACCGACCATGCCCGCCACCCTGTCTTACGAGGTCAGCGGCCCTCAGTCCGCCGACACCCCCGTCGTCGTCCTCCTCGGCTCCCTGGGGTCCGACCGATCGATGTGGGACGCCCAGGTCCGGGACCTCTCCCGCGACCACGACGTGGTCGCCGTCGACCACCGCGGCCACGGCGGTTCCGAGGTCGTGGCGGGGCCCTGCACCGTCGCCGACCTCGCCGGCGACGTCCTGGCCCTCCTCGACGCCCTCGGAGTGGACCGCTTCCACGTGGTGGGGCTCTCCCTCGGCGGCGCGGTGGCGCAGTGGCTCGCCGTGCACGAGTCCTCCCGGGTCCGGTCGGTGGCGCTGCTGTGCACGGCCGCGAAGTTCGGGGAACCCTCGGGGTGGACCGAGCGCGCGGCCGCGGTCCGCTCGGGGGGCACCGCGGCCGTGGCCGACGCGGTGGTGGCGCGGTGGCTCACCCCCGCCCGCGCCGGGTCCGACCCCGCCCTGGTGTCCCGGCTCCGCGACATGGTCCTGGCCACCAGCGCGGAGGGCTACGCCGCCGCCTGCGACGCGCTGTCCGGCTGGGACGGCCGCCCCGACCTCGGACGCATCTCCTGCCCCACCCTCGTGGTGGCCGGCGACGAGGACCCCTCCACCCCGCCGGAGGTGCTCCGCGAGATCGCCGACGGCGTCCCCGGCGCCGAGTTCGTGATCCTGTCCCCCGCCGCGCACGTGCCCACCGTGGAGCTGCCCGCTCGTGTCAGCGAGGTCCTCCGCGCGCACCTGACCTCGGCCGCCGCCGCGGATCCGGCGTGACCGCGGCACCGGAACGGTCGGCCTCCCCGGACTTCGTCCAGTCGCTCGCCCGAGGCCTGGCCGTCATCACCGCCTTCGACGCGGACCACCCCCGGCAGACCCTCAGCGACGTCGCCCGCACCACCGGCCTCACCCGCGCCACCGCCCGGCGATTCCTCCACACGCTGGTCGAGCTCGGTTACGTCGACACCGCCGGATCCGCGTTCTGGCTCACCCCGCGGGTGCTCGACCTGGGGTACAGCTACCTCTCCGCCATGCCGCTGTCCGACCTGGCGCAGCCGCACCTCGAGCGGCTGAGCGCCCGGCTGGACGAGTCGTCGTCCGTGGCCGTCCTGGACGGTAGCGACATCGTCTACGTCGGCCGGGTGCAGGTGCGCCGGATCATGAACATCGGGATCACCATCGGCACCCGCTTCCCCGCCTTCGCCACCTCGATGGGCAGGGTCCTGCTCGCCGCGCTGCCCCCGGAGGACCTCGACTCCTCCCTCTCCGGAACCGACCTCCGGGTGCTGACCCCCCACGGCCTCGCCGACGAGGCGGCGCTCCGCTCCGAACTGGCCGCGATCGCCGAGCGGGGGTGGGCGCTGGTCGACCAGGAGCTCGAGCCCGGGCTCCGCTCCCTCGCCGCCCCGGTCCGCGACCGTGACGGCCGGGTCGTGGCCGCCCTCAACGTCTCGACCCACGCCGCCCGGTACTCGGTCGAACAACTCCGGGACGAACTCGTCCCGGTGGTCGTGGACGCCGCCCGGGCGTTGTCCGCCGACCTGGCCACCGTCAACCGCTGACCCCACGCCACCCCACCGCGACACCCCAGCCCATCGACACCCAGCCCGACGACACCCA
>DIAZ01000062.1:8575-13549 GCA_002415925.1 Dietzia sp. UBA5065 | reverse complement strand
CGACACCCAGCCCGACGACACCCAAGCCCAACGAGGAGACCTCATGCGCGACACCGTCATCTGCCAGCCCCTCCGCACCCCGGTCGGCCGCTTCGGCGGCGTGTTCCGCGAGCTCGACGCCAACACCCTGGCCACGTCCCTGCTCACGGCGCTCGTCGAGCGCACCGGCCTGACCGGAGCGGACGTCGACGACGTGATCCTGGGCCAGGGATCGCCCGGCGGCGAGGGCCCGGCCATCGGCCGGATCGCCGCCCTCGACTCCCCGCTCGGGATCGACGTGCCCGGGATGCAGCTCGACCGGCGCTGCGGTTCCGGCCTCCAGGCCGTCATCACCGGCGCGTTGCAGGTGGCCTCCGGCGGCGTCGACCTCGTCGTGGCCGGCGGCGTCGAGTCGATGAGTCAGGTGGAGTTCTACGCCACCCCCTCGCCCCGCTGGGGCATCAAGGGCGACGGGATCTCGCTCGTCGACCGCCTCGGCCGCGCCCGCACCACGGTCGGCGGCCGCTCCCACGTCATCGACGGCGGGATGATCGAGACCGCCGAGAACCTCCGCCGCGAGTACGGCATCACCCGCGAGGAGCAGGACCGGCTCGCCGCGCAGTCCCATCAGCGCGCGGTCGCCGCCCAGCAGTCCGGGGTGTTCGCCGAGGAGATCGTCCCCGTCACCGTCCCGCAGCGCAGGGGCGACCACGTCGTCGTCGACACCGACGAGCATCCCCGCGCCGACACGACGGTCGAGGCCCTGTCCGGGCTGCGCGCGATCATGGGTCGCACCGACCCCGAGGCGACCGTCACCGCCGGCAACGCGTCGGGGCAGAACGACGGCGCGGCGATGTGCATCGTCACCACGACGGACAAGGCGGCCTCCCTCGGGTTGACGCCGCTCGTGCGCCTGGCCTCGTGGGCCGTCGCGGGCGTGGCCCCCGAGACCATGGGCATCGGCCCGGTCCCCGCCACCGCCAAGGCGCTCGGCCGGCTCGGGATGACGCTGGCGGACATGGACGTGATCGAGCTGAACGAGGCCTTTGCCGCGCAGGCGCTGTCGGTCATGCGCGAGTGGGACATCGATCCCGCCTCCGAGCGTCTCAACCCGCACGGGTCCGGCATCTCGCTCGGCCACCCCGTGGGCGCGACCGGTGCCCGCATCCTCGCCACCCTCTCGCACGAGCTGGTGCGCCGCGACGCCCAGTGGGGCCTGGAGACCATGTGCATCGGCGGTGGGCAGGGCCTGGCCGCGGTGTTCGAGCGCGTCTGACCCACCTCGGCCGCGTGCCGGGGGGCGGTCGGGCCGCCGCTGCCCCCTGGATGCGCTGCGTCTCCGGCTTACGCTGCGTCTCCGCCGTACGCTGCCGCCGGGATGCGCTGCGTCTCCGGCTTACGCTGGCCGACTGGTCCGGTCGCCCAGCGCCACCCCGGGAATCCCGTGCAAACAGGCCGCACAGGCCGAAGAGCCAGCGCAAGTCCCGGGGTCGCGCTGCGGCTGTGCCCGCCGCTGTGGTGGGCGCCGCCGATCGGGTGCGCTCGCCCAGGGGAACAGCGTCCCACGCACCTCGACCGGGGATCAGTCGATGCGCGAGGGGTGGCGGGTCAGCGCCATCACCTCGATGTCCATGAACGGGAACAGCGGAAGGCCGGAGAGCAGCTCGTGAAGCTCGTCGGCCGACTCGACGTCGAAGATGCTGATGTTGGAGTACTGGCCCACGATGCGCCAGAGCTCACGCCACTTTCCGGAGCGCTGCAGCTCCTGGCTGTAGGCCTTCTCGCGGGCCAGGGTCTCGGCCCGTACCTGCGGGTCCAGGTCGTGCGGGAGGTGGACGTCCATGCGGACGTGGAACAGTGCCATCGTCTGACTCTCCTTGTGGGTCGGGGTGCCGCTGTCAGCGGCGGGTGAACTTCTCCACGGCGTCGTGGTCGATCTCCACGCCCAGGCCCGGCCCCTCCGGGAGGTGGACGCGGCCGGCCTCGTACCTGATCGGGGTGGTCACGTAGGTCTCGGCCAGCAGGAGCGGACCGAACAGCTCGGAGCCGTAGTTGAACCCCGGCTCCGCGCACGCCAGGTGCAGCGAGGCCATCGTCCCGATGGGGCCCTCCAGCGAGGTCGCGGCGTGGCACGCCACCCCGGCCGTGCGCGCGATCGCCACGACCTCCTTGCTGCGGGTCAGCCCCCCGAGCTTGGTGGTCTTCACCGCGATCACGCCGGCGGCGTCCCGACGGACCACCTCGAGGGCGTCGTGCGGGGACTGCACCGACTCGTCCGCCATGATGTGCACGGGCAGGGTGCGGTTGAGCTCGGCCAGGACCTCGATCTGTTCCGTGGGGGTCGGCTGCTCGATGAGCTCGATCCCCGCGTCCACCAGCGCCGGCAGGTGGGTGGTGGCGGTGAACCGGTCCCAGCGGGCGTTGATGTCCACCCGCAGCCCGGCGCGCCCGTCGAGCCGCCCGGCGAGCGCGGCGATGCGGGCGACGTCCTCGGCCGGATCCAGCGCGCCCATCTTGAGCTTGAAGGTGCGGTGCCGGTCGGTGGCGAGGAGCTCGTCGATCTCCTCGACCATCTCCTCGAGCGGCATGGCCCCCAGGGCCCACGTGCACTCGATGGAGTCGCGGACCGCGCCCCCGAGAAGGGACCGCACCGGCACGTCCAGGGTGCGCGCCCACGCATCGAACATCGCGATCTCGAGCGCTGCCTTGGCGAAGCGGCCCCGGGCCACCACCCCCTCCATGGCCTCGAGGACCGCGGGGATCTGGTCCACGCGGCGACCCACAGCCACCGGAGCGAGGTACTTCTCGACGAGCACCTGCATAGTCTCCGCCGATTCGCCGCCCCACCAGGGCCCTCCCGGGGTGACGCCCTCCCCGTGGCCGACCACCCCGTCGGCGGTGGTCACCGACACGAGCAGGATCGACTGCGCGGTCGCGGTGGTGGTCGCGAACTTGTGGGGACGGATGAGCGGGACGTCGAGGATGCGGGTCTCGACGGAGCGGATGGTCATGTCGGTCATGGTCGGTCCTCGTCTAGGTGGGGAGCACGGACGCCCCGGCCGCTCGTGGCGGCCGGGGCGGGCGGCGGCGATTCCGGAGAACGTGCCGGTCAGGCGACGTAGCGCGGCGCGGACACCGGGTCGAGCACGAAGTCGTAGACCACCTCGTCGACCCCGTCGGCGCCCGGCTTGGGGTCCAGGAGAAGCTCGGGCTTGACCGCCCCGGCCACGTCGTCCTCGACCCACTGGCCGCCCTGGAAGTAGAGCTGGGTGGTGATGAGTCGCTTGCCCGGTGCCGTCACCTTGAGGTGGAGGTGGGCGGGACGCCACGGGTGGCCGTCGTAGCTGGCGATGAACTCGCCGGTCGGCCCGTCGTGCGGGATCTGGTACGGCGCGGGCTGGATCGTGGTGATCTCGAAGCCGCCCTCGGCGTCGGTGGAGAAGGTGCCGCGCAGGTTCCACTCCGGGATGCCCAGGCCGTCGTCGAACTGCGAGTAGTAGCCGTCGGAGTCGGCGTGCCAGAGCTCGACGGTCGCGCCCTCGATGCCGGCACCGTCCAGGTCACGGACCTGGCCCTTGAACACCAGGTGGGTGCCCTTCTCGTCCTCACGCATCGGCATGGTGCCCCTGGCGCCGAGATTCGGGGCGCCGGGAACGTAGTACGGGCCCTCGATGGAGCCCTTGGTGCCGTCGAAGATCCGACTGTTGGAGTCCTCGATGAAGTGCTCGAGGAACACGTCGAGCCACAGCGGCCACTCGCCGCCCTCGCCCACGTCGATGAGCCACTGCTTGAGGACGCGGTACTCGTCGTAGGTCACCTCGTGCTGGTAGATGACCTCGGAGAGCTTGGTCAGCACGTCCTTGTAGATCGCGGCGGCGCGCTCGGGCGAGGTGTCGGAGGTGACCCGGTTGCCCTTGAACTTGTCGGTGGCGGCGTTGCCTGAGCCGGAGGCGGTGGGGACTGCGGTGGTGGACATGACGCTCCCTGGGTGAGTGGGGACTGGATCGGGCCGGGGGACCGTGGTCCCGGCGGAGTGGGTCCGCCAGCCGATGACCACCACCGTGCACCCCGGGATGCTGTGTCGTCAATCACTCACTTTACGGATGTAGTGACACAATTGTGCGCATCGCGAACCCCGGGTCCGGGTCGGTGCAGGTCACCGGCCGCCACCCGACGTGCCGTTCGCATGCCGAACCAACCACCCTGGGGCATGACTAGGGTTAACCCTGGCCCACCCGCGCGCCGCGCCCTACGCTGGACCGATGAGCCCCCAGCGTCGCGGCGAACTCCGCGGATCCCTCGACGGACTGCTCGACACCCATCGACTGGTGACGGACCGCGGGTCCCGGGTCGTCCTGGTGACCGCCCCGACCGGGGGCGGGAAGACACACACCCTCGACACGTTCCTCTCTTCGCTTCGCGGCGTCACGGTCGCGGCGGTCCGGGCGCTGCCCTGGGACCACCGACGACCGTGGTCGACGGCCGACCGGGCGCTCACCCGATTCCCCAGCGGCCCCACCCGACACCCGCTCCTCGCCTCATCGGAGACCACCGTCGCCGTGGCGCTGCGCTCCGCGCTCCGCGTGGCGGGCCCGGGGACGGTCGTGGCGCTCGACGACGCCGACCACGCCGACCCCGACTCGCTCCGGGGCATGGTCGACGCCGTCGAATCGGCCGATTCCGTTCTGCTCGTGCTGACCTCGTCGTCGTCGGATCCCGGCCCCTCCGCCGACCTGGTCGCCCGCGTCGCCGCGGTGACCCTCCGCCTGGATCGGCTCGACACCGTCTCGCTCCGCGAGCTGGTCACCGCGCGGACCGGGATCGAGCCCTCGGAGGGGTCGGTCCGGCGCCTGCTCGACCTCACCGGCGGCGACACCGCCACCGTCACGGCGATCACCGATCACGTGGGGCCGGACTGGTGGTCCGCCCCTCACGGCGCTCCCCGACTCCCTCCGACCCTCCGCGCCGACGTCGACGCCCGGCTCCGCGACCTGG
>DIAZ01000062.1:0-8406 GCA_002415925.1 Dietzia sp. UBA5065 | reverse complement strand
GCGACCCGGACGCCGCGCTGGCCCACCGCGCCGCGCTCGCGACGGGCCCGGATCCCGGGCTGGCGACGGAGTACCGCCGCCGCGCGGACGACCACGTGCGCGCGGGCCGGTGGGGCGCGGCGGGGGACGCGCTGCTCACCGCCGCGCGCCTCACGGACGACCCCGACCGGCGACTCGAGTGGACGACCTCCGGCATCGACGCGTTGATCGGCGCGGGTCGGATCTCGGAGGCCGGCGCCCTCACCCGGGGCCTCGACCGGGTCCGTCCCGACCCCCACCGGGACTCCGTGCTCGCGCTCCTGGCGCTGCACAGGGGGCACGCCACGGAGGCGGACACGCTGCTGGGCCTGGCCGCCCGCACGACCCCCACCCGCCCGGACGACCGGGTGGACCTGGCCCGGAAGATGGTCGTCCACGCGTTGTGCGGTTGGCGACCCGACGAGATCGCCCGCTGGACCTCCGAGGTCGTCGACGCGGCCGGGACCGGGTCCACCTCCCCCGCCGCCGCCGAGGCCCGCGCCGTCGCCATGCTGGGATCGGCCATCTCGGCACCGGGCGCGCCGGGCCCGCCCCCGCCGCCCGTGGACCCCGCCGATCCGGTGGCCCAGCGGTTCGAGATGGCGGCCGGGTGGATCGCCCTGGCCGGGGACGATCTCGAGACCGCGCGCGTCCGCCTCGAGGCCGCGATCCCCACGACCGAGGTCACCGGGTCCGCCCGCATCTCCCTGTGGTCGCAGGCCTGGCTGGCCCGCACCCTGCTGCTCCGGGGGGAATGGGACGACGCGCTGCGCGTGGTGGACACCGCGGCCCGCAGGATCGACGAGCTCGAGCTGGACCTGCTGGCCCCGGTCGTCCACTGGACGGGCGCCGTCATCCGCGCGATGCGCGGTGATCGACTCGGGGCCGCCACCCACACCCGGCACCTCACCACCAGGCCCGACGCGTACCCCGTCCAGATCCTGCCCTCGGCCATGGCCCGGATGCAGGTGGCCGCCGCCAACGGGGAGCACTCCGGCGCCCGGCGCGCGGCCGAACCGATCCTCGCCCTGGCCACCCGGCTGGACGTGGACCAGCCCGGATTCTGGCCGTGGCACGAGTTGTACGCCCACGCCCTGGTCCTGGACGGACGAACCGCGGGGGCGGAGGAGCTCATCACGCCGGTCGAGCGCCGGGCCCGCGAGATCGGCCACCGATCCACCCTCGCCCGGCTCGGGGCCGTGCGCGCCCGTATCCTCAACGCCCGTGGAGACGTGGAGGGCGCGGAGAGGCTGTTCCGCGACTCGCTCGACCACCTCGAGGGCCTGGGGATGCCGTTCCATTCCGCGCGCGTCCACCTGGCCAGAGGCCAGGCCCTCCGGCGATCGGGACGACGACGAGAGGCCCACCTCGCACTGGGTGCTGCCCGCGACCTGTACGAACAGCTCGGGGCGACCGTGTACGTCGACCGGTGCGACCGCGAACGCCGCGCGGGCGGGGTGGACGTGGCCCGCACGGTCGGACCGGTGGGCCTGACCCCTCAGGAGCGGGCGGTGGCGGACCTGGTGGCCGCGGGCCGGACCAACGCGCAGACCGCCGAGGCGCTGTTCCTCAGCGTCAAGACGGTGCAGTACCACCTCACCCGGATCTACGCCAGGCTCGGCCTGCGGGGCCGGACCGAGCTCGCCCTGTACGTGGAACGCACCGCCGGCGCCGACTGACCGCGCCCCGCGGGGCCGGGCTCAGGCCGACTTCTCCCGCGGCTCCTCCTCGGAGAACGAGACGATGGTCGGCAGGACGTTGTCCCGCACCGTCTCGCCGGCGATCACCACGCGGGCGACGTCGTCGCGACCGGGGATGTCGTACATCACCGGGAGGAGGACCTCCTCCATGATGGCGCGGAGCCCGCGGGCCCCGGTGCCGCGCAGGATGGCCTGGTCCGCCACGGCCTCCAGGGCGTCATCGGTGAACTCCAACTCCACCCCGTCCATCTCGAAGAGCCGGGAATACTGCTTGACCAGCGCGTTCTTGGGCTCGCTGAGGATGTTCACCAGCGCCTCGCGGTCCAGGCTCGTCACCGAGGCCACCACGGGGAGACGGCCGATGAACTCCGGGATCAGCCCGAACTTGACCAGGTCCTCCGGCATGACCTCCGAGAAGTTCTCGGTCGAGTGGAGATCGCTCTTGCTGGCCACCTCGGACCCGAAGCCCATGCCCTTCCGGCCGACGCGGTCGCCCACGATCTTCTCCAGACCCTGGAAGGCCCCGGCGACGATGAACAGCACGTTGGACGTGTCTATCTGGATGAACTCCTGGTGCGGGTGCTTCCGGCCGCCCTGCGGGGGCACGGATGCCTGGGTTCCCTCGAGGATCTTCAGCAGCGCCTGCTGCACGCCCTCCCCGGAGACGTCGCGGGTGATCGAGGGGTTCTCGGACTTGCGGGCGATCTTGTCGACCTCGTCGATGTAGATGATGCCCATCTCGGCGCGCTTGGTGTCGTAGTCCGCGGCCTGGATGAGCTTGAGGAGGATGTTCTCCACGTCCTCGCCCACGTACCCGGCCTCGGTCAGCGCGGTGGCGTCCGCGATGGCGAACGGCACGTTGAGCATCTTGGCCAGGGTCTGGGCGAGGTAGGTCTTCCCGCAGCCGGTCGGGCCCAGCATGAGGATGTTGGACTTGGCCAGCTCGACGCCGTCACCCCGGCCGATCGAGGCGCCCACCCGGATGCGCTTGTAGTGGTTGTAGACCGCGACGGCCAGCGTCCGCTTGGCGTCGTCCTGACCCACCACGTACTGGTCGAGGAAGGCGTGGATCTCCGACGGCTTGGGGAGTTCCTCGAGCGCCGAGTCCGAGGAGTCGTCGACCTCGGACTCGATGATCTCGTTGCACAGCTCGATGCACTCGTCACAGATGTAGACCCCGGGACCGGCGATCAGCTTCTTGACCTGCTTCTGGCTCTTCCCACAGAAGGAACACTTCAACAGGTCGCCGCTCTCACCCACACGTGCCATGAGTTCTACGTCCTCGCATTCCAGGGGACCGGAGTACCACCCCATAGTCGACGGTACGCGGGAGGGACCGGAAAGTCCGATCCCCGCGCGATCAGTTCATTGGACCCGACGGCGCGCCGCAACCCGCAGCGGCGCGCCGCCCGCTCGTCAGTTGGAGGTCGACAGCTTACGGTAGTCGAACACGGTGTCGATGATCCCGTAGTCCTTGGCCTCCGCGGCGGTGAGGATCTTGTCGCGATCGGTGTCCTCGCGGACCTGATCGGCGGTGCGCCCGGAGTGCTGCGCCAGGGTGGACTCCATGAGTCGGCGCATGCGCTCGATCTCGGCGGCCTGGATCTCCAGGTCGGAGACCTGGCCCTGGAAGCCCCCGGTGGACGGCTGATGGATGAGGATGCGGGCGTTGGGCAGCGCGGCCCGCTTGCCCTTGGTGCCGGCGGCGAGCAGGATCGCGGCGGCCGAGGCGGCCTGGCCCAGGCACACGGTCGACACGTCGGGGCGGACGTACTGCATGGTGTCGTAGATCGCCATGAGCGAGGTGAACGATCCGCCCGGCGAGTTGATGTACATGGTGATGTCGCGGTCGGGGTCCTGGCCCTCGAGCACGAGAAGCTGGGCCATGATGTCGTTCGCCGAGGCGTCGTCGACCTGGGTGCCCAGGAAGATGATCCGCTCCTCGAAGAGCTTGTTGTACGGGTTGGACTCCTTGACGCCGTAGCTCGAGTGCTCGACGAAGGACGGGAGGATGTAGCGCGAGGACGGCAGTGAGGTCATCGGTGACTCCGTGGTGGTGTTCGGGGCTGGGTGGGCTACGGGAGCGCTCCCGTGGGCGACGGGTTCGACGGTCACGACGGCGAGGTTCCGCCGCTCTGGGCGGCGCGCGCGATCACGTGGTCGACGAAGCCGTACTCCTTTGCCGCCTCCGCGGTGAACCACCGGTCGCGGTCCGAGTCCTCGGTGACCTGCTCGAAGGTCTGGCCGGTGTGCTGGGCGATGAGCTCGGCCATCTCCCGCTTGGTGGCGGCGTACTGCTCGGCCTGGATGGCGATGTCCGCGGCGGACCCACCGACACCGGCCGACGGCTGGTGCATCATGATCTTGGCGTGCGGCAGGGCGTAGCGCTTGCCCTTGGTGCCGGCGGTGAGCAGGAACTGGCCCATCGAGGCCGCCAGGCCCATGCCGTAGGTGGCCACGTCGCACTCGACGAACTGCATCGTGTCGTAGATCGCCATGCCGGCCGTCACCGAGCCGCCGGGCGAGTTGATGTACATCGCGATGTCGCGAGTGGGGTCCTCCGCCGCGAGCAGGAGGATCTGCGCGCAGAGCCGGTTGGAGATGTCGTCGTCCACCTGGGAGCCCAGGAAGATGATCCGCTCCTGCAGCAGGCGCTCGTAGACCGAGTCGCCCAGGGTCAGCCCGTGGGACCCGGGCGAGCTGAGAGCGGGCTGCGTCGAACTGGGCTGCATCGAACCGGGCTGCATGGAACCGAACTGAGCCACTGAACCGTTCTGGGCCACGGGGAACCTACCTTCGCTCATCGTCTCACCGCTCGCGCGGTGCCCGACCGTCCGGCGGCCGGGTATCCGTTACGTCAAACAGTAACCAACGCCCACGACGGAACCGTCCCGACGGGGCGGGTGTTCGCTCTCAGCGTCGGCGGGGCCACGCCCGCGGGCGACCACCGGCCCCGGATGGCCACGACGCCGGGGGGCCGGGGACCGCGTGCAGCGGTCCCCGGCCCCCCGGTGGAACAGTCGGATCAGGTCGCGACGATCAGGCGTCGGCGTCCTGCTCGTCAGTGCTGTCGTCCTCGGTCCCGGCCTCGGCGGAGTCGGCGTTCCGGTCCTCGCGCGAGCCGAAGAACTCGGTGGTGTCGACGGTGTTGCCGTCGGTGTCCTGGACCGTCACCTGGGAGATCACGTCGGCCAGGGCCTTGGAACGGCGGACGTCGGAGAACAGCGAACCGAGCTGGCCGGCCTGCTGGATCTGCTGGACGAACTGGTTCGGGTCCATGCCGTAGCGCTGAGCCTGGAACATGATGTGCTGGGTGAGCTCCTCCTGGGAGACCTCGGTCGAGGCCTCCTCGGCCACGGCGTCCAGCAGGAGCTGGCTGCGGATGGCGCGGGCGGCACCCTCGCGGGTCTCGGCCTCGAAGGTCTCGCGGTCGGTGCCCTCGGCGGCGAGCGCCTGGTCGAGGATCGACGGATCCCCGCCGAACTGGTCGATCAGCTGGTGCATCTGGGCGTGCGCCTCGGACTCGACCACGGACTCCGGGGTCGGGATGTCGGTCGCGTCGATGAGCGCGTCCAGGACCTTGTCCCGGATCTCGCCCGCGAGGCCGGCCCTGGCCTGCTGCGCGACCTTCTCCGCGAGGTCCGCCTTGAGCTCGTCCAGGGTGTCGAACTCGCTCGCCATCTGGGCGAAGTCGTCGTCGGCCTCGGGGAGCTCGCGCTCCTTCACGGACTGGACGGTCACGGTGATGATCGCCTCCTTGCCCGCGTGGTCTCCCGCGACGAGGGCGGAGGGGAACTCCTTGGACTCGCCGGCCTTGAGGCCGTCGACGGCGGCGTCGAGTCCGTCGACGAGCGTGCCCGATCCGAGCTCGTAGGACAGGCCCTCCGTCGAGGCCTCGTCGACGGGCTCACCGTCGACGGTGGCGGCCAGGTCCACGGAGAGGAAGTCGCCCTCCTTGGCACCGCGCTCGACGCCCTTGAGGGTGCCGAACCGGGCGCGGAGGTTGTCGAGCTCCGCGTCGACGGCGGCGTCGTCGGTGGCGGGGGCCTCGACGGTGACCGACAGGTCGGAGTAGGTCGGCAGGGTGATCTCGGGACGCACGTCCACCTCGGCGGTGAACTCCACCACGTCGCCGTCCTCGAGCCTGGTGACCTCGATGTCGGGCTGCGCGAGGACCTTGAGGTCGTGCTCGTCGACGGCCTGGCTGTACCGGGTCGGGATCATGTCGTTGACGACCTGCTCGAGCACGGCCGGGCGACCGATCCGCGCCTCGAGGAGCTTGGCCGGGGCCTTGCCGGGCCGGAATCCGGAGATGTTGACCTGGCCGGCGAGCGACTTGTACGCCTTGGCGAAGTCCGCCTCGAGCTCGGCGAACGGCACCTCCACCGTGACCTTGACCCGGGTCGGGTTCAGCTGCTCGACAGTGCTCTTCACGGTGATGATCTCCTAGGGAAGTCGTGTGGGGTTCGTGTGTGTTCGGGCTCCGCTGGTCGGGATGACAGGATTCGAACCTGCGACCCTCCGCTCCCAAAGCGGATGCGCTACCAAGCTGCGCCACATCCCGGTGAGTCGCGCGGCCGACCATCCCGCGCCGTGCGCGGGAAACCTGCCGGGCCGCCAAACCAACTCGCCCAGTGTACGACAGGGCCGGATCAGGACAGATTCCGCGTTCTCGCCCCGGGAGTTGGGGGCGCCGCGACGGTCCGGTAGTCTTGTCGAAGCGCGAGCGGGACGGGGAAGAACTCCCAGGTCACGCCGCTGATGCGGGTGTAGCTTAATGGTAAAGCCCCTGCCTTCCAAGCAGGCTACGCGGGTTCGATTCCCGTCACCCGCTCCATCCTCCCCGGGTCCCCGGCCGCGCCCCGGACCGCGGGACCCCCGTCACCCCGACTGACACGTCGGACACCAGAACAGGGTCCGCGCCTCCATCGTCTGCAGGCGGATGTCGTCACCGCACACCCGGCACGGCCACCCGTCGCGCTGGTAGACGTAGTTCCGTGGCCGGTCGGCGCCCCGCCGCGGGACGTCGCCGTGGTCGTGTTCCGGCCTGATCGTGACGATCCCGCCCGTCTCCGCCCCCACCGCCATCAGCGCCACGAGGTCGTCCCAGAGCCCACGGAACTCCCCCTCCCGCATCGTCGCGCCTGGCCGGAACGGCTCGAGGCCGCCCCGGAACAGCGCCTCGGCGCGGTAGACGTTGCCCACCCCCGCCAGCACCTTCTGGTCCATGAGCAGGGCACCGATCGGGCGGGAGCTGCGCCGGATCCGCTCCCAGGCCCGCCCGGGGTCGGCCGCCGGGTCAAGCGGGTCGGGCCCCAGGCGGTCGCGGACCTCGGCCACCGCCTCCTCCCCGAGCACCTCGCACCGGGTCGGGCCCCGGAGATCCACGTTGTGCGCCGGGCCGTTCCCGGTCGCCGATCCGACCCGCATGCGCACCTGCCCCACGGGGTCGGGCGGGTTCTGCCCCTCGGGCACGAGGTGGGAGTCGAAGAAGCCGTAGAGGCCGAGGTGCACGTGGACGGCCAGGCCACCCTCGTAGTGGTGGAACAGGTGCTTGCCGGTCGCGGTGGCCCGCTCGAAGTGGCGACCGTCGACCAGGACGTGGTCGGCGAACCGCCCCTGCGGGCTGGACACGCGGACGGGCCCGCCCGCGAAGTACCCGGTGTGCAGGCGGGCCAGTCGGTGGAGGGTGTGCCCCTCAGGCACGGACGGACTCGGGCACGGGCACTGTGGCTCCCGTCAGGCGCCGGGGACGGGCGGGGCCTGACGGGTGCGCTCGTACTCGGCGAGGATGTCGATGCGCCGCTGGTGGCGCTCGGCCTCGGACCACGCCTGGTCGAGGAACGCGTCGACGATCGCCAGCGCCTCCTCCTGCGAGTGCATGCGCCCGCCGATGCCGATCAGCTGGGCGTTGTTGTGCTCGCGGGCCAGCCGCGCGGTCTCGGGGCTCCACGCCAGCGCGCAGCGGGCGCCGGGCACCTTGTTCGCGGCGATCTGCTCGCCGTTCCCCGAGCCGCCCAACACGATGCCCAGGCTGCCGGGGTCCGCGACGGTCTTGGCCGCGGCGTCGATGCAGAAGGCCGGGTAGTCGTCCTCCGCGTCGTAGGTGTGGGCGCCACAGTCCACGACCTCGTGGCCCGCGGCCTTGAGGTGCTCGGCAATGACGTTCTTGGTCTCGAAGCCGGCGTGGTCCGCCCCCAGGTAGATGCGCATGGCGGCGATTCTGCCACGCGCGGTCGTCGAACCCGGTGCGGGTGGACCCGCGGATCACCCCGCCCCGGATGCGCCGCCTCCCGAGCCCCCCTGACTTGCGCTGGCCGACCGCCCGGAATCGGCCGACCTACGCTGCCGGAGAGGACCCGACACGCAGCGTAAGCCGGAAGGGCAGCGCAAGCCGGAAGGGCAGCGTCAGTCGAACCGGGGGGACTCGGTGCGGGACCGCTTGAGCTCGAAGAAGTACGGGTACCCGGCCAGCAGGGCGGCGCCGTCGAACACCCTCCCCGCGTCCTCGCCCCGCGGGATGCGGGTGAGGACGGGCCCGAAGAACGCGGCGCCGTCGACGTGGATCACCGGGGTCCCCACCTCGTCGCCCACCGGGTCCATGCCGCGGTGGTGGGAGGCGCGCAGCTCGTCGTCGTACTCGTCCGTCCCCGCGGCGGCGGCGAGGTCGGCGTCCAGGCCCGCCGCC
>DIAZ01000017.1:9471-10893 GCA_002415925.1 Dietzia sp. UBA5065 | reverse complement strand
TACTGGTCGTCGCGGACGGGAGCGCAGGTCATCCCCCGCGGGCCGGTGTTCGACGCCTGGGGCACGGTCGACTACGAGCGCGGCCGGCTGGGGTATCCGACGGGCCCGCTCCGCAGCACCCGGGACGGCCAGGTCATGGACTTCGAGGGCGGCCGGATCACCGTGACCGGCGGTCGGGCGGAGATCTCGTGACAGGCCGGGGTGCCGCGCTCGCGGCGGCGCTGCTCGTCGTGGTGGGGACGGCGACGGCCTGCGGCGGCGGCGACTCCACGGTCTCGGGAGTCCCCGATTCCGGTTCGGTCGCACCTCCTCCGGGGGGCGCGGGCACCTCCTCGCCCCGCGTCGCCGCGTCCGAGGACTCCGGGCGTTTCACCGAGGCCCCCGCGCCGGTGGCCTCCGACGCGCCGGGCTACACCGCGCCGATCGTCGGCGCCCGCGAGCGCGGATACCTGGCCGCCCTCGAGGCGAAGGGCATCGACACCGCGGCGATGTCGGACTCGCTCGTCGCCGCGGGCAACACGATCTGTCGGATCCGGAGCACCGGCGGCGCCGCGGGGGAGACCACCACCATCGCCGACGCGGTGGCCGGGCAGATCTCCGTCGGCGGGTACTCGGACCGCGATGTGGACGAGCTCTCCCGGATCGTGGTGGACGTCGCCGCCGGTCAGCTCTGCCCCTGAGCTCCGGGGCGGGGTGCCAAGGCCTGGCGTCGCCGGGTGAGCCGTGACACCCCCGCGCCGCGGAGGGAACCCGGAGGCCCCCTGGCCCGTTGGAAGAGTCGTCGGCTGCCCGCCTATCCGTGTCGGGCGTCCGGGAAGGAGTTCGTCACATGGCTCGTGGATCGCGTCGTGGAAGCGGCCGCCGTCTCGGGTGCTCGCTCGGAGCGCTCGTCCTGGTGGTCCTGCTCGTGCTGGGGATCGGGTGGTGGATCGGCAACCGGGGAGTCCCCACCGGGCCCGGGGAGGGACCGGGCCGAGGCCCCGAGGTGCCCGCCCAGACCCAGCCCGCGGACTGCCCCGACGTCCAGATGGTCGCCGTGCCGGGGACGTGGGAGAGCAGCCCAGCCGACGATCCCTACGCGCCGTCCTTCCTGCCCAACGCGCTGCTCCGGTCGATCACCGACCCGCTGAGTCAGCAGTATCCCGGTGAGCGCCTCGAGGTGTTCACGGTCCCGTACGTCGCCCAGTTCCGGAATCCGCAACGGCCGCAGGAGATCACGTACGACCAGAGCCGGGCCGAGGGCACCGACCGGGCCCGCGCCGAGCTCGCCGCGGTGCACGCCCGCTGCCCCTACACCTCCTACATCCTCCTGGGCTTCTCCCAGGGTGCGGTGATCGCCGGAGACCTCACCAACGAGATCGGGACGGGCAACGGGCCGGTGCCCGCCGACCTCGTGCGGGGGTCGGTCCTCATCGCCGACGG
>DIAZ01000017.1:5257-9234 GCA_002415925.1 Dietzia sp. UBA5065 | reverse complement strand
CGGTTCCAGGAGTTCGTGGCCAACAACGCCGTCCACGCCATGTACGCCACCAACCCCGACGTGATCCTGGGGACGACGGTCCCGGACTGGACCATCGGGCACGCCCGCCGGCTCGTGGACGAGGCGCCCCAGATCGCCCACGACTGAGGGGCCCACGGCGTACCGTGACATGCCGCGACACGCCTGGCCGGATCGGTGATTCGGAGTTCGGTTGTGCCCTGGGGCACGCTGTAGGATCGACCACGCTTGTCGCCCGGAATGTCCGTGGTCGACGACGTCGACCATCCAGTCATCGGTTCGGAACGGAGCAACGTGGAGTTCGAGCAGTACCACGACGCCAGTGGGGCGATCGTCATTCCCGATCGGACCACCCTGGTCGACTTCGTCGAGTCCAACGTCTCCGCGGCGCGGCAGGATCCCGCGGCGGACGGGGTGATCTACCGCTACATCGACTACTCGGCCTCCCGCAACGGTGAGGTCCGCGAACTCTCGTGGTCCGAGTTCGGCGACCGCCTCTACGCGATCGCCGCGCGACTGCAACAGGTGGCGAAGCCGGGTGACCGGGTGGCCATCCTCGCCCCCCAGGGGCTCGACTACATCGTCTCGTTCTTCGCCGCGATCCACGCCGGGCTCATCGCCGTCCCGCTGTTCGATCCTGACGAACCCGGTCATCACGACCGTCTCCACGCCGTGCTGGGCGACTGTTCGCCGTCGGTCATCCTCACCTCGACCGACTCGGCCGCGGGCGTCCGCACGCTCTTCCGGGAGCTGCCCGCGCGTGAGCGGCCGCGCACCCTCGCCGTCGACGCCATCCCCGACGAGCTGGGCTCCGGCTGGTCCCTCCCCGACCTCGGCGCGGACGACATCGCCTACCTGCAGTACACCTCCGGGTCGACACGGGTCCCCGCCGGCGTGGAGATCACGCACCGCAACGTCGTCACCAACGTCATGCAGCTCTTCGACGGCCTCGGGCTGACCCGCGCCTCGCGCGGCGTCACCTGGCTGCCGCTGTTCCACGACATGGGCCTGCTCACCGTGATCCTGCCCGCCATGGGCGGCGCGACCATCACCGTGATGAGCCCCCGCGCCTTCGTGCAGCGTCCCGGCCGCTGGGTCAACCAGCTCGGTGCCATGTCGGACGGAGACGGGGTCTTCGCCGCCGCGCCCAACTTCGCGTTCGAGCACGCGGCCCGCCGCGGACTGCCGCGCGAGGGGGAGACCCTCGACCTGTCCGGCGTGACGAGCATCATCAACGGCTCCGAGCCGGTCACCCCGGCGTCCATGCGTGCGTTCAACGAGGCGTTCGCCCCGTACGGTCTGGCGCCGACCGTGATCAAGCCGTCCTACGGGATGGCCGAGGCGACCCTGTTCGTCTCCTCGCCGCGCAAGGACGACGAGGCGATCGTCATCCACGTGGACCGGAGCGACCTCAACGAGGGGCTCATGACCGTCCTGGACCCGTCCCGCGTGGACGGCAACGAGGACGCCATCCCGCAGGTCGCGTGCGGCTACGTCGCCCCCAGCCAGTGGGCGGCGATCGTGGAACCGGGCATCGACGACGCGACGGGTGAGCACGACGGCACCGGGCGCGAACTCCCCGAGGGCAGGGTCGGCGAGATCTGGCTCCACGGCACCAACATCGGCCGCGCCTATTGGGGGCGCGACGAGGAGTCCGAGGCGACGTTCGGCAACGTGCTCTCCGAGCGTCTGACCGAGGGCTCCCGGACGGTCCGCGAGTTCGGTTCCGTCCCCGAGGGCGCGCGGTGGCTGCGCACGGGCGACTACGGCGCCTACGTGGGCGGCCAGCTGTACATCACGGGTCGGGTCAAGGACCTGGTGATCGTCGCCGGACGCAATCACTACCCGCAGGATCTGGAGAACACGGCGCAGGACGCGTCCGTCTCGCTGCGTCCGGGATTCGTCGCGGCGTTCTCGGTCCCGGCCAACCAGCTCCCGATCGACGCCCGTAACGGCGCGACGATCGCCGCCGATGACTCCTCGGAAACCCTCGTGGTGGTGGGCGAGCGCGCGCCCGGCGCGGGCAAGGCGGATCCGGGTCCCATCGCGGACGCCGTCCGGTCGGCGATCTCCTCCCGGCACGGCGTCACCGTCCAGGACGTGCTCCTGGTCCCGGCCGGGTCCATCCCCCGCACCTCCAGCGGCAAGATCGCCCGCCGCGCGTGCAAGGCCGCGTACGTGGACGGCACGTTGCGCGGTGGACACCGCCAGACCGCCTTCCCGGACGAGCCGGCGCACTAGCGTCCGGCCGGTCGCGGCACCAGAAGTGCCCCACGGCGACGGGCGAGCACACCGGACAACCCCAGGAAAGGCGAGCCGCACGATGGCACAGAGCGAGATGACGGTAGTAGAGCTCCGCGAATGGCTGCGGGGCTGGGTCTGCCGGGCCACCGGGCTCGACGTCTCCAAGGTGACGGACGACCGCTCCCTGGAGGAGTTCGGATTGTCCTCCAAGGACGCGGTGACCCTCTCGGCCGATCTCGAGGACGAGCTCGGTCGTCCCCTCGACGCCACGATCGCCTACCAGCACCCCACCATCGCCGCGCTCGCCGAGTACGCGATCAACGGCCCGGTCCTCAGCGACGAGCCCGCCGATCTGCACTCCTTCCGTGACCGCGGCGCGGGGATGGAGTTCGACGTCGCGGTGATCGGGTTCGCCACCCGCTTCCCGGGCGGTGCCGACTCGCCCGAGGCCACGTGGGAACTGCTGTCCGACGGCCGCGACGCCACCGGCCCGCGGCCGGCCACCCGGTGGTCCGAGTGGGCGGGGGACGCCTACGTCCAGCAGGTGCTCGCCGAGGCACCGGACCGGGGCGGCTGGCTCGACGACTCGGAGGTCCGGGACTTCGACGCCGAGTTCTTCGGCATGAGCCCCCGCGAGGCCGAGATGGTGGACCCGCAGCAGCGGCTCGCCCTGGAGCTCACCTGGGAGGCGCTGGAGCACGCCCACCTGCCGGCGAGTGATCTCAAGGGTCGCGAGGTGGGGGTGTTCATCGGCTCCTCCTCCAGCGACTACCAGGTCTTCCTCACCTCCGATTCCGCCGCAGCCTCCCCGTACGCGGTCACTGGCGCCTCCAACGCGATCATCTCCAACCGGGTCTCGTACACCTTTGACTTCCGCGGCCCGTCCATGACGATGGACACGGCTTGCTCGACCTCCCTGGTCGCGATCCACGAGGCCGTCAACTCCCTGCGCCTGCACGAGTCCGACCTCGCCGTGGCCGGCGGCGTCAACATGATGCTCGCGCCCGCCGCCACGATGGGCTTCGCCAAGACCGGCGCCGCGCTCAGCCCGGACGGGCGGATCAAGGCGTTCTCCTCGGACGCCGACGGCATCTGCCGCGCCGAGGGTGGGGGCCTGTTCATCCTGAAGCGCCTGTCGGAGGCGGAACGGGACGGAGACCAGGTCCTCGCCGTCATCAAGGGTTCCGCCGTCAACTCCGACGGCCGGTCCAACGGCATGACCGCGCCCAACCCGGACGCACAGGTCGCTGTGCTGCGCCAGGCCTACGCCGACGCCGGCGTCGACCCGCGGGACGTGGACTACATCGAGGCCCACGGGACCGGCACGATCCTCGGTGACCCGATCGAGGCGACCGCGCTCGGCCAGGTCCTCGGGCGCGGACGGGACGCCGACCGCCCCACCCTGCTGGGCTCGGCCAAGACCAACTTCGGCCACATGGAGTCCGCGGCGGGCGCCGCGGGCCTGGCCAAGGTCATCCTGGGCATGGGCAAGGACGCGCTCCCGCCCACGCTCAACTTCGCCGGCCCCAACCCCTACATCGACTTCGACGCCGCGCGGCTGAGCGTGGTGACGGAGACCACGCCGTGGCCGCGCTACAGCGGTAGAGCCGTGGCGGGCGTCTCCGGCTTCGGCTTCGGCGGCACCAACGCCCACGTCGTGGTGGCGGAGTACCGCCCCGTGCCGGTGGCCGCCGCCGACACCGACACCGACACCG
>DIAZ01000017.1:2003-5097 GCA_002415925.1 Dietzia sp. UBA5065 | reverse complement strand
CGACACCGCCGCCGCCGACACCGACGTCGCGCGCAGCGTCGCCGACGCCGTCGCCCGCAACTCCGAGGTGCTGGCCACCACGGGCACCTCCGTCCCCGGCCCGGCGGCCACGGTGCTCGTCGTGTCCGGGTCGCTGCCGTCACGGCGCAAGTCCGCGGCCGGCCGGATCGCGGACTGGCTCGAGAAGCAGGACGAGTCCGTGGACCTCGGCGCGGTCGCCCGCACCCTCGCCGCCCGCAACCACGGCCGCTCCCGCGGCGCCGTGGTGGGCCACACCCGCGCCGACCTGGTGGCGGGCCTGCGCGCCCTCGCCGCCGGCGACCCCGGGCCCGGCGTGTTCAGCGCCGACGCCCCCGCGGGCACCGGCGACGTCTGGGTGTTCTCCGGCTTCGGCGCCCAGCACCGCAAGATGGCCAAGGAGCTGTACCTATCCAACCCGCTGTTCGCCTCCTGCCTGGACGCGGTGGACGAGCTCATCGAGTTCGAGGCCGGGTACCGGATGGTCGAGATGTTCCTCGACGACTCCGTCACCTACGAGGTCGAGAACGCGCAGGTCGGGATCTTCGCCGTCCAGGTCGCGCTGATCGACACGCTCAAGGCGCTGGGCGCCAAGCCCGAGGCCGTCATCGGCCACTCGATGGGCGAGGTCGCGGCCGCCTACGCCTCCGGCGGCCTGGGCCTGGAGGACGCGGTCCGCGTGATCTGCGTGCGCTCGCGACTCATGGGCGACGCCGAGCAGCAGGTCTCCGACGCCGACGCCGGGGCCATGGCCCTGGTCGAGTACTCGGCGGAGGAGATCGCGCAGATCATCGCCGACAACCCGCAGTTCGCCTCGATCGAGCCCGCCGTCTACGCGGCCCCCACCCACACCACCGTCGGCGGTCGCGCCACGCCCGTGGCCGAGTTCGTCGCCTGGGTCGAGCAGCAGGGCAAGTTCGCCCGACAGCTCCAGGTCCGCGGCGCCGGGCACACCTCCGACGTCGACATGCTGCTGGGGGAGCTCGCCGCGGAGATCGCCGGCCTGGAGCCGCACGGGCTCACCTCCGGGCTGTTCTCCTCGGTGGACAAGGAGACCTTCTACCGCGCCGGCCACGAGCCGATCCACGCGGAGGAGTACTGGGTCAAGGGCATGCGCCACTCGGTGTGGTTCACCCACGCCGTGCGCAAGGCCGTCGAGGCCGGGTACGTGACGTTCCTGGAGTTCGCGCCCAACCCGGTCGCCGCGATGTCCGTGGCGGCCACGTGCTTCGACGCCGGGCTCATGGAGCCGAACCTCCTCTACACGCTCAAGCGCAAGGAGTCCGAGGCGGACACCCTGCTCAGTGCGATCGCGCAGCTGTACGTCCACGGCCACGAGGTCGACATGGTCTCAGTGGTGGAGATGCTGCACGGCTACGTCACCGGCCCCGCCCGGTACGCGCCGGTGCCCGGGACGGCGTGGAAGCGCCGCACCCTGTGGCCGACCGTCACCGCCGGCGGCGGGTCGGGGGAGGGGCGCATGCCCGGTTCCCACGTCGCGCTGCCCGACGGCCGCCACGCCTGGCAGGTCCGCGCGGAGGTCGTGCCGAGCGTGGACGCCCTGATGACGGCCGCCGCGGCGTCGGTGCTCGCGGGCGCGACCCTCACCGCGGTCGACCGGCCCGGGGTGCTCCCGGCCGCCGGCACCGTCACCACCACCATGACCCCGCACCCCGGCGGAGCCTCGCTGCAGGTGCACGCGCACGGCACGGACGGGACCGGGCCGGCCTTCGTCCTGGTCGCCGAGTGCGCGGTGAGCGGCGGTACGCCGATCGACCCCGACGCGGCGCCCGGGGCGCACTACGTGTCGACCGAGTCCGACGCCCCGGTGGTGGACATCGATGACGACGACGACGAGGACACCCGCTGGAATCCGGCCTCGGGCGAGTCGATCGGGGACCGCCTGGCCCGGATCATCGGGTCCTCGATGGGCTACAGCCCCGACGACCTGCCCCGGGAGCTCCCCCTGCTCGACCTCGGCCTGGATTCCCTCATGGCGGTCCGCATCAAGAACCGCGTCGAGCACGAGTTCTCCATCCCGCCCCTCGAACTGCAGGCGATGCGGGACGCGTCGATGAACGACGTGGCCGACATGGTGACCTTCGCCGTGGAGAACCCGGACAAGGTCGGTGAACTCGCCGACCAGCAGTCGCGCGGCGAGGGCGCGGTCGACGTGGCCGCGCTGCGCGGCGACGCGCCGGCCGGCGCCACCGGTGACGCCGGCGCCGCCGGTGTCGCGATCGCCCCCCGGGACGACACCGAGCGCATGGCCTTCGGCGCGTGGGCCGTGGTGACCGGTGCGGCTGCGCCCGGGGTGACCGGTGCGCTCCCCGCGATCGACGACGCCGCACGCACCGCCCTGGCGGCAAGGCTGTCGGACCGGTGCGGCGGCGACGTCACCGCCACCCAGCTGGCCGCCGCCGGCACCATCGCCGAGATCGCGGACCTGCTGCGCCCGTTCACCGAGGTCGCGGTCGAGGGGAACATCCGCGTCCTGCGCGAGGGCTCGCCGGACGCCACGCCGCTGTTCCTGTTCCACGCCGCGGGTGGCTCGTCGTTCGTCTACGAGCCGCTCGTCGAGCGGCTCGGCACCGACACCCCGGTGTACGGCGTCGAGCGCACCGAGGGGCCGCTGGAGGAGCGGGCCGCGGGGTACCTGGACCGGATCCGGGAGATCGCCGCGGGCCGCCCGGTCGCCCTCGGCGGCTGGTCCTTCGGCGGCGCGCTGGCCGTCGAGGTGGCCCGCCAGTTGCGGGCGGCGGGCGACGTGGTCGCGCTGGTCGCGCTGCTGGACACCGTGCAGCCGTCGGAGCCGATCCCGGACACGCTCGACGAGGCGGTGGCGCGCTGGGCGCGGTACTCCGAGTTCGCCAAGCGCACCTACGGCCTGGACGTCGAGGTGCCGCGGGAGTTCCTCGCCGAGCACGGCGAGGACGGCGTGCTGGGGATGCTGCTGGAGGCCCTGGGTGACCAGGCCAACGCCATGGGCGGGGGCGTGATCGAGCACCAGCGGGCCAGCTTCGTCGACAACCGGATCCTCCAGAGCGCGGACCTGTCCACGTGGACCGGTGTGGGC
>DIAZ01000017.1:0-1775 GCA_002415925.1 Dietzia sp. UBA5065 | reverse complement strand
TACGAGCACGTCGATCCCGACGGCGGGTGGGCCCGGATCGTCGCCGATCTCGAGGTGGTCCAGCTGCAGGGGGACCACCTCGCGGTGGTCGACGAACCCGTGGTCGGTACGGTCGGTAGGCATCTGGCGCGTCGGCTCTCGGAGATCGACGCGGGAGAACTGAAGGGAATGGACGCGTGACGGCCAAGACCACGGCGGAGAAGCTCGCGGAACTGCGGGTCAAGACCGAGCAGGCCCAGGACCCGGGCAGCGAGCGGGCCAAGGCCCGTCGCGACGCGGCCGGCCACACCCCGCCGCGGGAGCGCATCGCCGAACTGCTCGACGCGGGCAGCTTCGTGGAGATGGGTCAGCTGGCCAAGGCGCCGGGCAACCCGGACAACCCCTTCGGGGACGGCGTGGTGACCGGCCGCGGCACCATCGACGGCCGCCCCGTGGTGGTGTACGCGCACGACAACACGGTGTTCGGTGGCTCCGTCGGCGAGGGCTTCGGTAAGAAGGTCTGCGCGATCATGGACTTCGCCCTCAAGGTCGGCTGCCCGATCATCGGCATCAACGACTCCGGCGGGGCCCGGGTCCAGGACGCCGTCACGTCGCTGGCCTACTACTCCGAGATCTCCAAGCGCCAGTACCCGGCGTCGGGGTACATCCCGCAGATCTCGATCATGCTGGGCAAGTGCGCCGGCGGCGCCGTCTACGCGCCCGTGACCACGGACTTCGTCGTGGCGGTCAAGGACCAGGCCTACATGTTCGTCACCGGACCGGACGTGATCAAGCAGGTCACCGGCGAGGAGATCTCCATGGAGGACCTCGGCTCGGCCCTCCAGCAGGCCAAGAACGGCAACGTCAACCACGTGGCCGTGAGCGAGCACGACGCGTTCATGTACGTGCGCAACCTGCTCAGCTTCCTGCCGTCGTCGGCCGCCGAGAAGGCCCCGCGCATCAACCCCGGGCTGGAGCCCGCGCCCACCGCGTCCGACCTCGAGTTGGACTCGATCATCCCGGACTCCGACAACGCGGCGTACGACATGCACGACGTGCTGATCCGGATGTTCGACGACGGCGACTTCATCGAGACCTCGGGTCAGTTCGCCCCCAACCTCATCACCGGCTTCGCGCGCGTCGACGGCGAGGCCGTCGGCGTGGTGGCCAACCAGCCCCTGCATCTGTCCGGTTCGCTGGACATCGACGCGTCCGAGAAGGCGACGCGGCACATGATGCTGTGCGACGCCTACTCGATCCCGCTGGTCTACGTCGTGGACACTCCCGGGTACCTGCCGGGCGTCCAGCAGGAGAAGCTCGGGATCATTCACCGCGGCGCCAAGATGGGGTACGCGGTGGCCGCCACGTCGGTCCCCAAGATCACGTTCGTCGTCCGCAAGGCTTACGGCGGCGCCTACGCGGTGATGGGGTCCAAGAACCTCGGCGGCGACCTCAACTTCGCCTGGCCCACCGCGCGGATCGCCGTGATGGGCGCCGAGGGGGCGGTCGACCTCCTGCAGCGCCGGCAGATCGAGGAGGCGGGCCCGGAGGAGGGACCCAAGCTCCGCAAGCAGCTCATCGACATGTACAACGAGTTCATCGCCACCCCGTACTCCGCCGCCGAGCGGGGCTACATCGACGCGGTGATCGAGCCGTCGCAGACCCGACTGGTGCTGCGCGGCGCGCTCGCCCAGCTGCGGGACAAGATCCGCAACGAGCCCCCGCGCAAGCACCCCATCGCCCCGCTGTAGCAGCCCACCCCCCGCCGCCCTCGGCGTGCGCCACCCCCCGGCGTG
>DIAZ01000108.1:7725-8062 GCA_002415925.1 Dietzia sp. UBA5065 | reverse complement strand
GCCGGCGGCGGTGGGTTTGCTGGTGCTGGCCGCGGTCGGCGCGGTTGGGGTCTCGCAGCCCCTGGCGGTGGCGCCGCCCGTCACCGGACCGGACGGCGAGCCTGTCCCCGGCAGCATCGCGACGATGGAGAAGGTGGACCTGGGCGGCAGCGAGCAGTGGATCACGATCCGCGGCCAGGACGAGACCAATCCGGTCCTGCTCAACCTCGGGATGGGCGGCCCCGGCGGGGGCGGCTTCTTCAACTCGCGCGAGTTCCAGCCCCTGGAGAAGCACTTCACCGTGGTCAGCTGGGACGAACCCGGGACCGGCAAGTCGTACGGCGCCGTTCCGTTCGAC
>DIAZ01000108.1:4352-7479 GCA_002415925.1 Dietzia sp. UBA5065 | reverse complement strand
GGTGCAGGAACACCCCGAGCTCTTCCACGCCCTGGTCACCAGCGGGCAGATGGTCAACACCACCGAGAACGACCGCATGGGATACGAGCTCGCGCTCAAGTACCTCGACGACAAGGGCGAGACCCGGCGAGCGGAGAAGCTGCGCAGCAACGGGCCGCCGCCGTACCACGGGGACAACGTGGTGCGCCCCTACGTCGCCTTCCTGGACGTTCTCAACGAGATCATGGGCACGCCCCGGTACACGCTGGTCGCGCCGCTCATCCCGTTCTTCGTCCCCGAGTACGGCTACGTCGACAAGGTCAACCACACCCGCGGTCTGATCAACTCGTTCAACGCCGTCTACCCGCAGCTCGAGGGTCTGGACTTCGCCCGTCAGGCCCCGACGCTGGAGGTGCCGGTGTTCTTCTTCGTGGGCCGCCACGACGTCAACGCCATGCCAGCGCTGGTCGAGGAGTACTACGACGTCCTCTCGGCGCCGGACAAGAACCTCATCTGGTTGGAGGGTGGTCACGGTCTGGGCAGCGCGGAGAACAAGGACGTGTTTGTGGACGTCATGCTCGAGCAGGTGCGTCCCCTGACGCAGTAGGTGGAGAGGAGCTCCGAGATGAGGTTGGCACGACCGTGGTCCACGTCCGCGCTTCTCGTCGGCATGGCGTTCTGGACGCTGTCGGCGTTAGGGGGAGGGCCCGGCCTGTTCCTCTTCCGCGACGGATCGGGTCTGGGGTTCGATCCGGAGCTGTTGGTGAACACGCCGTTCGCCGACTTCTTCGCCCCGGGTGTGATCCTCGCTCTGCTGGGTGTGGCGGGGGCCGTGGTCACCGCGCTGTTGGTCAGGGGCCTGCGCGCCCGCGGGCGCCGGGATGCCCCCTCGCCGTGGCAGTGGTACTTCGCGTTGGTGGTGGCGCTGGGGCAACTCGCGTGGATGGTGGGGGAGGTCGCCCTGCTGTGGCGGCCGGTGGCGGGGCTGCCCGGCGACCAGCGGGAGCTGTTCCACACGTTCTGGTGGGCGTTCGGTGCGGTGAGCGTGGTGAACCTGCTCCTGGTGTTCGCGCAGCCCACCCGCCGGATCCTCGGGGGACCTACCAGGTGAGACCGGCGGACCAGATCGAGGGAAGGACCGGGGCGGTGACGACGACGACGAGGGCGCTCACCTGGCACCGGCGCGCAGTGACCGGCCGGGACGCGAGGGCGTAGAGCAGGCCTTGCAACCTCGACCATGCTCCTCGACGGCGCGTTCATCGAGGAGCAGCCGGCGGGGGAGCGGACGCGGCGGCCGGCGTCGGATCGTCCTCACCCGGTGGGGGCGTGACCACGGGGCGCGACTACTCGGTCGTCGTCAGCAACCGCCGCATGCCACCGCGGGAGAGCATCAGCGCCACGATGAGCGCGGTCACCGCCCAGAAGCCGCCCAGCTGCACGGCGTCGCCGAACGCGAACGCCACCAGCTCCAAGACCAGGAACTTACTGCCCGGCAGCACCAGGAGCAGCGCGACCACGTTGACGATGCGAATCGGCAGCGGCCTCCCCGACCGGATGCGGCCCACGATCCTCTTCTTGACCAGCAGCACGATCTCCAGCACCACCTTGAGCAGGACCGCCGTCAGGAGCGCCAGCAGGAACGTCTCGGAGAGGACGGCGGGGAAGAGCTGGATGAACACGCCCAAGACGACGAGATACACCAGGACATCCACGAGGTCGATCGGACGAATCCGCACCCGCGGAGTCTATCGACAGAGCCGTCGGGAAGGACAGGGTGAGTGGCGACGACGAGGGCGTTCGTCGGAACCGGTCTGCCCGTGAGGGGAGCACGCCACGAGCGGTGTACGCCTAACCGAGTTCGTCCGCCAGTCGAGCGGCGGGGATCCAGTCGATCCCAAAGACCCGGGCCACCTCGGCAAAGGTCGAGGCGTCCGCGTCGGTGCTGGTCGCGGAGGAGATCAGGCGGGACAGCATCACCGTCCCGGCCCGCTCCTCGATCGTGCCCGCCGCGGCCAGGAGCGACCACGAGCACACCTGGTGATCCCGGTGCGCGCGGCCCATCGTCTGCTCGGCCAGGAGTCCTGAGTAGCGGGCCTGGTGGAAGAAGCCCCTGCGCGGGGTGTCGGTCGCGAACGAGCCGTCGGCGAACTGCTCGCGGGCCTGCAGGTTGATCGCGGTGGGCGTGTTGAACACCACCACCGGCGCCTCGCCCCGCTGGAACCGCATCCGCTCGGATTCGGCCTGCGGGTTCGAGCCGTAGATCCGCGCCACCGGGATCCCGTCGGCCTCGAGCATCTCGGCCACCGGGTGCGCGGCCGTGGACACCATCTCCGTGGCGATCAACACCTGGTGGCCCCGGGCGAGTTCGGCCTTGGCCGCCGCGACCGTGTGCTCGACCCGGATCATCGATGCCTTCTGGCGCAGCCGCACCAGCGCAGCCAGCCCGCGGGCGACGTTCTTGCCGGTCCTGGCCAGCCGCATCTCCCGCTGGAAGTCACCCCACTCCAGCTCGTAGGCCCGCCACTGGTCCGGGGTCAGCTCCACCAGGTCCACGTCGAAGGGCGGCGGCCCCCATGGCGCCGACCGGGTGAGCATCAGCGGCGGATCGTGCCGCAGCAGGATGTCGCGCACGTCGCCGATGGCGGCCTGCTGCACCTGTAGAGATTCCTTCGCCTCCGTGGTCCACGTCCATCTGCCGTAGGAGGTCTCCAGGGGCACGCCCCGCTCGGTCAGCGCCCGCCCGAAGTCCGCCCACCGGGCCGGCGGATCGCCGTGCACCTGCGCGAACAGCGAGGACAGGTATGCCCATTCGCCGGGGTGGTGGCCCGGGGTGGCGGTGATCGTCAGCACGAACGGGGCGTTGGCGTGCGGGGCGTCCATGCGGGTCAGTCTCCGCATGTAGCTGGTGCGCTTGCTGGCGTGCCGGAACTGGTGGGCCTCGTCGATCACCGCGACGTCCAGCTTGAGCCGCGGGCGCCCGTTCCGGGCCATGAGCTTGCCCAGGCTGTCCGAGGACATGATGATCCAGCGCAGGTCGTCGTCGCCCTGTTCGTCACCATCCAGCGCCGCGATGGTGCGCCGCCACGACGGGATGGTGATCCGCGCCGGCCGGTCCACCGTCACGAGGATCGTGCGGGCGCCGCGCGCC
>DIAZ01000108.1:0-4133 GCA_002415925.1 Dietzia sp. UBA5065 | reverse complement strand
CGCTGCCGTTGAGCTCGTCCTCCAGCAGGCGCAGGTAGGAGTACGGCTTGCTGGCGTAGGGCTCCAGCGGGCTCGGCAGGGAGGTGCCGACGTAGGCGTGCGCGGTGAGCGACTTGTAGTAGGTCACCCCGGCCGGGGTTCCGCCGTCCAGTCCGCCCCACGGGAGCTCCAGGAGCCACACCCGCTGGCCGGGCGGGATCGTCGGGGCCGCCTGCGCCGCGCTCGGCCTCCTGGCCGACTTCGCCCGTGTGGAACTCGTCTTCCGCTTCCTGGTTGTCGAGCGCGGTGACCGAGCAGCCATCAGATCGCCGCCCCGGCGCGGGCGGTGACGAGGGCGGGTGCGTCCACGGTGTTCTCCTGGGTGGTTCTCCGGGGTGGTCCATGCGGGGGGTCGGGCTCACTCTAGGGGCGGGGTACGACATCGCCAGGATCGGCCGGCGCCGAGACGGCAAGGGCGAGGTGGGTGGCCGGGGCGGGCGCGCCTGTGTGGGGAGGGGACGGGACACGAGAGTGATGACGACGACGAGACCGACCCGTCGCGGCCGGAATTCCGGCCTCGTGTCGGTGCGCTACGCGCTGACCTCCCCAGTGCTCGGAGCCGCTCGCAGGAAGCGCAGGATTGGCATATCCTGCAACAGGGGTGATGAGTATGCCAACACGGAATGTTGTCCTGGGCCAGCACCAACACGAGTTGGTCGAGCAACTGGTGGCATCCGGGCGCTACCAGAATGCGAGCGAGGTCGTGCGTGAAGGGCTTCGGCTGCTGGAGCGGCGAGATGCCGAGGACGCGGCCAGGCTCGCTGCTCTCCGCGCAGCTGCCGATCAGGGGTGGGCCGACGTGGCTGTGGGCCGCTACGTGGACGTTGACGACGCGGATCTAAGCGACGTCATCGCGGACATCGGTGCACGAGCCAGACAACCCACCCCGCCAGTCTAGGAACTGGTGCTGGCGGTGGACGCAGCCTCTGAGTGGGCGTCAAGACTGCTTGACCACCTGTGGCTAAGGGTTCCCGTACCGGTAGTGCCGGTGCTCAGCGGGGCACCAGAGGGGCTAACTCAGGTCAGTCCGGCGATCGTTCGGACGACACGACGAAGCCGAGAGACTTGAGCTGGGCTGCGACCGTCGCGGCGCCACCGGAGAACGTGCTCGCAAGAAGTGCAGTCCGGCCTTCAAGAAAGCCGTGAGCAGCGCTATCGCTTTCGAGGTCCCTGGCGTCGATGCGGAATGGTTCTTCGACCATCCAGATCGGATATCGGTGTCATTCGAGCAGTTCAAGATAGGTCCGGCGCGCCTTCATCGCGTGGATGACCTCAATCTGGCCGTTGTCGTAGAACAGCACGACAAGCTCGAGAACCCTGGTTTGCCTATCGAATCCCAAGACGAGTACCCGTTGCGGGTGTTCGTCGTCCAGGGGGCCGGAGAGGGTAGCGGTGTCGAAGGCCGCCCGTATGTCGTCGTCGGTGATGCCGTGTGTCCGGGCGGAACTTCGGATGATCACGAAGCGGCGGCCCACTCGGCCAGAGCCTGGCGGATCGCCTCGGACCTGTTGAGGTGGTCTCGGTCGGCGCGAGCCATGACCGCCGCAAGCTCGGCGGCGGTAAGGCGGACCGGGACAACCTGTGCGGCCTCGCTTGACCTCGCGGGTCGCCCCATCCGCTTCTTCAGCCAGGCAGGGTCGTAGCCCTTCTCGGCTTCGGCAACCCACTCGTCAAGTTGTTCTTCTGGGACCGGCCGGCCCTGAATCTTCCGCTCCATGACCGCTATCGTATTACGAATCTGTACGAGTGGGGAGGGCCGATCCCCGGGGGAGTCTCACCACGTCCGAGTCGAGGCGCAGCGCACCCGAAGGGTTGTAGTCACCGCACGCCTCGACCCACCCCGCTCGACTACGTGGAACAATGACCAGCGGTACTGCGCCCACGGGAGCGGCGCCGACCCCCTGACACGAACCACGAACTTCCCCAAGGAGCACAGATGGCGCTTATCGAGCAGGTCGGAGCCCGGGAGATCCTCGATTCGCGAGGCAACCCCACCGTCGAGGTGGAGGTGCTCCTGGACGACGGATCGTTCGCCCGCGCCGCGGTGCCCTCGGGCGCCTCGACCGGCGCCCACGAGGCCGTGGAGCTGCGGGACGGCGACGAGCGCTACCTGGGCAAGGGCGTGAGCAAGGCCGTCGAGGCCGTGCTGGACGTGCTGGCCCCCGCCGTGATCGGCATCCCCGCCGAGGAGCAGCGCCTGGTGGACGAGGCCCTCCTCGACGCCGACGGCACGGACAACAAGAGCCGGGTGGGCGCCAACGCCATCCTCGGCGTCTCGCTGGCCGTGGCCCGCGCGGCCGCCGACTCGGCCGGGCTCGAGCTCTACCGCTTTGTCGGCGGCGCCAACGCGCACGTCCTGCCGGTGCCCATGATGAACATCCTCAACGGTGGCGCCCACGCGGACTCGGGCGTCGACGTCCAGGAGTTCATGATCGCCCCGATCGGCGCGCCCACCTTCCGCGAGGCCCTGCGCATGGGCGCCGAGGTCTACCACCATCTCAAGGCCGTACTCAAGGACAAGGGCCTGTCCACGGGCCTGGGCGACGAGGGCGGCTTCGCCCCGTCCGTCGACTCCACCAAGGCCGCGCTCGACCTGATCGCGGAGGCCATCACCAAGGCCGGCTACGAGCTGGGCACCGACGTGGCGCTCGCGCTGGACGTCGCGGCGACCGAGTTCTACTCCGGCGGCAAGTACCACTTCGAGGGCAAGCAGCTCTCCGCCGCCGAGATGGCCGACGTCTACGCCGACCTGGTGGCCAGCTACTCCCTGGTCTCGATCGAGGACCCGCTCGACGAGGACGACTGGGAGGGCTGGAAGACCCTGACCGACATGATCGGCGACAAGGTCCAGCTGGTGGGCGACGACCTCTTTGTGACCAACCCGCAGCGCCTGGCCGACGGCATAGACAAGGGCGTGGCCAACTCGCTGCTGGTCAAGGTCAACCAGATCGGCACCCTCACCGAGACCCTGGACGCCGTGGATCTGGCGCACCGCAACCGGTACACCACCATGATGTCGCACCGCTCGGGCGAGACCGAGGACACGACCATCGCCGACCTCGCGGTGGCGTGCAACTGCGGCCAGATCAAGACCGGCGCCCCGGCCCGCTCGGAGCGCGTGGCCAAGTACAACCAGCTGCTGCGCATCGAGGAGATGCTCGGCGACGCCGCCCGCTACGCCGGCGCCGGCGCGTTCCCGCGCTTCACCCCCTGAGCCGCCGGGCGCAGGGGATGGCCAGCAGGTAGTCGAGAGGAGGGCTCATGGCTCGCCCACCGCGCCCCTCGGATCGCCGGGGCGACGGCCGCGATCGCGCGTCGTCCCGGCGGCCGGGGGAGGCCTCCGGGCCCATCCGCCGGGCCCCGCAGCGGGGAAGCTCCCGCGGCGAGCCCTCCTCCGACCCCGCCCGCCGGCAGACCCCCCAGCGGCGCACGCCCAGCCGGGAGCGGGATCGGCCCGTCCCCGCCGCCGCCCGCTCCGGCAGGGTCGGCACCACCGCGCATCCGGAGGCCCACCGCCTCACCACGCGCACCGACCTGTCGGACACCCTGCTGGGCCCGCGGAACTACACGCCCCGGCGGATCGGTCTCCTCGCCGTCGTCGCGATCATCCTGCTCGTCACCGTGTCCTTCCCGCTGCGCAACCACTACCAGTTCCTCTCGGACGAGAAGGCCGTGGCGCAGGAGCGGGCCGCGCTCGAGCGCACGATCGACGAGCTCGAGGCCGAGGAGAAGCTGCTCGCCGACCCCGCCTACATCGAGCAGCAGGCGCGGATCCGCTTTGGCGCGGTCAAGCCGGGCGAGACCCCGTACCGCGTGAGCACGGTGGATCCGGTGGAGCGGGCGGTGGCCGAGCAGCGGGCGGCGGAGCTGGCGGCGCTGCCGTGGCAGACGCGGGTGTGGGACTCCATCTCGGTGCCCCCCGATCCCGTCTTCCCGGAGAATTCGCAACTGCTCGGGGGCGCGGGCCTCCCCGGCGGCCCCGACACCCCGGCCGTCCCCGGCAATCCCGAGGACGCGCCACCCCCACAACCCCAGGAGCCCCCAGCGTGAGCGCCGACCAGAGCGTGTCCCAGGCCGACCTCGATGCCATCCAG
>DIAZ01000022.1:2874-3475 GCA_002415925.1 Dietzia sp. UBA5065 | reverse complement strand
CGACGATCAGCGTGATCCGCTCGGCCCCCTGCCGCGTCCAGGTGACGTCCCCGGGGTTCATCGAGGCCACGAAGTCGCAGCCGCCGCGGTCGGGGACGAGCGGCATGTACCCCGTGGCGATGATCCGCGCGCCGGGCGAGCGGTCGCGGATGCCGTCGTACACGGCGTCGAGTCGGGCGGGCAGCGCGTCGAGCGCGTCGGTGACGGACCGCTCGAGTCGGTCGCGGCAGGGGGCGCCGTCGGGGCCGACGGAGCCGGCGCGGGTGGTCATGACGCAGCCGGCGATGTCTCCGAACCCGATGTCGTTGCCACCGATCGAGAGCGTGACCAGGTCGGTGCCGGGTGTGAGGGCGTCGAACTGCGGCGGGGTCTCGGCGAGCTGACGCCCCGTCATGTCACGGGTCCGGGCGCCGCCGCAGGTGACGTCCACGAACTCCGTGCCGTCGAGCCCCTCGGCGAGGAGCGCGGGGTAGTCGGCCGTGGAGCGCAGGCACCCGGGCGGCCCGGTGGTGGGGGCGGCCACGGGGCCGAGCGCGGCGAACGAGTCGCCCAGCGCCACGTAGCGGGCGTAGGTCGGGCCGGCCTCGGCGGACCCGGTCGC
>DIAZ01000022.1:0-2736 GCA_002415925.1 Dietzia sp. UBA5065 | reverse complement strand
GCGGACCCGGTCGCCGCGGGGCCGGGGGCGCGGGGCGGGGCCTCGTCGTCGTCGCCGGTGGCGCAGGCACCCAGGGCCAGGGCGACGGTCACGCCGGCGGTGAGGAGCGCGGCGGTGCGGCGGGGGGTGGGGGGAACGGACGACGACGACACGGTCCCATCGTGCCGGACGCCGCGGCCGCCGTGTGGCGCGGTGTCGCGGGCGTGGTCTAGCGTCTGTAGTCCGTGAGCACCCGCCGGATCCGCCTGGACGTAGCCTACGACGGCACCGACTTCTCCGGCTGGGCACGCCAGCCCGGGCTCCGGACGGTGTGCGGGGTGCTCGAGGAGCAGCTCGGCACGATCTTCCGGCACCCGGTGACCCTCACCGTGGCCGGCCGCACCGACGCCGGGGTGCACGCGCGCGCCCAGGTGTGCCACCTCGACGTGGACCCGGCGTGGCTGGACCAGCGCTCGGTGGACGGGCGGCCCGGGGCCCTGGTGCGCAGGCTCGCGCGCCTGCTGCCGGCGGACATCGCGGTGATGGACGCCCGCTGGGTGCCGGGGGAGTTCGACGCCCGCTTCTCCGCGCTGCGCCGGCACTACGAGTACCGACTCACCACCGCGCCGTGGGGGCCCGACCCCACCCGGGCGCGCGACACCGCGGCGTGGCCGCGGCGGGCGGAGCTGGCGGCGGTGCAGGAGGCGTCGCAGCGGCTGCTGGGGCTGCACGACTTCGCGGCGTTCTGCCGCCGCCGGGAGGGAGCCACCACGATCCGGGAGCTCCAGCGCTTCGACTGGCGCGCCGAGCCCGACGCGCGGGGCCCGGACGCGCCGGGGGCGGCGGAGGTGTGGACGGCGTCGGTGAGCGCGGACGCGTTCTGCTGGTCCATGGTCCGCAGCCTCGTGGGCGCGGTGATGGCCGTGGGGGAGGGGCGGCGGTCCGTGGAGTGGATCTCGGGGCTGCTGCGGGAGACCGAGCGGTCGTCGGCGGTGCCGGTGGCGCCGGCGTGTGGGCTGTCGCTTGTCGGGGTGGACTACCCGGCGGAGGCCGACCTCGCGGCCCGCAACCTCGCCACCCGCGAGGTGCGCCCGGCGCCGGGCGCGGGCGACGGCGCCGGGCTCGGCGGCGGGGACTGCTGCGGCGGCTGAGCCCGCGGGCTCGGACCAGCCGGCTCGGACCCGCCGGCTCAGACCCGCGCCGCGTCGAGGATCGGGCCGAGCGCGAACAGCATGACCATCGACCACGCCACGTGCGTGATGATCGGCCCCAGCACCCCGCCGGTGCAGCGGCGCTGGACCGCGGTGACCAGCCCGAGGATGACCGCGGCCAGCACCAGCAGCGGGATGCCGGCGGTGGCGGTGACCGCCGCGTAGACCACCGTGGTGACCAGGACCGGGCGGATCCGGGAGGTGGCCGAGTACACCGCGCCGCGGTGGAAGCACTCCTCCGCCACGCCGTTGACCGCGGTGAGCAGGGCCACCAGCGCCAGGTTGCCCACGGTGGCATGGTCGAGCAGGGCGTCGACGGGGTCGCGCAGCGGCTCGATCCGCGCCACGACCAGCGCGCCCAGGCAGAACAGCGCGGCCAGGGCGGAGGCGGCGAGGATCGAGGACGCCACGGGCCGGCCGGACCGGTACGGTTCGCGCCCCACCCGGATCGGGCCGGAGGCGAACGCCCCGGTCAGCCACACCGCGGCCAGCAGGGCGGTCGCGGGGTAGAACATCGAGTCCCCGGCGGGGATGCGCAACGCCCACGCGTTGACGGCCGCGCCCAGCACCAGGGTGACCACGACCACGGCAAGGCGGCGGCGCGTCGGCGGCACCGGCGCGGTCTCCATCTGGCCGGTCCGGAAGGCCTGCCGGTAGCGGCCGGTGAGCGTGTCCGGGGCGGCGGTCCCGGGCCCGGACCCGGGCCCGGTGCTCATCGCGCCGGGCGGGCGCGCCAGACCGTGGGCGGGCGCACCCCGGCCCAGTCCGCGTCGGACGGCAGGAGCCGGGCGGGGTCGCCGAGGGGGTCGGCGCCGGCCCACTGCGCCGGGCGCGCGGGCCCGTGCGGCACCCGCAGGGCCTCGCGGAGGGCCTGACGGTAGGGGGTGCGGCCGCCGGGCGGGGGTCCCAGGACCTCGTCGGCGTCGTCGACATGCACGATCGCCTCGCAGCGCAGCGATTCCACCAGCGGCCGGGCCAGGCCGGGCTCGAGCGGGGTGACCAGTCCCATCCACAGCGAGGACAGCTTGGGCGTGAGGACGGGGACGGGGACCATGAGCCGGCGGTGAAGGCCGGCCTCCTCCGCGTAGATCTGCATCATCTGCCCGTACGTCAGCACGTCCGGCCCGCCCACGTCGATGGTCCGGCCGTCCGCGAGGTCGCCCTCGAGCGGGCAGGTGGTGGCCGCGGCCAGGTAGTGGACCACGTCCCGGACGGCGATCGGCTGGATCCGGTTGCTGACCCACTTGGGGGTGACCATCCCGGGCAGTCGGGTGGTGAGGTGCCGGATCATCTCGAACGAGGCGGACCCGGAGCCGATCACCACCCCGGCCTGGATCACCAGCGCGGGCACGGTCGAGGCCAGCATGATCCGCCCCACCTCCACGCGCGAGCGCAGGTGCGGGGACAGGTCGGACTCGTCCGCAGGGTGCAGCCCGGACAGGTGGACGATCCGCCCCACCCCGGCGGCCTCGACGGCGCGGACGAACGCCTCGGTGGTCTCGCGCTCCTCGGTCTCGAAGTCCGCGGAGTGGCCCATCGAGTGGAC